>VSCG01000001.1:0-74936 GCA_047459115.1 Micromonosporaceae bacterium
CCCGTCCAGGATCGGGGCCCGGGCCGCCGGGGTGCGCCGCACGCCGAGCTGGTCGCCGTTCGTGAGCTCGGGGTGTACGACGGCCGGACGCCACACCATCCGCCACTTGCCCTCGGTGCGGGTGAGCTGGACCGGCGACTGGTACGTCCAGGAGACCGCGTGCCCGATCGGCCAGTCGACGGTGATCTCCGCCGTCGCGAGGTCCTCGGAAACCTCCGGTTTCCTGCTCACGCGCAGCGTCGGCGGGCTCGCGACGAGTTCCCCGGACAGCGACCTGATCTCCTCGACGACCTCGGCGGCCGCCACGCCGTTGCCCTGGGCGTCGACGAACCCGACGCGGTCGAGGTTGCCGCTGCGCCACCCGTCGAGGAAGGCGGTCAGCGTGGCCTGCGGATCCTCCCCGCGCGAGCAGCCGACGAGCGCGACCGCCAGCGTGCAGGCGAGCGCGGTCAGGGTGGCGACGCGCCGACGGGCGGGTGGGTGCGCGCGCATGAGATCTCCTCGCGGTCGGGGCCGGAGCGATCATGCCTGATCGGCGTACATCGTCGGCTGACCGGTCCGCCCGCGCTGTCGCGAATCCGTCGCCAACGGTTGTCGACCAAGAGGTTCCCGGCTAGGTGCCGCGCGCGCGAGGGCCTACGCTTGGTCGTACGGACACCCACAGTGTGGTGGGTGGAGGGGAGTGGGAGCCGATGCAACCGGGGCCCGTGCTTGATCCTGGGGCCAGTGTCGACACGCTTCTCGACGGACCGACCTCCGCGACGTTCGACGACGCCGAGGACAGCGATCTCGACGACGCCGTCCCGAACGCCGAGCGGTTGATCGCCGAGGCGGTCCGGCTCGCCGCCGAGGCGCAAGACACCGATCCGCAGTTGCCTGACCTGGTCGGCCACTACTGGCGACTGGCGCCGGACGAGGAGCTGGTCGGCGACGTGGCGCAGGATCTCGTCGCCGCCACCGTCGCCCACCGCAAGCTCGCCGAGCAGCGGCTGCCGGGCGAGCTCAAGCTGCAGATCGCGACGCCACCGGGCGGCAACCACACGGTCCTGGAGATCGTCACCGACGACATGCCGTTCCTGGTGGATTCGGTGACCGGCGCGCTCACCGCCCGCGGCATCGACATCGAGCAGGCGGTGCACCCGCAGGTGGTGGTACACCGGGAGGCGGCGGGCCGGCTGGTGGAGCTGCGCCCCGGGGTCGAGCCGGAGGACGCGCGCCCCGGCGACCTGGTCGAGAGCTGGATGCGCCTGAAGATCGACCGGGTGCACGGCGACGCCGCGGTCGAGAAGCTGCGCCGGGACCTGCAACGGGTGCTCACGGACGTGCGCGAGGCGGTCGAGGACTGGCCGCGGATGCGCACCCGGGCCCTCGAGCTCGCCGACGAACTGGCCAGCGCCGACCTGCCCGTGCCGGACAAGGACATCACCGACTCGGTCGAGCTGCTGCGCTGGCTGGCCGACGACCACTTCACGTTCCTCGGCTATCGCGAGTACGACCTGGTGACCGGCGCGGACGGGCAGCTGACGCTGCGCGCGAAGCCGGGCACCGGGCTCGGCATCCTGCGCCAGGACCAGCCCACGCCCCGGGTGCTGTCCACGCTCGCCCCCGAGGCGTACGCGCAGGTGCTGGCGAAGCGCCTCCTGATCATCACCAAGGCGAACTCCCGCTCCACCGTCCACCGCAACACGTACCTGGATTACATCGGCTTCAAGGTCTTCGACGCCGACGGCAACGTGGTCGGGGAGCGGCGTTTCCTCGGGCTGTTCTCCAATGCCGCGTACCGGACCCCGGTGCGCGACCTGCCCGTGGTGCGGCGCAAGGTGGCCGAGGTCATCGACCGGTCGGGGCTGTCACCGCGCAGCCACTCGGGCAAGACCCTGCTGGAGATCCTGGAGACCTACCCGCGCGACGAGCTGTTCCAGATCAAGACCGACGACCTGTACCGGTCGGTGATCGGCGTGCTGCGGATGGCCGGTCGCCGCCAGGTGCGGGTGTTCCTGCGCCGCGACGGGTACGGCCGGTTCATCTCCTGCCTGGTCTATTTGCCGCGGGACCGGTTCACCGAGCCGAACCGGATGAAGATCCAGGAGATCCTGCTGCGTGAGCTGAACGGGGTCGGGGTCGACCACACCACCCGGGTCAGCGAGTCGATGCTGGCCCGCCTGCACTACATCGTGCGTACCGATCCGGCGAACCCGCCCGGCTACGTCGACGAGGACGTGCTGGCCGAGCTGCTGTCCGACGCCACCCGGCTGTGGGACGACGACCTCCGGCTGGTGCTCGAGCGCACGGTCGGGGACGAGCAGGCCAAGGCGCTCATCGCCCGCTACGGCGAGGCGCTGCCGCAGTCCTACAAGGACGAGCACACGCCGTACGAGGCGGCCAAGGACCTGGCCAAGCTGGAGCTGCTGGAGGAGCCCGGCCAGCTGGCGATGCACCTGTACCGCCGCCGCGAGGACGACTCGGACGTGCGGTTCAAGGTCTACCGGCACGGCGAGCCGATGCTGCTGTCCGCGGTGCTGCCGGTGCTGCACTCGCTCGGCGTGCAGGTCACCGACCAGCGGCCGTACGAGATCCGCCGCGCCGACGCCACCATCTACCTGTACGACTTCGGTCTGGCCATCCCGGACGGCACGCTGATCACCGGTGAGGTGCGCCCGCACGTGGAGAACGCGTTCTCCGCCGCGTGGCGGGGCGAGGCCGAGGTGGACGGGTTCAACGAACTCGTCGTGCGCGCGGGGCTGACCTGGCGGCAGGTGGTCGTGCTGCGGGCGTACGCGAAGTACCTGCGGCAGGCCGGCACGGTCTACTCGCAGGACTACATGGAGAAGACGTTCCGGGCCTACCCGGGGATCGCCGCGCTGCTGGTGGCGCTCTTCGAGACCCGGTTCGACCCGCGGCTGCCCCTGTCCGACTTTGACCGCGCCCGGCAGAGCGAGGAGCTCGTCACCGCGATCGGCCGGCAGTTGGACGCGGTGACCAGCCTCGACCAGGACCGCATCCTGCGCGCCTACCTGACGTTGATGCAGGCGACCCAGCGCACCTCGTTCTTCCAGCGCGGCGCGGACGGTCGGCCCAAGTCGTACACGACGTTCAAGCTGGACCCGCGGATGGTCCCGGACCTGCCCGAACCCCGGCCGCATCACGAGATCTTCGTCTACTCGCCGCGGTTCGAGGGCGTGCACCTGCGCTTCGGGCAGGTGGCGCGCGGCGGGCTGCGCTGGTCGGACCGCCGGGAGGACTTCCGCACCGAGGTCCTGGGGCTGGTCAAGGCCCAGACCGTGAAGAACGCGGTGATCGTGCCCGGCGGCGCGAAGGGCGGGTTCGTGCTCAAACGGGCGCCCGGGGACCGTGACGAAGCGCTCGCCTGCTACCGCATGTTCATCTCCGGCATGCTGGACGTGACCGACAACCTGGTGGGCGGCAAGGTCGTGCCGCCCGAGGACGTCGTGCGCCACGACGGCGACGACCCGTACCTGGTGGCCGCCGCGGACAAGGGCACCGCCACGTTCTCCGACACCGCCAACGAGGTCTCGGCGGCGTACGACTTCTGGCTCGGCGACGCGTTCGCGTCCGGTGGCTCGGCCGGCTACGACCACAAGAAGATGGGCATCACCGCCCGCGGCGCGTGGGAGTCGGTCAAGCGGCACTTCCGCGAACTCGGAGTGGACACGCAGACGCAGGACTTCACCGTCGTCGGCATCGGCGACATGTCCGGTGACGTGTTCGGCAACGGGATGTTGCGCTCCAAGCACATCCGGCTGGTGGCCGCCTTCGACCACCGGCACATCTTCATCGACCCCGACCCGGACGCCGCGGCCTCCTACGAGGAGCGCAAGCGGCTGTTCGAGCTGCCCCGCTCGTCGTGGGACGACTACGACCGGGCGCTGATCTCGCCGGGCGGCGGCGTGTGGTCGCGTACCGCCAAGAAGATCCCGGTCTCGCCCGAGGCGCGGGCGGCGCTGGGCATCCCGGGCCCCGACGACGGGTCGACGCTGGAGCTGTCCCCGCCGGAGCTGATCAAGGCGATCCTGCAGGCCCCGGTGGACCTGCTGTACAACGGCGGGATCGGCACCTACGTCAAGGCGTCGAGCGAGTCGCACGCGGAGTGCGGGGACAAGGCCAACGACGCGGTTCGGGTCAACGGCGACCAGTTGCGCTGCAGGGTGGTCGGCGAGGGCGGCAACCTCGGGTTCACCCAGCGGGGCCGCATCGAGTACGCGGCCAAGGGCGGCCCCGACCAGGCCGGCGGCCTGATCAACGCCGACTTCATCGACAACTCGGGCGGCGTGGACTGCTCGGACCACGAGGTCAACATCAAGATCCTGCTGGGCGGGGCGGTCCAGGACGGCGAGCTGACCCTGGACGAGCGCGACGCGCTGCTGGCGGAGATGACCGACGAGGTCGCCGAGCTGGTGCTGCGGACCAACTACGACCAGGCCCGGGCGCTGGTCAATGCGCGGGCGCAGGCCCACCTGCTGCTGCCGGTGCACCGGCGGATGATCAGCGATCTGGAGCGGGCCGGCCGGGTGGACCGGGCGCTCGAGGCGCTGCCCGGCGACGAGGAGCTGGCGGCGCGGCAGGCGGCCGGCACCGGGCTGACGACGCCGGAGCTGGCCGTGCTGATGGCCCACTCGAAGATCACACTGAAGGAGGAGATCGTCGCCTCGTCGCTGCCCGACGACCCGTGGACCAGCCAGGTGCTGCGCGACTACTTCCCGACCCCGCTGCGGGAGCGGTTCGCCGACCGGATGGTCGATCACCCGCTGCGCCGGGAGATCGTCACCACCGCGTTGGTCAACGAGGCGGTGAACCGCGGCGGGATCTCGTTCGTGTACCGGGCGGTCGAGGAGACTGGGGCGGCGCCCGAGGACGTGCTGCGCGCCTACGTGATCGCGCGTGAGGTGTTCGGCCTGCGCGAACTGTGGGCGGCGGTGCAGGCGCTCGACAACCGGGTGCCGGCCGAGGCGCAGGTCGCGGTGTACCTGGGGGCGCGGCGCCTGCTCGACCGGCTGGTGCGTTGGCTGTTGCAGAACCGGCGCGCGCCGCTGGACGTGGAGGCCGAGATCGGTCGCCTGCGGCCCGGCGTGTCCCGGCTGCTGCCCGAGGTCGACACGCTGTTTAGGGGCCGGGAGGCCGAGGGTGTGCGCGGGTACGCGGACCAGCTCGTCTCGCTCGGCATCCCGCGCGACCTGGCGTACCAGACGACCCGGATCGTGTACGGCTTCGGGCTGGTTGACGTCGTCGAGGTCGCCCGCGCGACGGGCCGGGACGTGGCCGAGGTGGCCGGGGTCTACTTCGTGCTGTCGGAGCGGTTCCGGGTCGACGACCTGCTGTCGAAGATCTCGGCGCTGCCGCGGCAGGACCGGTGGCAGACGCTGGCCCGGATGGCGCTGCGCTACGACCTGTACGCGGCGCTCGCCGCGCTGACCGGCGAGGTGCTCGCCTCGACGCCCGACGCGGACGGCCCGCAGGAGCGGGTGACGGCGTGGGAGCACGCCAACGCGGCGTCGATCACCCTGACCCGCAAGGCGATCGCCGACTTCGAGGATTCGCGAGCCGACCTGGCCGCGCTGTCGGTCCTGCTGCGTCAGATCCGCACGCTCGTGCGTACCGCCGCCGCGAACGGCTGACCGGCCCCACGCCCCAGAGATCGGGCCAGCGGATCCCTCGGCAAGGTCCGGTCGATCAGTCCGGGGCGCTGACCGTGGCGCCGGACGGCGGCGGACCGGGCACCCCGGGGTGTTCCGGGGGATAGGGCACCAGGTCTGCGGCGATGCGTTCCCAGGCCGCCCGCAGCTCATCGACGACATCGGGATGGTCGCTGGCGATGTCGGCCCGCTCCCGGCCGTCCACGGTCACGTCGTACAACAGGTGGAATTCGCCGGGACGGCGCGGCCAGTTGCCCAGCACGGCCCGGTCCCGGCGGTCACGCAGGTACTTGAACGCCCCGCGCCGCAGCGCCCCCTGGTTCGAGGTGCGCCAGAACAGGTCGCGCGCGGGAAAGTCCGTCCCCTCCGCGAGCCAGGAGAGCAGGCTGACCCCGTCGAGCGGCCAGTCGGGATCGGGTGCCGTCCCGGCCGCCTCGATCAGCGTGGCCGTCAGGTCCAGTGTGTCGGCCGGGCAGTCGGTCACCTGCCCGCCGGCGACGGCAGCCGGCCAGCGCAGGATCAGCGGCACCCGGATGCCGCCCTCGGTGAGGTCGCCCTTCTCGCCCACGAACGGCCAGTTCTTCGACCAGCGCTCTCCGCCGTTGTCGGAGGTGAATACGACGATGGTGTCCTCGGCACGGCCCGCCCGCTCCAGCGCGGTGAGCACCCGGCCGACGCCTTCGTCCATGGCCTCCACCAGTTCGCCGTACTTGGCCAGCGAGCCGCCGTCGAGATGCAGCAGTGGGGAGATCTTGCGCTCCTCGGCGAAGCGGGCGCGGATCAGCTCGCCGGTGTCGCGGTCCTCGGGGCCTTCCCAGGGCCAGTGCGGGGCGGTGTAGTTGAGCTGGAGGTAGAAGGGGCGATCCCGGTCGGCGGAGACGAACTCGGCGGCACGGTCGGAGAGCAACCACGTGTAGTAGCCGGCCTGTGACACCGGTGTCTCCCCTTCGTACAGGTCCGGACTGCCCAGGGTGTCGAGGTGCTCGAAGTAGTCGATGGCGCCGTCGAGGTTGCCGAAGAAGGTCTGGAACCCGAGGCGCAGCGGGCTGTACCACGGCAGCCACCCGCAATGCCACTTGCCGAACATCGCCGTCTCGTAGCCGACGTCGGCCAGCAGCGACGGCAGGCTGGGATGCTCCGGTGGGATTCCGTTGCCCTCCGCACGGGTGACCAGCGGCTCCTCCAGCCCGGCCGGCAGGCGACCCGGGAAGCGCCCGGTGTACAGCCCGATGCGGGTGGAGGAGCACCACGGCGAGCATGCATAGCCGTGCGTGAAGCGCAGTCCCTCGGCCGCCAGCCGGTCCAGGTTCGGGGTACGGATCGTGGACGAGCCGTAGCACCCCAGGTCGGCCCAGCCCAGATCGTCGGCGAGGATGAACACGACGTTGGGCTGCCCGCGCGGCCGACCCCGCCCGCGGATCAGCCGCCCCGTCCCCCCGGCGGCCTGGTCTGCCATGCTCCGCTCCCTGCCTGGCTGGCGCTCCCGCACTCGTGTACCTGATCCGAGGGCTGCTAAACGTCATCGGTTTCGAGCACGATCGATCGGCCGGGCGGCGCCGGCGGCGAACCCGGAGACAACCACCAGCACGATCACGGCGTTCAGCGAGTACAGCAGGCCGATCCGGTCACCGAGCAGGCCGAGCGCGGGCGGGCCGGCGAGGAAGGCGATGTACCCCATGATCGACACGGCACTGACCCGGGCCGCGGCCAGCCGGGGCTCGTCGGCCGCCGCCGACAGGCCGACCGGGAACCCGAGCGCGGCCCCCAAGCCCCACAGCGCCACCCCGGCCATGGCGAGCCACACGCTCGGGATGTAGATCATGACTGCCAGCCCCGCCACCGCGAGCGCGGCGGACACCCGGAGTACGGGCACCCGGCCGACCGCGTCCACGACCTTGACCCCGGCGACCCGACCTATGGTCATCGCCGCGACGAAGACACCCAGTGCCAAAGCGCCGATGTTGTTGGCGACGTGGTGACCGTCGACCATGGCCAGCGCCAGCCAGTCGTTGGCGGAGCCCTCGGCGAAGGCCAGGCCGAGCACCACCACCCCGAGCAGCAGGGTGCGCCGTTCGTGCCAGACAGCGAACCGTTCCCGGGCGGTGACCGGTGCCTGCCCCCTGTCGTCGTGTGGGTGCTGCCGGTCGGAGTGGGCCGGGATGTAGCGCGCCAGGGCCAGCGCCGACACCGCGATCACGACGGCCACGAGCGTCAGGTGCGCGAGCAACGGAGTGTCGACGGTCTCGGCGAGCGTGCCGACACCCGCGCCGATGAGGGTGCCGAGACTGAAGACGGCGTGGAAGATCGGCAGCAGGGTGCGCTCCCGGACCCGCTCCATCGCGGCGCCTTCCAGGTTCATCGCCACATCGCACAGGCCGTAGCCCAGCCCGAACAGCAGCAGCCCGCCGACGGTCAGCAGTTGGCTCGACGCGGTCACGGCGAGCCCCACGACGGCGAGCCCGGCGGCGGCGCCGAGCAGGGAGATCCGGATCGCGGTACGGCCGCCGATGCGGGCGATGAGATGACTCGACGCGGTCAGGCCGACGACAGATCCGGCCGCCAGACCGAAGATGATCAACCCCATCTGGGTGGTGGAGGCGTGCAGGCCGTCCCGGACGGTGGGGGTGCGCGAGGTCCAGGAGGCCAGGGCGACGCCGTTGAGTGCGAACACGACGAAGACGGCGTTGCGCCAGCTTCGGATCGGGACGCCCCCCGCGGGGACCATGCACGCAACCTAGCAACGGCGGGTGGCGCCCGTGCGTCGAACGTGGGTTCGGGCCCGTTTCGCGCCAGGCAGGTTCGTGGCTCGGCCGGGCCGGGTACTCGTCGCTATGCGGCTCGCAGCGTACCGGCGAGCTGGCCTGGATCATCGCCCGGCAGTTGTTCGGCTATCCGGATCCGACCTTCGCGCCCGCGTCGGCAGTGGCCGTGATCGCCGCAGCGCTGGGCAACCGGGCCCGGCGTACCCTCGAGCTGATCGTCGGCGTGCTGGTCGGCATCGCAGCGGGTGACCTCCTGATCAAGTTCACCGGCACCGGATCGTGGCAGACCGGCGTGATCGTCTTCCTGGCCGTCCTCGCGGCGGCGCTTGCCCGCGGCCCTGGCGCCCTGATGACCCAGGCCGGCGGTACCGCAGTGTTGATCGCCACCCTCACGCCGGCGAACCCCGACCTGGAGCTGCCCCGCACCATCAACGCGCTGATCGGGGGAGCGGTCGGCCTGCTGGTGGCGCTCGTGCTCGTTCCGCTCAGGCCGTTGCGCACCGTACGCCGGGCCGCCGATCCGGTGCTGGACGCTTTCGCCCGGCACATGGCTGCCTCGGCAAAGGCCCTGGTCCACGGCGACGCCGACGCGGCACAGCAGGTCCTGCACCGGATGCGCGCCCCCGAGCCGCGGCTGAAGATGCTACGCGAGGTGGTGACCGCCGCGCAGGAGGTGGCCCGGCTCTCTCCGGTCCGGTTGCGTCGACGCCCGGCGCTGGACGCCTACAGTCGGGGCACCGACTACATGGGGCGGGCGTTCCGCAACAGCCGAGGTCTGGTACGGCGCATCGGCACGGCGCTGCGCAACCGGGAACCGGTGCCGGCCGACCTGCCCGTCGCCATCGAGCACTTTGCGGAGGCCATCCGGTTGCTGCGCGAGGAGTTTCTGTCTGACAGAGAGCCGGTGCGGGCGCGGGAACAGGTGCTGCATGCGGTGCGGAAGGCCGGCAAGGCGTATCGGCAGGATTTGGGCTTCTCCGGCACGGTCGTCGTTTCCCAGCTCCGCATCGCGGCGAACGACCTGCTCCGGGCCACCGGGGTCGCCGGCGGCAAGGCGCGCCGGATGGTGCGGCGCGCCGCCGGCGGCGCCTAGCGCCGCTGCCGGGACAGCGACGCCCGGCCGCGAAAAAGGCATGGGGCGCCACCTCGGTGGTCAGGCAGGATTGCGGCTGTGACGTTCCAGCCGCTGGACCGAAAGCTTCGTGACCGGTACCTGGCGCACCTCGGCATCGACGATCCCGGCCCGCCGTCCGCCGCGGCGTTGCGTGAGCTGCACCGTGTGCACCTGGACCGCGTTCCGTACGAGAACCTGGAGATTCAGCTCGGGCGGCCCACCACCATCGATCCGCAGGAATCTGCTGCGCGGATCGTCACGGGTCGGGGTGGCTACTGCTACCACCTCAACGGAGCGTTCGGGGCACTGCTGGCCAGTCTCGGCTACCGTGTCACGCTGGTTCGGGGCGCGGTGCCCGATGCCTCCGAAGGGTGGGGGAATCATCTCGCCCTGCTCGTGCCCGTCGACGGGGCCACCTGGCTGGTTGATGTGGGTCTGGGCGACGGATTCCGCGACCCGCTGCCGCTGCGGCCCGCAGCCGTGGAGCAGGGGCCCTTCCGTTACCGGCTCAGCCACCGGTCCGGTGCGTACTGGCGGTTCGACCATGACGAGCGGGGCAGCGTCCCAGGTTTCGACCTGGACGTCACCCCGAGAGGACTGCACGCCTTCGCGCCGGTGCACGCCCACCTGTCGACCTCGCCGGAGTCCCCGTTCGTCCGGGTGCTCGTCGTGCAGTCACGGTACGCCGATCACACGCTGACCCTGCGGGGCTGCGTGTTGTCTCGTGCCGACAAGGCAGGTGTGTCCCGATCGGAGGTCACCGACCGCAAGGAGTGGGCCGCGATCCTGTCCGGGGATTTCGGGCTGAATCTCGACGGAGCCGACGTGGACCGATTGTGGAATAAGGCCCGCGCCGCGCACGAGGCGTGGAAACGCTCGGCGCTGAGCGCGTGAGGATCAGGCGGGCCACAGGCCGAGCGCCTCGGCTGCGGCGCGACCGTTGGCGTGGCTCGCCCCGTGGGTGAGCAAAAACGCCTTCGCCCCGTCAGGCCGCCAGCCGGCCGGCCACCCCATCTCGACCACGATCACCGGGTACGCCGTGACCAGCGCCTCGATCAGCGCGCGGGCGGCGGGTTTGCGGTGGGTGTGCCGGGTGACGACGACGATCGGCCGGCCGGCTGCAGCCGCGACCAGGTCGTCCACGGTGGTCTGCTCGGCGGTGACCCGCAGGTGCTCCGGGGCGCCCGGCCGGCCGGCGTCGGGCAGGTGCGGGGCGAGCCCCCACGGCACCCGGCCTTCGGCGATCGTGGACTCGATCTCGATCTGCACGACCAGCGGCGTCCGGTCCAGGTCGACCGATCCCGTGACGTGCACCGCGCGGCGCGCCGCGGCGTACCCCAGGTCGGGGTCGTGCTCGTCGGCGCCCTCGCCGAGCGTCCAGGCGGCGAGCGCGGCGGCACGAACGCACGCCTCTTCCAGCCGCCCGGCGGGCAGCCGGCCGTCACGGACCGCGGCGACGATCTCCGCGACGGTCGCCTCGACGAGGTCGGCGTCGACCACGGACCCGATGCACATCAGGTCCGCACCGGCGGCCAGCGCGCGCACGGCCGCCTGGGGCACCCCGCCCGCGGCCTTGACCGAGCCCTTCATCTCCAGCGCGTCCGTGATCACCGCTCCGGTGAAGCCGAGTTCGCCGCGCAGCAGGTCGACCAGCGCCGCCCGGCTGAACGTCGCCGGCCCGTCGCCGGTCAGCGCCGGCACCCGGATGTGTGCCGTCATGACCGCCTTGACGTCGGCCGCGATGGCCGCGCAGAAGGGCGGCAGTTCCCGTACCCGCAGGGTGTCCAGCGGGGCGTCCACGATGGGCAGCTCGTGGTGCGAGTCGGTGTCGGTGGCGCCGTGCCCGGGGAAGTGCTTGGCGCAGGCCGCGACACCGGCCTGTTGCAGGCCCGTCACCGCGGCCACGGCGTGCGCGGCCACCCGGGCGGGGTCCGCCGCGAACGAGCGGGTGCCGATGACCGGATTGTCGTGGGTGGTGTTGACGTCGACGCTGGGCGCGAGGTTGACGTTGACCCCGACCGCCGCGAGTTCAGCGCCGATCTGCCGGTAGACGCGCCGGGTGAGCGACACGTCGTGCACCGCGCCCAGCGCGGCGTTGCCCGGGTACGGGCTGCCGGTGGCGTGCGCGAGCCGGGTGACGTCCCCGCCCTCCTCGTCGATAGCGACCAGCACGTCGGGGCGGGCGGCGCGCAGCCGGGCGGTCAGCTCGGCGAGCTGGGCCGGGTCGGCGACGTTGTAGCCGAACAGGACGTGCCCGGCGAGGCCCTGCTCGACGAACGCGGTCGCCCACGCGGGCGGCCTATGCCCGGGAAATGCGGCGAGCAGCGTGCCCAGCGCGAGTCGGCGAAGCTGCGGATCGGTCTGCACGAGCGCCTCCTGTTCTCGCCTCCGTCGCGAACCGTTCCCGCGGACCGGGCTCGTCCTCCGGCGCCGGCCTCGAAACGGTTGAAGCTATCCTGCCCGAATGGCCGCCTCTCCTGTCGCCCCCTGGTCCGACGGTTCCGGTGACGCGGCCGCGTTGTCCCCAGCAGCGTCGCGGCCGGCCGCCGCGGACTTCTTGGCGAGCAACCGGGGCGGGGGGTTGTTCAGCGAGGCGGTCAACCAGCGGCTCGGGGCGTACCTCGCCCTCTCCGCCCACCGGCTGGGTCTGGCGCCCACGCACCTGACCCTGGCCAGCCTGCTCATCGGAGCCGGCAGCTCGCTCGGCGTCACCGTGCTCGCCCCGCGCGCCGCGGCCGGTGACGTGCCCTCCTGGCTGGTCGGCCTCGCCGCGCTCCTCGCCTGGCACCTCGCCTACAGCCTGGACTGCGCCGACGGCCAACTGGCCCGGGTGACCGGCCGGGCCAGCGCGGCCGGTGCGCGCGTCGACATCCTCTGCGACGTCGCGGTACACATCTGCCTGGTCACCGCGCTCGCTGCGACCGCGGTGGCGCACGCCCCGGACACCCCCGCCTGGTTCGTCGCGCTGTTCGCGGGCACCTGGATGGTGAACCTGGTGACCTCGGTGCTCGCCGGCGGCGCCGCCGCCGGCAGTCTGATCACGTCCGGGTCCCTGCCGGTGCGCGTCCTGAAACTCTCCCGGGACTTCGGCGCGCTGCTCACCGCGTACGCCCTGGTGATCGCGATTATTCCACAGTGGACTGTATGGGCGATGGCCGGGTCGGCTGGGGTGAACGGGGCATTTCTGGCGTTGAGCATCGGCCAGGCGGTGCGCGCCAGCCTGCGCCACTCTGCGCCATGAGTCTGCCCGGGCCGAGGTGTTCGGGCCATATGGTCTCGGTCGACCAGACGTGCCACACTGGCTCTTCGTGCCATGCGCGGACAGTCCAATCTCGCGGATACAGGGCGGCGAATTGAGGGAAGCTACGACGAACCACACCGACGGGCGGTCCACCGGGCGCAGCCGGGTTGCCTTCATCACCGGCATCACCGGCCAGGACGGCTCCTACCTGGCCGAACTGCTGCTGTCCAAGGGGTACGAGGTGCACGGCATCATCCGCCGTGCCTCCATGTTCAACACGCACCGGCTCGACGGCGTCTACCAGGACCCGCACGAGAATCACCGCCGACTGTTCCTGCACTACGGCGACATCACCGACTCGAGCTGCCTGGTCAACCTGATCCGGGACATCCAGCCCGACGAGGTCTACCACCTCGCCGCGCAGAGCCACGTGATGGTGAGCTTCGAGATCCCCGAGTACACCGGCCAGGCCACCGCGCTGGGCACGATCCGGTTGCTGGAGGCGATCCGGGCCTCAGGCATAGACACCCGGTTCTACCAGGCGTCCACCTCCGAGTTGTACGGCGCCATGCCGCCTCCCCAGAACGAGCAGACGCCATTCCATCCGCGCAGCCCGTACGGCGTCGCCAAGCTCTACGCGTACTGGTCGACGGTCAACTACCGCACCGCGTATGGCATGCACTGCTCGAACGGGATCCTGTTCAACCACGAGTCGGAGCGCCGCGGCGAGACGTTCGTGACCCGCAAGATCACCCGGGCGGTGGCGCGGATCAAGGCCGGCCTGCAGGACACGCTCTACCTGGGCAACCTCGACGCGGTGCGCGACTGGGGCTACGCCCCGGAGTACGTCGAGGGGATGTGGCTGATGCTCCAGCAGGACGTCCCGGACGACTACGTGCTGGCCACCGGCGAGGCCGCGACCGTGCGGGAGTTCTGCGAGGCGTCGTTCGCGCACGCGGACCTGGACTGGGAGCGCTACGTGCGCATCGACCCACGCTACGTGCGACCGGCCGAGGTGGACCGGCTGATCGGTGACGCGACCAAGGCCCGCGAGAAGCTCGGCTGGGTGCCGAAGACGACCTGGCGCGAGGTGGCCCGGATCATGGTGGAGGCCGACATCGCGCAGCTGGACGACGAGCTGTCCGGTCGGGCCGTGCGCATCGACCGTGAGCGCTACGGCTAGCGCCGTGCGGCCGCGAGTGCGGCCACGTCGCGGTAGACCGCGAGGAGCGCGGCCAGTCCGGCCGCCGGGCTGAACCACTGTTCGTACCGCCGCCGCGCCACCTCCACGAGGGTGGCGGCCTCGGCCCGGGCCCGCGGCAGCGCCGCGGCGAGCGCGTCCGACCCAGGGGCCACCACCCAGCCGGCTGCCTGCCCTGCTTGGCCGGCTGCCGTCCGTGGTTGGCCGGCTGCCTCTCCTGGTTGGTCGGCGCCGATCAGCCACGGCAAGCCACCGTTCGCGGTGGCGAGCACCGGCCGGCCGTTCGCCAGCGCCTCGATGAGCGCCATTGGGCACACCTCCGGGCAGGTGGACGGCACGACGACCACGGCCGCCCGGCGGATCACCCCGCTGACCTGCGCCGGAGCCAACCGGCCCAGGTACGCCACGTCGCCGCGCGCCGCCGCGGCCGCCTCGACCGCACCGCGCAGCGGCCCGTCGCCGGCGATCGACAGCCGTCCCAGCGACCCGTCCGGATGCCGCGACCACGCGTCGAGCAGCAGCCCCACGCCCTTCTCCGGCGACAGCCGCCCGACGAACAGGAACCCGTCCCCGGGTACGGTGTGCAGTCCCGGATCCGGCGCCACGTTCGGCCTGACCACCACCCGGTCGTCGGGCACGCCGAGCGCGGACAGGTGCCTTCCAAGGGTCGGGTTCAGCGCGAGAAACCGGTCCACCCGGCGCCACGTGCCGCGGTGCGCCGCCAGCGCCGTGGCCATCACCACGCTCTGCGCGCGCGATCCGCGGTAGCACCCGTGCCGCACGGCCGGCACCGCCCACGCCCGGCCCACGCACTCCTGACACTCCCGCCCCTGCCGGTAGAACACCCCGGACACACAGACGTGCCGGAAGTTGTGGACGGTCTGCACCACCGGTACCCCGTGCGCGTGCGCGGTGCGCACCACCCACGGCGAGAGCAGCGGATACGGATTGTGCAGGTGTACGACGTCAGGCCGTTCGGCGGCGAGCAGCGCGGCCAGATCGCGCTGCGCGCGGGGGGCGTAGATCGGGGACACGGGCAGCAGCGCCCGCTGGGCGGGCGGCAGTGCCGGGATCTCGTCCGAGCTGCGCAGGAACGGCACCACCGCCACCCCGGCCTCGGCCAGCATCCGCATCTCGGCGTCCACGACGGTGTTCTCTCCCGACGGCTGCGCCGAGGAGTATCTGTTGTGCGCTACGAGGACCTTCACGCCGCCCGTTTCCTTCAGCGTTGACTAGTCTGACACGCTACCGACCGACTGACGCCGCCGCCGGAGACAGCATTGACCTCGTCCACGTACCGCCATGACCTGCCCCGCGACGCGACCGTCTACATCGCCGGCCACCACGGCCTGGTCGGCTCGGCGATCTGGCGGCACTTCCAGGCACAGGGCTTCACGAACCTGGTCGGTCGCCGCTCGGCCGAACTCGACCTGCGCGACCCGGAGGCGACGAGGGCATTCTTCGCCGAGGTCCGCCCGGCGTACGTCATCGACGCCGCGGCCAGGGTCGGCGGAATCCTCGCCAACGCCACCTACCCGGCGGAGTTTCTCTCCGACAACCTACGCATCCAGGTCAACCTGCTCGACGCGGCCCGGGAGTTCGGGGTGGTCCGCCTGCTCTTCCTCGGCTCCAGCTGCATCTACCCCAAGCACGCGCCGCAGCCGATCAGCGAGGACGCACTGCTCACCGGCCCGCTGGAGCCCACCAACGAGGCGTACGCGATCGCGAAGATCGCCGGTGTGCTGCACGTGCAGGCCCTGCGCCGCCAGTACGGCTGCTCGTTCATCTCCGCGATGCCGACGAACCTCTACGGCCCGGGCGACAACTTCGACCCGGAGACATCGCACGTCCTGCCGGCGCTGATCCGGCGCATGCACGAGGCGGTGGAGCGCGGTGACGATACGTTCGTCGTATGGGGGTCCGGCACGCCGCGCCGGGAGTTCCTGCACACCGACGACCTGGCGGCGGCGTGCCTGACGCTGCTGGAGCGGTACGACGCGGAAGCGCCGGTCAACATCGGCACCGGGACGGACGTGACCATCCGCGAACTGGCCACGATGGTCGCCGAGGTGGTCGGGTTCCACGGCGACCTGGTCTTCGACACCACGAAGCCCGACGGCACGCCCCGCAAGCTGCTCGACGTGTCGCGGATCCGTGCGCTCGGCTGGGCGCCGCGAATCGAGCTGCGCGAGGGCATCCGGCAGACCTACGCCTGGTTCCTGGCCAAGCGTGCCACGGCCCGGGTATGAGCCGGACCACGTGTCCGATTCCTGACCATCGCTATGCCGGGTAAGCTCTGCGCCGGTATGGCGGAGGACAGCCGCGTCAATGTGGGCAGTTTCGTCTGCAGTGGTGTGCGCATCGATGACCTGGGCCCGGAGGAAGCGGTAACGCTCCTCCGGCGCTCGCGCTACGGCGTGGCCCGTAGAGTCCACTTATGCAATGCGTACACCCTTTCGCTCGCGGTCCGGGACGCGAACTACCGGCGGATGCTCAACGAGAGCGACCTGAACTTCGCCGACGGGCACTATGTGGCGCTCGTGGGTCGACTTCGGGGCCAAGCTGCGATGCGGGCGCGGGTGTATGGCCCGGACCTGATGTTGAACACAATGGATCGCGGTCGGGCAGAGCGCCTGCGCCACTACCTCTACGGAGCGACGCCCGAGACAGTGATCAGGCTCGCGGAGCGGCTGCGGGAGAGATTCCCGGGTGTGGAGATCGTCTCGGTGGAGTCCCCGCCGTTCCGCCCGCTCGACTTGGCGGAGGAGAAGGAACTCCTCGAACGGGTGGAGGCCGTGCGACCAGACATCTTCTGGGTCGGGCTCGGCACTCCTCGCCAGGACCTCTTCGTCGCCACCTACGCCGAGCGCCTCGGCTGCACGGTGGTCCCCGTCGGTGCGGCATTCGACTTCCATGCAGGCACCAAGCGGATCGCCCCGAAGATCGTCCAGCGAATGGGCCTGGAGTGGCTCTTCCGCCTGCTGACCGAGCCGATACGGCTGTGGCGGCGCTACTTGTTCGGAATTCCGATCTTTCTTATGGGCGTGATTGCAGATCACTTCTGGAAGTGGCGCCACTCCACCGGCGAGGCGGCGAACGGGGCATCTGGCTGTGCTCGTCGAGGTGCCGATCAGGGAAGGCTCATGCCCTAGCGGCGGAGTCGTCCTTATCCCGTATATGTCTGATCTCGCTGAACCTCGGCCCGGCGGTGCGATGGTGCCCCGTCGGTCAGCTGCCGGCCCGACTCTCCCAGTAGAGCGCGATCGGGAGTTTGCGTGACCGTCGCCGTAGTGTTCGTGACACAGCCGTCCCCAAGGGCGCCCGAGCATGCCGCAGCCATTCTGCCCCTGTCCGAGACGACGGTAATCGGGCGGTTGCATGAGCAACTTGTGGCATTTGGGACCAGGGCCATAACGACCGTGGCTCGGCCAGAGTTGGTGCCGCATCTGCGCCGGAGGGGTCTTGACGTGATCGAGTCGACGAGCCCGGTCACAGATATGACAATTGCTGCGCGCATTATTCGTAGCTCGCTCGATCACGTCGTCATCTGTTCTGGCAACGTCGTAGCGCACCAGGCTGCCCTCGCTTCCCTGACATCCGCGGCAATGCGGCGAAGCGTTGCCATGGTGGGCGCAATAGATGCGCGTTGTCAGCAGACATCGATACGTTGTGAGCGCGGACGGGTGGTATCCGTGGCGACCGAGTATCATTCGGTCAGCGGAGCCAATGCGAGCTTTCGCGGGGTCCTCGTGGTCGCCCGTCACCAGGCGCAGACATTTTCGGAAGCCTGCTACCAGCTGGTAAATACGGGTCCGGCCGATGTGATTTCTGGATGGGGCGGGGCGGTGGAGTTGATGCTCCTGGCCGCCGTTCGTTCCGGAATCCCGATCGGTGCACACGATGTGCGGGGGCTATTTTGTGCCCGGGTCGCCACAGAGGAGGACGTCATTGTCGCGGCTGAGCGACTCCACGCCGTTGATGAGCGCGCGGCGTTGCTCAAGGCAGCCGTCAAACCACACGACGACCTCTTCGCCACTTTCGGCGTAAGCCCCTTCTCACCGCAGGTGGTGCGATGGGCGGCACGATGGCGGCTCACGCCGACTCAGGTGACCTGGTTTTCTGTGGTGCTTGCGGTGGGCGCAGCGCTGGCCTTCGCGTTAGGGGATCGAGAGTTCAGGATTGCTGGCGCGATCCTCCTGTACCTGAGCTTCGTACTTGATTGTGTGGACGGTCAACTGGCACGGTTCACCGGCCGCTTTTCCTCCTACGGTGGCTGGCTCGACGCCATTTCCGATCGGGTCAAGGAATATATCGTCTATGCAGGACTCGCCATCGGAGCAGCCCATACTGGCACTGCTGATGTATGGCCGATCGCGCTGGCAGCAATTGCTCTGCAGACTGCTCGTCATATGACCGATACCTGGTACGGCGCGATTCAGGATGAGCATATTGACCGCAGAACACGGGCCCCACTTGATGTGTCGGCGGATGGATTCGCAGCAACGCCGCAACCGCCCGGGCGCTCATTCAGCCTGCGCCTAGGCTCAGCCCTCGGTTACCTCTCCGCGCGCGCACATGACAATCGGCAATCGGTGCTGTACTGGGTCAAGCGTACCCTTCCCTTTCCGATAGGCGAGAGATGGCTGCTGATCGGCGTAACGGCAGCGGTGTTCGACGCGCGAATCACATTCGTCTGCTTGCTATCCGGCGCGGCCATCGCCGCGATCTATACCCTGACGGGCCGGATACTACGCGCACGAATCATTAGGGCGTCCGCACTTGGACGTCACGGAACCTTTCTGCATCGCGACTCCGGTGCCGTCGATCGGTTCTTGGGATGGATCGGACAGGGAAGGCTGCGGCCGCTTCCAATTGCGCTCATAGCGGCTCTGCCGACAGTCGCGCTCTTGAGCTTAGACTCGCTGGGGCTGGCCGCACGACAGCTCACCGCCACGGATGACCGGCTGATCGTGACGGCCGGACTGATCTTGTTAGGGGCTGGGCTGGGAGCTGGTCATCCCCACAACGGTCCACTGGACTGGTTGGTGCCTGCGGCGCTCCGCGGCGCTGAATATCTCTTCATTCTGCTCGTTGCCCGTAACGAGGGTGTGTCTCCACTGTTGGCATTCGCCTTGATCGGCGCGGTCACCGTCTTCCATTACGACCTAGCCGCCCGGCACGACACTCGGTCGTCACCGTTACCGGTCCGACGGATCGGGTTCGGCTGGGACGTGCGTGTCCTTTTCATGACGCTTGCAGCAGGCCTGGGGGCGGGAACTTTGCTATTCGCGAGCCTTCTGAGTTACCTCTCGGTGGTGTTTATCGTGGCTGCCTTATTCGGTGTATACAGAAGCCGCCGGGATTTGATTGGGCCGGTCCCACCTCGGCAGCATATTCGACACAATGAGACAGAAGCGGCGATTGTCGAGCGATGAAGACGAGAATTTCGAACCGATCCGAAGCATTGGTCCTCGCTATCTCCGCAATCAGCGCCATCGCGCTCGCCGGTGCTATTGCGGTCGTACTGTTGGGCAGCCCGAAACCGAGACTCGTGCCAGGCCAGCAAGGCCCATCATCACCAGTGGGCCAACCAATCACGGTGATCAGCTGGAACATCTGCAGCGACGTCAGAACCTGGTGTCCCTCCGGGGGAGAGCCGGAGGTACTCGCCGAGGCCATAACTGAGACCATTCGCACGCACGAACCTGACGCTGTGTTTCTGCAGGAGGTGTGCTCAGCGGTAGTAACGGATCTGCGGAGACGCCTGGGTCCCGAATGGATGGTGCACTTTCGCAAGACCAGGGAGCTCGTGTATGTCGGGCAGCAGGAGGTGATCAGGACGACATCGTGTTCCGAACCGCTAGGTGATATTGGAATCGCGATCGGACACACCTCATCGTTGGCTCGGTCTGGGTCGGCGTCCATCGATCAAGCGAGACCCGTGATACGTTCGCATCCCCTGCCATCTCCGACTCCTACCAATAAAGGGCGAGCCCACCAGCGGCTTGCCATGTGTGTTCAACTGAATGCACCCGGCCTGCAGTTTTGCAACGCGCATCTACCAACGCGGGGAGAGGATCCGTCCGGACAACTGCGGGCCGCCGGCATAGAGATCCTCGCCGAAGAGATCAGCTTCGGGCAGCGGGTGGGTCTATTGACCATTGCTGGGGGTGATCTGAATACTCGACCCACAGAAACCGTGAATGGTACCCCGATACTTGCTCGTTTGTACGACACAAGCACCGAGTGCGATTCAGGCGACGACCCGCAGCCCACATTTAAGGGCGAAAAGATCGACTATATATTTGCAGGTTGGGGATCGGCCAACATGGAATGTAGGATCGAGTCCTCCACTCGTTCTGATCACGACATTCTCCTTGCCCGGATCCAGTTGATGCAAGGCATGGGTGCTCGTGCCCTTCGTGATGGCTTTCCCCTACTGCTGGAGAAGGCATATGCACGCGCCGACCGGCAGCGCCCGAATGCTCTTCTGCTGACAACTGCCCTTCAGCGTGGCTTCAACAACGTCGAAGTCGACGTGCAGCCGCCTACGGAGGCCGGTAGCTTCCCACTCGGCACCAATAAACCTGATCCCTGGGGCCGTACACTTGAGGATTACTATCTCTATCCTCTGCAGCAATGGGTGAACGCACAGCAAGGCAAGATTCACCCTGAGTCGCAAGGTCCGTTCACTCTCATGGTTGATATCAGGAGCAGTCGGCTGACCGAGAATGTGTACCGGTCTCTTGAACGGAATCTGACACCCTACAAGCCAATGCTTTCGCGGGTTGAGGAGGGCAAGGTCGTCCCGGGGCCAATCCGTGTGGTGGTGCCCAACTCGGCTGCACTCGTCAGACATCTGGCGGACAGATCCAGCTCATTGTTCTTTGTGGACGTACGTGCGCCGTGGCGAGCAGGAGAGGCCGCCATGCCTCCTTCGGTCTTTGTTGCGATGGCCAGCGTGAGGCTGAGTGACGTGACAGGGGAGCAGATGGACCTGACCAGGGTGGCGGGGGAGGTGAAGCGAGCGCATGACCTTGGGTACGCGATTCGCTTCTACGGGTATGAGCACCTCGGAGACTCTCCGGAGATCAGGCGGATCTGGGCTGCACTAGAGGCGGCCGACGCGGACTTCATCACCACGGACGATCTAGATGCGTTGGTGCGCGCCCTTGCTCGCTGACGCGCGTTGGCTGCACTGTGTGCCTTGTGGACTCGGAGTGGCAGATGACAAGGTCGTTGAGAGCCGGCTCAAGAGGGACAATTCCTGATCAGGGCACCCGCACAGGACCGCTCGCAGGGCTGAGCAATGGCGCCTGCCCTGAAGGGTGAGGCTGCGGTATCTTCCTGTCGGGATTCAACGGAGGGTATACATACCTGTGACTGGGTCAGCTGCGGCGCGTGAGTCGTTGACGGGCAGTGTCGTACCGATGGCGAGAGCCGCGCTAATGCCGGTGAGGCGCACCGTAACGGTTGGCGGGAGGCCTTGAGGATGCTCTTCTTGCGGCTATATCGGGCGCTGCCGAGGCGATTTCGAACCAGGCTGCTCGGAATGATTCCGAGTTCGCGACTGTTGTGGCTCGTGCGCCGGCTAGTGCCACTTCAGACGCAACGCCAGATGCACGACTCCAGCGGTCGGCGGGTCGTTCGTGATCGAGGGCAGGTCGTTCCGGCCTCCGTGTCTGATACGGCCACTCCGTTCGCCGTAAGGCAGGCGAATCTCGACGCCGTCGTGCAGGTGTTGGACAGCGCGGGTATACCCTATTTCCGGATTCGCCCTGACAGTAGCTTGAGGACGGCTATCGCGGTTCCGTTGCAGAACCAGGCCAGGGTCGCAGAGGAGATCCATCGCTCTTTGAGCGACTTCACGGTTCGGTGGGTGTCCCCTAGGTCGAGACCAATAAAGGAGAATGGCGGTCATTCGGCAGTTCTTCAGGTATTTCACGCCGTTACCTCGCAAACGGGGTCACTGGTGCTTGGGAGCAAGTACGCTTGCGAGATTGAGTTCTGGCTAGAGGAGAAAGGAAAACTTATCGCTCCTCGTCGGAACGCCGTCGGCGGCGTCGTTTCTGCGAAGTATGAGCCAGTCATGGCCGACGAGCATGTGTTTAGCCGCCTTGCAGGCCGAAACGCCAGTCGACAGTATCAGACCCGAGAGGAGTTTGCTTGCCTCGGAATCGACATGGTCGACTTCCCCATCGATGCCGTCTACACATGGGTCGATGGCTCCGATCCCGAATGGCAAAATAGGAAGAATGCCGCGTTGGCGACTCAGGGTGACGGTGAGTTGAGCGAACTTGCTGCCAACTCATCTAGGTATCTGAATCGCGATGAATTGCGCTATTCGCTTCGATCATTGGTATGTTTCGCTCCGTGGATTCGGCACATCTACCTTGTGACGGATGACCAGATTCCCCCGTGGTTGGATCCTCACCACCCGATGATAACGGTAATCCGCCACCGAGAGATCTTTGGTGAAACCGGTGTCTTGCCTACGTTCAACTCTCACGCGATCGAATCAAGGCTGCACCGTATTCGCGGTCTTTCGGAACATTTCCTATATGTGAACGACGACATGTTCTTCGGCCGGATGGTCTATCCGACGACATTCTTTCACCCGAACGGCATCGCCAAGTTCTTCTTGTCACGGGCGCAAATGGGTGCCGGCCCGGCATCTATCGACGATGCGCCCGTAGATGCCGCCGCCAAGAACAACCGTACGATTATTCAGGATCGGTACGGCCGGTTCATCAGCCGGAAGATGAAACACGTGCCGTATCCTCTCCGCAAGAGCGTGTTGGAGGAGATCGATCAGGCGCTGCATGCCCAGGTCTTGGCGACCGCCTCCCACCAGTTCCGGCACCCTGGAGATCTCTCTATCCCCTCGTCCCTCCATCACTACTGGGCTCTCATGACTGGTCGCTCGGTGCCGGGTTCGATCAGGTACGCCTACGCAGATCTCGGACACCCGTCGACCCCGTTGAGGCTTCGGGAGTTGCTCGCCAAGAGAAGGTGGGATGTATTTTGCCTCAACGATACAGATTCGGGCGACGTGAGCCATGCGGAGCAGATGGCAATGATGTCGGAGTTTCTGCCCGCGTACTTCCCGTTCCGAGCGCCATTTGAACTGCCAGACGACGTAGCGGCGGAGCGCGCCCGCCTCGGCGCTACCCAACTGGCTAAGGAACTACTAGATCTTCCTACCGGTTTAGCTGGAGCGGGGCGGAATTAGACCGCCCGTGCGGCGCTCCAAGAAGAGGAAGGGCCTAACCGTGCCGCTCGTCATCAAGATGCCCCGTAATCAGTCCGCGCTCGCTGCCGTCGGCCCGTACCCTCGTGCTCTCAACGTTCTCGATCGCAAACAGACGGCCGTGCAACGACAGTTGCGCCGTGCGGGCCTTGCCGGTTACGAGCCGTCGACTCAGGCGACTCTACTAGCGATCATGCAGCTCGCACCTCGGGGTTCAGCGTTCTTCGACATCGGTGCGCACATCGGTCTGTACTCGGCAATGGTTTCTGCCATCTTCGGTTCTCGCGGGCATCGTGTATATGCCTTCGAACCGAGCCCAGAAACCGCTCAGATTTGCCGGAAGCTGCGAGACATCAATGGCTTGGACTTCGGTGTTGTCGAGAAAGCGCTTGGCCGTGAACCAAGTGAGGCCGTGCTTCACCTCTCTGCGAAAGCCGAGACATCAAACTCCCTTAACCCGACTTTTCGCAGTTCTATCGGGACTGTTACTGTTCCGGTTTCCACTGTCGATCTTTTCACGGCGACTCACCATGTCGACCCGTGGCTTATGAAAATCGACGTTGAGACATATGAGCCAATGGTGTTGGCGGGATCGCTGCAAGCTATCGAACGTGCTCGACCATGGGTTATCTGTGAGATACTGGACAGCGTTGATCATGAACTCTTGGCTCCGGTTCTCAGCGACCTTGCCGACCTTGGCTATACGTTTTATCGCATCGATGATCGACACCCTTGGTCGAGCAGTACAGTTGACGGGTACCGCTATCGTATATCAGGGAGCAGCAGAGACTGGCTATTCGCCCCTACGGACCTAAGTAGCGATTTTTTCAAGACCGTGCGCGCTTGGTCGGATGCGATCGCCAAGTGTGGCCCGGAGACCAATCTGCTGATCCCTGGGGGTGTGCCATTCCCAGAAGGTTGGAACGCTCCTTACCCACGGCGTAGATGGTGGCATCTCGGCCGGCGAGACTGACCTTTAGTATGTCCAGGAACGACTTTCAACCTAACGGCACTCCAAGTTCTGGACTTAGAGATCAGTGAACCACTGGATGAGCGGTGGGCGGCGATATGGGAAAGCGGCAGACGGCATTGCGATGAAGGAGCTCCGGCGGTTGTCTGATCAATGAAGCGGCTGTAGCGTCCGCTTCCTTGGTCGGTACGCCAGTTGGCTCGGTGTGAGGTGCTTGATGATTGGGTTGGTACTCGCTGCTGGGGCGGGAAGCCGGCTGCGGCCGCACACTGACGCGCTGCCCAAGACCCTCCTACCGGTCGCCGGCGAGCTGACCATCCTCGACATCATCCTGCGCAACCTCGCCGCCGTGGGTCTGGCCGACGTCGCGGTCGTGGTCGGATACGCCGCGGCGGCCGTACAGGCTCGTGTGCCCGAACTCGAGCGGCGGCACGGCGTGCGGCTGAGCCTGCTCCACAACGACCGCGCCGACTGGAACAACGCCTACTCGCTCTGGCTCGCGCGGCACGCATTCGCCGAGGGCGCGCTGCTGGTCAACGGGGACACCGTCCACCCGCTCGACGTGGAGAAGACCCTGCTCGCCGAGCGCGGCCCCGGGGTGCTGATCGCGGTCGACGGGCTCAAGACGTTGACCGACGAGGCGATGAAGGTGCGCCTGGACCCCTCCGGCCGACTGCTGCGCATCACCAAGCAGATGCCGGTGGCCGACGCGCACGGGGAGTACATCGGCGCCGCGCTCATCGAGGCACGTGCGGCGCGCGACCTCGCCGCGGCCCTCGAGGCGACCTGGCGGCGCGATCCGCAGCTGTACTACGAGGACGGTTTCCAGCTCTTCGCCGACCGCACCGGCGACCTGCGGGCCGCCCGGCTCGGAGCGTTCGAATGGGTGGAGGTCGACGACCCTGCCGACCTCGCCCGGGCCCGGGACATCGCATGCCGCTACTAGCCCGCGCGGTGCTCGCCCCGCTCGCGGTCGAGGTGCGCCGCGGCGCGCTGGGCAGCCTCCGCGACATCCTCACCGACCGGCGCATCTCAGCCGGCGGCGACGTCGCGGTGGTCGTTGGCCCCGGCCTAGGTAACGAGGTCAGCGAACTGCTGCGGGGCCGGCTGGACCGCGCGGAGATTCTCACGGTCACCGGTGGCACGTTCGCCGCCGCCGCCGAACTCGGCGCCAAGCTGCGCGCCCGGGCGTACGACGCTGTCGTCGGCATCGGCGGCGGCCGCACCATCGACACCGTCAAGTACGCGGCGACCCAGCAGGGCCTGCCGATGGTCTCCGTCGCCACCAGCCTGGCGCACGACGGGATCGCATCCCCGGTGAGCGTGCTGGACCGGGAAGGGGTGAGCGTGTCGTACGGCGTGCACACCCCGCTCGCTGTGGTGGTCGACCTGGACTTCGTGCGCCGCAGCCCGGCATGGCAGACCCGCTCGGGCGTCGGCGACGCGCTCAGCAACCTGTCGGCGACGGCGGACTGGCAGCTCGCGCACGAGGTGCGTGGAGAGCCGCTCGACGGGCTGGCCCTGGCGTTGGCGCGTACGGGCGCCGAGGCCGTGCTCTCGCACCCCGGCGGGATCGGCGACGAGGACTTCCTCGCCACGCTGGCGAATGCGCTCGTGCTCGGCGGAGTGGCGATGGCCGTGGCCGGCTCCAGCCTGCCGTGCAGCGGCGGCTGCCACGAGATCGCCCACGCCGTCACCAAGCTCTATCCGGGCGCCGGCACCCACGGCCAGCAGGTCGGGCTCGGGGCGCTGTTCTGCACGTACCTGCGCGACGACGCCGACCACTTCGTCCGGCTCGCCGCCGCCCTGCGCCGCCACGGGCTGCCCCGCACCCCGGCCGAGCTGGGGCTGACCGATGAGCAGTTCGTCGAGGCGGTGACGCACGCGCCCGACACCCGCCCGGGGCGGTACACGATCCTCGAGCACCTCGCGCTGTCCCGCGACCAGATCGCCGGTAAGCTCGCCGGTTTCCTTCGTGCCGTCGCCCGTTCCTGATGCGGGTACGTGAGGTCGTGTCGTAGTATCCGTAATACGTGCGTAGTACACTGCGGCATGCCGTACGAGTGGGACGAGTGGGCAATGCGAGCCCTTGTGGGAATAGAGCCCTACGAAGTGCGGCAGGTTCTTGCGCCCGCGAGATGACCGATGATGAGTTGGCCGAGTTTCTCCGATGGGAGAAGGCGCGATGAGTGATAGGCGGGAGCTGCCCCGCACTCCGGATGAGGTCGCAGCATTCATGAACAACCTGACGTTCGAGCCGCCGCCATCCTCGGAGCAGGAGGAGGAGGAGGAGGATCTTCTCGCGTCGCTGCCGCCGGCCGGATCGGAGGTCATGGTGGTCCGCTCGCTTCGCCTACCGCTTGAGGTTGACGAGGCGGTGGCCGCCGCGGCCCGGGAAGCCGGTGTGCCGAAGACGGCGTGGATCAGGCAGGCGATTGAGATGGCACTGGCGTCGCAGTCTGAAGCGGATGAGCCCATCTCGCGTGCCGAGGCGGTGCGGGCCCTGACCCTGCTGCGTCCGGTCCGCCGGGCGGCCTGACGAGGCCGGGCCCGATATACCGCGTCAGCCGGGGAGTGCGGCGCCGGCGGCGAGGGCGGTGGTGGTCAGTGTGGCCACGCGCCGCAGATATGCGTCGGGCAGGGGGCCACGGGCGACGGCCAGCCGCCAGTAGACCGGGCCGACGACGAGGTCCAGGGCGAGTTCCGGGTCGGTGCCGGATGGGATTTCGCCGCGTTTGACCGCGCGATCGATCAGCAGATTCCCGATGTCGCGCTGGGCATCGCGCAGCGCCTGCTGGAGGGTCTGCCCGATCTGCGGGTTACGCGCGGCTTCGGCGAGGAGGTCGGGCACGATCTGGGACGCCAGCGGGTGGCGCAGCGCGCGGGCGACGAGGCCCAGCACCATCTCGAGATCGCCGCGCAGGCTGCCCGTGTCGGGCAGCGGGAGGAGACTCTTCCCGGCGATGTCGGAGACGATATCCAGCACGATCTCCAGTTTGGAGCTCCACCGGCGGTAGATGGCCGTCTTGCCGACGCCTGCCCGGCGTGCCACCGCCTCGATCGACAGCCGCCCGTAACCCACGGCCGCGAGCTCCGCGAGCACGGCGTTGCGGATGGCGGCCGTCACCCCCCCGCGCAGCACCGCCGCACCGGCCGGGGCGCGCCGCCTCTCGACTGTGGACACGCGCGGGACTATACCGTAGCGACGCTACGGTTGCGTTGCGTCGTAAGCTCGCATAGCATCCCCGCAGTCGGCCTGACCGGCCCGGTACGCGATGACAGATCGGAGTCTGCGGATGGCACAGACCGCGGTGGCCGAACAGCCGGCCGACGCGGCACAGTTGGCGGCCCGCTACGGTCTACAGCGGAGTGGTGAACGGCCCTCGCTGGTGACCTATACCCGGCAGGTCTGGGCGTACCGGCACTTCATCGGCGCCTTCGCCACGGCCAGACTCGTCGTCTCGTTCTCCAGCGCCCGCCTCGGCCGGTTGTGGCAGGTGCTGACACCCCTGGTGAACGCCACCGTCTACTTCCTGGTGTTCGGCCTTGTGCTCAACACCCGAGAAGGCATAGACAATTTCGTGGCGTACCTGTGCACCGGCATCTTCCTGTTCACGTTCACCCAGACCGTGGTCTTCTCCGGCGTCGGCTCGATCGCCGACAACCTCAACCTGGTCCGGGCGCTGCAGTTCCCGCGCGCCTGCCTGCCGATCGCGCTCACGCTGACCCAGCTTCAGCAGATGGTCGTCTCCACCGGCGTCCTGCTGGTCATCGTGCTGGTCACGGGCGAACCGCTGACCCTGTGGTGGCTGCTGGTGGTGCCGGCCCTGCTGCTGCAGTCGCTGTTCAACGTCGGACTGGCCCTGGTCATGGCCCGCCTTGGTGCGAAGATGGCGGACCTCAAGCAGCTCATGCCGTTCGTCATGCGCACCTGGATGTACGGTTCGGGCGTCTTCTACAGCGTACGGACGTTTTCAGAACACCTACCGCCGGCCATCGCGAACGTCGTGCACGCCAACCCGCTGCTGGTCTACATCGAACTCGTGCGCCACGCCCTGCTCAGTTCGGCGCCGCTGACGTCGCCGCCGCTGCAACTGTGGCTGCTCGGCATCGCCTGGGCACTCGTGGTCAGCATCGGCGGGTACGTGTTCTTCTGGCGTGGCGAAACGGAGTACGGCCGTGCCTGAGCCACGCGAGCAGCCGCAGACCGGGGCCGCGGTGGCCGAGCGCGTCCCCACGGTCATCGTCGACGACCTGCACATCATCTACCGGGTCTACACCGCCGGCGCCCGCGCCACCTCCCCGGTCGCGGCGCTCAAGCGCATGGTCTCGTCCTCGCGGGTCCGCCTGGTGCACGCCGTCCGAGGGGTCAGCTTCGTCGCGTACCAGGGCGAGGCGATCGGGCTCATAGGGACCAACGGCTCCGGTAAGTCGACCCTGCTGCGCGCGATCGCCGGACTGCTACCGGCCACCCGGGGCGCGGTCTACACCAGAGGGCAGCCGTCGCTGCTCGGGGTCAACGCCGCGCTGATGAACGACCTCTCCGGCGAGCGCAACGTGCTGCTCGGCTGCCTGGCGATGGGGATGAGCCGGGAGGAGGCCCTGCAGCGGCGTCAGGAGATCATCGACTTCTCCGGCATCGACGAACGGGGCGACTTCAGTTCGATGCCGATGCGCACGTACTCCTCGGGCATGGCGGCCCGGCTGCGGTTCGCGATCGCCGCCGCGAAGAAGCACGAGGTGATGCTGATCGACGAGGCGCTGGCCACCGGTGACGCGCGGTTCCGCCGGCGCAGCGAGGAGCGGTTGCGCGAACTGCGCGCGGAGGCCGGCACCGTCTTTCTGGTCAGCCACTCGAACCGGTCCATTCGCGACACCTGCGAACGAACGATCTGGCTCGAGTCGGGCGTCATCCGCATGGACGGCCCGACCGATGACGTGCTCGCCGAGTACGAGGCGTTCGTCAACCGCAAGTGAGCCGACCTGATTGCCGGGCGAAACTCTCGCGAGTTGGTCCGCGGTCATTGGGTCCGTAGGATCTGGCGGTGCCAGGTCGATCGGTGTTGCCGGATCCGGACCGCACCGGCGGTTACCGGGCCGGGCACCCACGGGCGGACGAGCGACGGGCGGGTGAGCGGCTGATGAGTCAGCGGCGGGCGAGTGAGCGGTGGGCAGGCCGCAGCCTCGTCGACAGCGAACCGACGATGTACCTCCCGATCGACGGCGGGCTCCCGGAGGAGTCAGCGGTCGGAGAACAGGGGCAACCGGCGCGCAGACGGAGTCGTGCCAAGCGGGTGGCCCTGATCACCGGTCTGGTCGTCGCGCTGCTCGCGGGGGGCGGGGCGATCGCGGCCGGGCTGTACGTCCGCTCGGTGGAGTCCAACCTCACCCGTGTGGACGCGTTCGAGAACGTGCCCGAGGACTCCCGGCCGGCCAAGGTCTCCGAGGCGATGAACTTCCTGATCCTCGGCAGCGACTCGCGGGACCCCGACGTCACCGGCTCGCGCACCGACACGATCATCCTGGCCCACATCCCGGCCGACCGCTCCGCCGCGCAGCTGATCTCGATTCCCCGGGACACCTGGGTACCGCTGGCGAAATCGCCGTCTGGCAAGGGCGGGCACGAGGCGAAGATCAACGCCGCGTTCTCGCTGGGCGGCGTCCCGCTGATGGTGCAGACCGTGGAGAGCTTCACCGGGGTACGCATCGACCACGTGGTGCTCATCGACTTCGGCGGGTTCAAGGAGATCGTGGACGCGCTGGGCGGCGTGGACATCGCCGTCGACCAGAACTTCACCTCGATCCACCCGCCCAAGCGCAAGTTCACCAAGGGCATGATGCACATGGACGGGGAGACCGCGCTCGACTACGCCCGACAGCGGTACCAGTTCAAAGACGGCGACTTCGCGCGCATCCGTCACCAGCAGCAGCTCATCAAGGCGGTGCTGGACAAGGCGGCGTCGACGGGCATGCTGGCCAACCCGGCGCAGCTGAACTCGTTCCTGCGGGCCACCGCGGATGCGGTCACCGTCGACCAGACCTTCTCCCTGCTGGACATGGCGATGGAGCTGCGCCACCTGCGCGGCCACAACCTGACGTTCATGACCAGCCCGACGAAGGGTACGGGTCGGATCGGCAACCAGAGCGTGGTCCTCGCCGACACGGAGAAGGTCAAGGAGTTCTACGACGCGGTCCGCCGCGACGCGGTGGATGAGTTCACCGCCCTGGCCACGAAGAAGTGACCGGCCCGGGCCGGTGAACGGGGCCCGTGGTTGGATATGCGCGTGGGATCCGACCTGGTGATCGCGGTGGAGCACGTCACGGTGCGCCGTGGCGGGACCCACCTGCTGCGCGACGTGAGCTGGCGGGTCGCCGCGGACGAGCGGTGGGTCGTGCTCGGGCCCAACGGCGCGGGCAAGACCACGCTGCTGGGCCTGGCGGCCGGTCGCCTGCACCCGACCAACGGCGTGGTGCGGGTGCTGGGTGAGCGCCTGGGCCGCACCGACCTGGCCGAGCTGCGGACCAGGATCGGCTTCGCCACGATGACGCTGGCCGAGCGCATTCCGCCGGACGAGACCGTGCACGACGTGGTGGTGACCGCGTCCTGGTCGGTGGTGGGCCGGTTCCGGGAGCAGTACGACCCGATGGACGAGGCCCGGGCGCGCGAGCTGCTCGAGCAGGTGGGCATGGCCCCGCTGGCGCACCGCCGCTACGGGACGCTGTCAGAGGGCGAGCGTAAGCGGACCCTGCTCGCCCGGGCGCTGATGACCGACCCGGAGCTGCTGCTGCTCGACGAGCCGGCGGCCGGGCTCGACCTGGCTGGCCGGGAGGACCTGGTGGCGCGCCTCGCCGAGTTGGCGTACGACCCGGACGCGCCGGCGCTGGTGCTGGTCACCCACCACGTCGAGGAGATCCCGCCGGGCTTCACGCACGCGCTGCTGCTGCGCGAGGGCACGATCGTCGCCCAGGGGCCGCTCGCTTGGACGATCACCGACGAGCACCTGTCGAAGACGTTCGGGCTGTCGCTGCGCGTACGCCACGAGGACGGGCGGTTCACGGCCCGGGCCGGGTGAGATAACTCACCCCGCGGTTCGCTTAGGTTAGCCTAGCCTTATGATGGCCTGGCTAGCCTAACTACGTGACGGGCAGGGACTGATGTTAATCACCCGTGTCAGGGCAATACTCATAGTGGTCGCCAGCGGGTTGCTCGCCCTGGGCGCGGCCGCCTGTGGCGCGGCCGCCGGGCAGTCGGGCGGCGGGGCCGACCCGGACAAGAAGATCACGATCTACAGCGGACGCTCAGAGTCCCTGGTCAAGCCGATGCTGGAGCAGTTCGAGAAGGCGACCGGCATCACCGTGGAGGTCCGCTACGGCAGCACGGCCCAGCTGGCCGCGCAACTGCTGGAGGAGGGCGAGCGCAGCCCTGCCGACGTGTTCCTGGCCCAGGACGCCGGGGCGCTCGGCGCGGTGGCTAAGCAGGGCCTGTTCGCGACGCTGCCGGCCGAGGTCACCGACAAGGTCCCGGCGACCTACCGGGCCCGCGGCGGTGAGTGGGTCGGGGTGACCGGCCGCTCCCGGGTCCTGGTCTACAACGCGGACCTCGTGCCCGCCGCCGACCTGCCCGGATCGGTGTTCGACCTGGCCGACCCGAAGTGGCGCGGCAAGATCGGCATCGCCCCGACCAACGCCTCGTTCGAGGCGTTCGTCACCGCGCTGCGGGTCCAGCACGGCGACCAGCGCGCCGAGCAGTTCCTCGCCGACCTGAAGGCCAACGACGCGCAGATCCGCGACAACAACGCGATGATCGTCTCCGACGTCGACGCCGGCAAGCTCGCCGTCGGCCTGGTCAACCACTACTACGTCTACCAACTCGCCAAGGAGAAGGGCACGAGCGTCGACCAGCTCACCGCAAAGCTGCACTTCTTCTCCGACGGTGACACCGGGGCGCTGGTCAACGTCTCCGGTGTGGGCGTGCTGAAGAAGGCCGCCGACGACCCCGACGCCCGGGCGTTCGTCGACTACGTGCTCGGCACCGAGGCGCAGCGCTACTTCGCCGAGCAGACCTCCGAGTACCCGATGATCCAGGGTGTCCCGACCGCGCCGGGCCTGCCGCCGCTGGCCGAGCTCGACGCGCCCGACATCGACCTCAACGACCTGGACACGCTGGAGCGGACGGTCTCGATGATCAAGAATGCGGGGCTGGCCTGAGCACTCATGCGGTGAGCGTGCGGCTGGTTAGCCGGGCGCGGCGCCTTGCGCCGCGCCCGGCCCTCGCCGTCGCCGCGCTGCTCGCCGTCGCCGTCGCGCTCGTCCCGCTCGGGTACCTGGCGGTACGCACCACCGAGGCCGGCTGGGACCGGATAGCCGCCGAACTGTTCACCCGGCGCACCGGCGTGCTCGCCGCACGCAGCCTGGCGCTCGCGGCCGTGGTCACCGTCGCGTGTACCGTCCTCGGCGTCGCGTCGGCGTTCCTCGTCACCCGCACCGACCTGCCCGGCCGCCGGGTCTTCGGGGTGCTCGCCGCGCTGCCGCTGGCCGTCCCCACGTACGTCGCCGGGTTCGCCTGGGTCGCCACGGTCGACGACTTCGCCGGGTTCTGGCCGGCCGCGCTGGTGCTCGCCCTCTGCTCGTACCCCTACGTGTACCTGCCCGTCGCGGCGGCGCTCGCCGGCACCGACCCGGCCCAGGAGGAGGTGGCGCGGTCGTTGGGTCGCGGGCCCTGGCGTACCTTCCTCACCGTGACGGTGCGACAGGTCCGTCCGGCCGTGGCCGCGGGCGCGCTGCTCGTGGCGCTCTACGTGCTGTCCGACTTCGGCGCGGTATCGATCGTGCGGGTCGAGGTGTTCACCCAGGCCATCTTCACCGCCATCAACCTGGGCTTCGACCGCACCGGCGCGCTGGTGCTCGCCACCGTGCTCGTCGTGCTCACCGCGCTGCTGCTCACCGGCGAAGGGCTCACCCGCCGGCGCGGCGCCCGGTACGCCCGGCTCGGCGGCGGCGCCGGCCGCCCAGCGCCCCGGATCCGGCTCGCCCGCTGGCGCTGGCCCGCGCTGCTCGGCCTGACCGGCGTCGCGGCGCTCGCCCTCGGCGTGCCGGCGGTGAGCCTGGTGCGGTGGTTCGCCGCCGGGGTGTCCCGGCCCGGATCGCTCGCCGAGGTCGCGGCGGCCGTGGGCAACTCGCTGCAGGCCGCCGCGTTCGGGGCCGGGCTGACCATGCTGCTCGCCCTGCCCGTCGGCGTGCTCACCGCGCGCGCCCCGGGCGTGCTGGCCACCGCCCTGGACCGGCTGGCGTACCTGTCGCATGCGCTGCCCGGCCTGGTCATCGGGCTGTCCCTGGTGTTCTTCGCCATCAACGTGGCCTACCCCCTCTACCAGACCGTGTGGCTGCTCGCGCTGGCGTACGCCGCGCTGTTCCTGCCGCTGGCGGTCGGCGCGGTCAGCGCCGCGACCGCGCAGGCCCCGCCGGCGCTCGAGGAGGTCGCCCGGTCGCTGGGCCGCCGCCCCGCCCACGTGCTGCGCACGGTCACCCTGCCGCTGGCCGCGCCCGGGATCGGCGCCGGCGCCGCGCTGGTGTTCCTCACCTGCATGAAGGAACTGCCCGCCACGCTGCTGCTGCGGCCCACCGGCTTCGACACGCTCGCCACCGAACTGTGGACCCACACGTCGGTGGCCGCGTACGCCGCGGCCGCGCCGTACGCGGCTCTGCTCGTGCTCATCTCGGCGGTGCCCGTCGCCGTGCTGATCCGGGGGAGGCGGTGATGGCCGAACTGCGGGTTACCGGCCTGCGCAAGTCGTACGGTCCGGTGCAGGCGCTCGCCGGGGTGGACCTCGCCGTCCGCTCCGGCGACCTGGTGGCCGTGCTCGGGCCGTCCGGGTGCGGCAAGACGACCCTACTGCGGTGCGTGGCCGGGTTCGAGCGGGCGGACGCGGGCGAGGTGGTCGTGGACGGTCGGACGGTGACCGGTCTGGCGCCGGAGCGACGGCGGATCGCGGTCGTGCCGCAGGAAGGGGCGCTGTTCCCGCACCTGTCGGTGCTCGAGAACGTCGCCTACGGGCTGGACCGCTCGGCGCGCCGCGCCGGCCGCGCGGAACAGGTGCTCGACCTCGTCGGGCTCGCCGGGCTCGGTGACCGCATGCCGCACCAGCTCTCCGGTGGGCAGCAGCAGCGGGTCGCGGTGGCCCGGGCGCTCGCCCCGCGCCCGCCGATCGTGCTGCTCGACGAGCCGTTCAGCGCGTTGGACGCGGCGCTGCGCGCGGAGCTGCGCCGCGACGTGCGCGCCGCCCTGCGCGCCGACGGCGCCACCGCCGTGCTGGTCACTCACGACCAGGGTGAGGCGCTGTCCATGGCCGACCAGGTTGCGGTCATGCGCGACGGGCGGATCGTCCAGTACGGCCCGCCCGGGGTGGTGTACAGCGAGCCGGCCGACGCGTGGGTGGCCGGGTTCCTCGGCGAGGCGGTGTGGCTGCCCGCCGAGGTGTCCGCTGGCCGGGCGGTGACCGTGCTCGGCGAGGTGCCGGTCGCGGGCGCGGTGACGGCGGGCGCCGCCCGCGTGTTGCTGCGCCCCGAGCAGCTCGCCCTCGACCCGGACGGCGTGCCGGCCACCGTGGTGCGCTGCGACTTCCACGGCCACGACGCGCTGTTGACGATGCGCCTGACCGACGGCACCGAGGTGGCCGTGCGGGTGCTCGACCGTGCCGGCCGCGAGGTAGCCCCCGGGGACCGCACCGGCCTGCGGGTCACCAGCCCGGCCCGCGCCTTCCCGGCCGCGACCCCGCCCGCAACCCCAACGAGGTCGGCATCTCCGGTACAACACTGAGGACATCCCCGGGCCTGGTGGTGGCCGCCGCCGGCCGTACGCCCTAGGTGACGGGCATCTTCGTAGCGGAGGTCGCGACCTTCGGCCGCCCGCGCGCAGCGGCGCGGTGTTCGAGGGCGCGCTGCAGCGCGCGGTAGACCCGGCCGAACCGCAGCCGGTCGCCGGTGCACAGCACCAGCACCTCCCGGCCGCGCCAGCGGGCCCAGATCTCGTGCGTCCGGGTGCCCCGGTCCCAGGTCCGGTCGACCATGTCCAGCGCCAGGTCCACCAGCGGCAGCGTGAGCAGCGCGAACAGCCCGGCCACCACGAAGAGCACCACCCGGATGCCGGTCGTGGCGTCCAGCCGCACCCCGAGCGCGACCAGACCCACGGCGCCGACGAGCGGGGCGAGCGGGCCGACCGTGTACGCCGCCCGGGCCAGGAGCACCCGCCACCCCTGGCGGTGCCGGCGCCCCGAGCGGTGCCAGACCGTCGTCAACTCGCCGAGCGGGTACGCCCGGCCGCGGACCTCGATCGCGGCCGAGGTCACCCGTACCGTTGCGTCGCGGTAGTAGACGGTCATCACCTCGCACTCTACGTCCGACCCGAGGGTTCGTTAGGCTGGGCGACCATGACGGTTGGAGAGTTCGTCCGGTGGGAGACGTCGGGCGGCATCGGCACGATCCGGCTGGACCGCCCGCCGATGAACGCGCTCAATACGCAGGTGCAGGAGGAGTTGCGCGCCGCGGCCGCGGCCGCCACCGCCGACGACCAGGTCCGCGCGGTGATCGTGTACGGCGGGGAGAAGGTGTTCGCGGCGGGCGCCGACATCAAGGAGATGGCCGACATGTCGTATGTGGACATGGCGGCCCGCGCCACCGCCCTGTCCAGCGCGTTCGACGCCATCGCCCGGATCCCCAAGCCGGTGGTGGCGGCCATCACCGGGTACGCGCTGGGCGGCGGTTGCGAGCTGGCGCTCGCCTGTGACTGGCGGGTCGCCGCCGCCGACGCGAAGCTTGGCCAGCCGGAGATCAAGCTCGGCATCATCCCCGGGGCCGGCGGCACCCAGCGGCTGGCCCGGCTCGTCGGCCCGGCGCGCGCCAAGGACCTCATCTTCTCCGGACGGATGGTGGATGCCGACGAGGCGCTGCGCATCGGCCTGGTCGACCGGGTCGTGCCCGCCGACCAGGTGTACGCCACGGCTGTGGAGCTCGTCACCCCGTACACGTCCGGCCCCGCCCAGGCGCTGCGCGCGGCGAAGCTGGCGATCGACGGCGGCCTGGACCGCGACCTCGCGGCCGGCCTGGCGTGGGAGAGCCAGTTGTTCGCGGCGCTGTTCGCCACGGAGGACCGCCGCGAGGGCATGACCGCGTTCGTCGAGAAGCGGGCGCCCAAGTTCACCGGACGCTGACGCCGACGCTGCTGACCGAAGGAGTAACGCCGATGAGCACGATCGACGGCCACGGCGGCACGCTCGCCGTGGCCGCGCTGCGCGCCGCCGGGGTGACGGAGATGTTCACCCTCTCCGGAGGCCACGTCTTCCCGCTCTACGACGCGGCGCACACCACGGGGCTGCGCATCGTCGACGTGCGTCACGAGCAGTCCGCGGTCTTCGCCGCCGAGGCGGTCGCCAAGCTGCGCCGCCGGCCCGGGCTCGCGGTGCTCACCGCCGGGCCCGGGGTCACCAACGGCGTCTCCGGCCTGACCAGCGCCTACTTCAACGGCGCGCCGGTGCTCGTCATCGGCGGGCGGGCCCCGGCGTTCCGCTGGGGCTCGGGCAGCCTGCAGGAGATCGACCATGTGCCGCTGGTCGCGCCGGTCACCAAGCACGCCGCCACGGTGCTCTCGGCCGACGAGATCCCGGCCGCCGTGCGGGACGCCCTGACCACCGCGCTGACCGCGCACCGCGGACCGGTCTTCCTCGACCTGCCGCTGGAGGTGGTCTTCGGGCATGGCGAGGCGGCGGCGCCCGAGGCCCCGCGGGTGCCGGTGCTGGAGCCCGACCCGGACGAGGTCGCCCGCGCGGCCGGCCTTCTGGCCGCTGCGCAGCGGCCGGTCATCATCGCCGGTTCGGACGTGTACGCCGGCGACGCGGTGGACGCCCTGCGGGCCGCCGCGGAGGCGTTGCAGGTGCCGGTGTTCACCAACGGCATGGGGCGCGGCGCGCTGCCACCCGGGCATCCGCTCGCGTTCATCCGGGCACGCCGCGCCGCGCTCCGCGAAGCCGACGTGGTCGCGGTCGTCGGCACCCCGCTGGATTTCCGACTGAACTTCGGCGACTTCGGCGCGGCGCAGGTGGTGCACGTCGTCGACGCTCCCTCGCAGCGTGCGTCGCATGTGGCCACCGCTGCCGCGCCAGCCGGCGACCTGCGGCTCATCCTCACCGCCTTCGCCGACCACAGTGGACAGCGGGCGGACCACGCCGACTGGATCGCCACGCTGCGCGCGGCCGAGGACGCGGCGACCGCCAAGCACGCGCAGGAGATGGCCGCGGACACCGAACCGATCAAGCCCGCGCGGGTGTACGGCGAACTGCGGCGCGTGCTCGACCCCGACGCGGTCACCATCTGCGACGGCGGCGACTTCGTCTCCTACGCCGGGCGCTACCTGGAGCCCGCGGTGCCCGGCACCTGGCTGGACCCCGGCCCGTACGGGTGCCTCGGCACCGGCATGGGGTACGCGATGGCCGCCCGGCTCACCTATCCGGATCGGCAGGTCTGCGTGCTGATGGGCGACGGCGCGGCCGGGTTCAGTCTGATGGATGTCGAGACGCTGGTGCGCCACCGCCTGCCGGCGGTCATCGTGGTCGGCAACAACGGCATCTGGGGGCTGGAGAAGCATCCGATGCGGGCGATGTACGGCTACGACGTCGCCGCCGACCTGCAGCCGGGTCTGCGCTACGACGACGTGGTGCGGGCGCTCGGCGGGGCGGGAGAGACGGTGTCGCGACCCGACGAACTCGGCCCGGCGCTCAAGCGGGCGTTCGACGCGGGTGTGCCGTACCTGGTGAACGTGCTGACCGACCCGGACGACGCCTACCCGCGCTCCTCCGTCCTGGCCTGACGCCGCCCGTTCGCGGCGGGGTCGCTGCTCGTGGCCCTCTGATGGCGGTCCTCGGCCTACACGGCGGGTAGCAGGCATCGTCCTATTGCTCTGCGCCACGCAGGCGAGCAGAGCAGCATTCCGGCTCTGCTCGTTAGGGCAGAGCGGCGTCCCGGCTCTGCTCGTGTTCGTGGAGCAGAGCAATAGGGATTTGACGGCTACCACCCGTCCAGCGCGACCTGGTGTGAGGCCAGCCGGCCGGTGCCGGCCGACCGCGACGGCGTCAGGCGGCGACCGCGACGGCGTCAGGTGGCGGGCGCAGCGGGCGTGGGCGCGGGTTCCGGCTCGCCGGCCGGGTCCGGATCCGACGTGGGGGTCTCGCGGGGGACCAGGGCCGCGGCGAGCGCCCAGGGCACCCAGACGAACTCCAGCAGGATGCGCGGCAGCGACGGCGGCACCGGGATCCACGGCAGCATGAACACGCTCCGGTCCACGCCGCCCGCCAGAGCCAGCACGCCGAGCGCCACGGTCAGCCAGCCGAGTCCCGGGCCGCCGCGGCGGCGCAGCGCCAGCCCGACGGTCAGCCAGCCGAGCCCGAGCAGCGCCAGCCCGACCCCGGTGAGCACGGTGCCCTCGTACGCGGTGCCGAAGACCCCGACGATCAGCCCGCCGACCGCGCCGGCGACCGCCAGCGCCGCCCACCGGGATGAGCGCAGCCGCCGCGCCCACAGTGCCAGCAGCGCCAGCCCCAGCAGGATGGCCTCGGCTAGCGCGTACTGCACCTCGATGCGCTGCAGTCCGCGTGCGCCGAACCAGTCGCAGTTGGCCGCGATGCGCTGCTCGTCGCGGGAGTAGTCCGCGCACACGTACAGCTTGAGGGTCTTGCCGAGCTCGCCCACGTAGCGGTGGGTGCCGGGGCCGCCGCAGCCGGGCAGCGCCACCGGGTCGGACACCCCGTCGGACTGCCAGCAGGAGCCCACGCCCTGCCCGTCCCACCAGAAGTCGATGCCGTTGGGCCGCGACTCGCCCTCCGGGGTCACCCCGAGCTTGTTGCCCAGGTACCGGTTGTGGTGTGAGGTGTCGAACTGCGCGGCGAAGGAGGTGTCGTTGCGCACGAAGCCCGGCACCCACGAGGTGATGAAGCCCGCGAACCGGTTGTCGTAGACCCAGTTGTCCTGCCAGATGTTGTAGTTGCCGCCCGGGTTGATGATCCCGGTGCCGACCGGCAGCGGCACCACCGGGCACACCACCCCGTCCTCGTACCCGCGCTCGGCGAACGGCCGGGCGCAGGTGCCGTCGCGCACGTACCGGTAGTAGTCCTCGTTGTTGTCGGCGATGATGTTGCGCTCGAACTTCGCGTGGTTCTGCGGCAGCCCGGGATGGTTCGGGAACGCCGAGTCGGTGGCGACGCCCGCGGTGTTGTTGACGAACTCGTTGTCGTGCGCCCATACCGAGTCGCCCGCGGTGCCCGAGTAGCCCAGCGTGTTGTGGTGCGAGCGGCACCCACGGATCTCGATGGCGTAGCGCAGCACGTCGTGCCCGCGGTCGGCGTTGATGTTGTTCGCCGCGCCCGGGTAGATCCCGGAGTCGCCGTTGCCGTACGCCTCGCAGTCGGTGTAGAGACCATGGTCGGTGGCGAACGTCAAGAAGCCGTACTCGTCGTTCCACCGCCCGATGACCCGGTCGATGACGAACCCGTCGGTCTCCATGATGTAGACCGCGTTGAACGTAGTGCGCTGCGCGGTGAGGTTGCGGATGTAGAAGCCGTCGGACTTGTCGGCCCGGATCGCGTTCAGCTTGTGGTACTGCGCGTCCACGACCACGTCCTCCGGACGGGCGCCGGTGCCCTCGATCTGCAGGTCCTTCTTGCCGAGGATCGCGACGAGGTTCTGCACGTTCGGGCAGGCGAGTTGATGCTCCCAGGAGAGCACCTGGTACTGGCCGTTGCCGGCCCACCGGGCGTCGATGCTCGCGCAGGCGCCCGTCGGCGGGGCCAGGCTCGGCTCCTCGAGGTAGACGCCGGGCAGCACCAGGATGTTGGTGCCCGGCAGCCGGACGTTGCTCACCGCCTCCTGCAGGTGGCGGTAGCCGCTGCGCTGGCACTCCTCCCACAGGGACAGGTTGCGCTCGCGCAGCGCGCTGTCGAAGTCGGCGATGCGCCGCTCGAAGTCGGCCCGGTCGCTCTTGCAGACCAGCAGCCGCGGTCCGTCCGTGCGGTACGTCGGCACGCTGCCGGTGCCGGCAAGCTGTCCGGTCTCACGCTCGTCGTGCGCGGCCGCCGCGCCGGGGTGCGGGCCGACGGCCAGCGCCACCCCGAGCAGGAGGACGCCGGTGACCCGCGTCAATCTCCCCATACGCCGGCAGCGTAGAGAACACCGGTCGATTGAGCTAGTCCGAGTTCTCCTTCGGCCCGGCGTCCTGCGCCCGCGGATCCTTCGGTTTGCCGATCGACCGTAGGAACTCCGGGTCGTCGTCGGGCGCGAGCGGGCGGCGGGGTCGTTCGCGCTCCGGGAAGCCGCCGCCGATACGCCACAGGCCGGGCCGGGGCGCGGTGGGCAGCGGCCGCCCGGCGACGAAGTAGACGATCGACCCGACCAGCGGGAACAGCAGGATGACGATCACCCAGGCGATCTTCGGAAGACCGCGCAGCTCGCCGTCCTCGGCGGAGATGCAGCTGATCAGCGCGATGACCGCCAGGACGACCTGGGCCAGGAAGAGCAGGGGCAGTAGCCGAGCCATGCGGCAATCATGCCCGGTGAGAGCGTCCGGCGTCATGCCAGCACCAGCAACACCCCGAGTACGGCGTACCCGGTGACGATGAGGGCGAGGGCGGGCAGCGCGCGGCCGGACGGGTCCCCGGGTGCCGGGCGGGGCGGGGCGAGGGCCCGTACCCGGTGGTGGCTGACGGCGAGGACGGCGGCCCAGAGCGCGGCGACCGCGACCAGGCCGAGCAGCCGGACCGGTGTCACCCGCTGCACGGCCAGGCGCGCGGCGAGCAGCGCGACCCCGGTCACGGCGAGCGCGGTGCGTCGCCAGGCGAGCCGGGTGCGCTCCGGCTGGAGCCCCGGGTCGCGTCCCGGCCCTGCCGCGCGGGTCACGACCTGAACCTGCCCACGAGTACCGCGACCGCGAGCAGGAACGCCCCGAGCAGCACGGTCAGCGTCAGCACGGCCGGGAACCGGGTCGGCGGCAGGTCCTGGTCCAGCCGCATCGCGCGTTCTGAGCGGATCCAGCGGTCGACCGCCCGCACCGCGCACGCCGCGCCGAGCGCCATGAGCGCGATGGCGACAGCTTCACGCAGGTACGGCACGGCCAGCGGCGGCAGGAACTGCGCGATCGCCAACCCGCCGGCGAGCAGGGCGAGCGCTGTGCGGATCCAGGCCAGGAACGTGCGCTCGTTGGCCAGCGAGAAGCGGTAGTCGGGCGTGTGGCCGACCCGGCGGATCTCATCCGGATCGAACCACCACCTGATCCCGCCCATGCGGCGATTATCCGGCGCGGTGCGGCACGGCCGCCCCATGAGCCGCAGAATGGCGGGATGACCGAGCCGTTGACGGACTACGAGCGCCACACCCTGAGGGACGCCGCCTACGGTGCGATATTCCTCGTCTCCAACGCCGATCCCGGTCTGCTCGACATGGTGAAGGAGAGCTTCGCCGCCTCGAAGGTCCTCGCGCGCTCGCCCGGGACGCTGCGGGAGGTGCTGACCACCGGAGGGCTGCCCACGCTGCCCCGCTCGCCGGCCGAACTCGAGGAGGTCGTGCTGCCTGCGTTGCGCCGGTCCATGGCCATCCTCCGGGCGAAGGCGCCGGGCGAGGCGGAGAACTTCCGCACGACCGTGTTCGAGGCGTGCACCGAGGCGGCCGCGGCGGACAGCGGGATCAAGGCGACCGAATCGACGGCCCTGGCGAAGATCAGGTCCGCGCTCGACTCGGCACCGCAGTGACGGAGGCGTGGCCGTGAACTGTGTCACCCGCCGCGAGGGTAACCCTACTCGCGGGTAACATGGGCCGTGGCGAACCGCACATCAGCAGCGGTTGACCCGGTACGTGCGGCTGCGAAAGGCTGCGCGGCAGGACGTCGGCCTAAACGCCCGTTCACAGCTCAGGGAGGGTCGTCGAAAACCCATGAACATCGTCGTACTTGTGAAGCAGGTGCCGGATTCTGGCGCGGAGCGTCGGCTCGTGGCGGACGACAACACCGTCGACCGGGGATCGGCCAACAACGTCATCAACGAGATGGATGAGTACGCCATCGAGGAGGCGTTGCGCGTCCAGGAGGCCCACGGCGGCGAGGTGACGATCCTGACGATGGGGCCCGAGCAGGCCGGGGAGTCCATCCGCAAGGCGCTGTCGATGGGCCCGGACCAGGCCGTGCACGTCCTCGACGACGCGCTGCGCGGCTCGTGCGCGGTGGCCACCTCGAAGGTGCTCGCCGCGGCGCTGCGCACCCTGAACGCCGACCTGGTGCTGTGCGGCGCGGAGTCGACCGACGGGCGGGTGCAGGTGATGCCGCAGATGATCGCCGAGCGGCTCGGCATGCCCGCCCTGACCGGCGCGCGCAAGCTGACCGTCGAGGGCTCCACGCTGACCGTCGAGCGGCAGACCGAGGAAGGCTACGAGGTGGTGACCGCGCAGACCCCGGCCGTGGTGTCGGTGTGGGACACCATCAACGAGCCGCGGTACCCGTCGTTCAAGGGGATCATGGCGGCGAAGAAGAAGCCGGTGCGCACCCTGTCGCTGGCCGACCTCGGGATGTCCGCCGACGAGGTGGGGTTCGCCGGCGCGACGAGCGTGGTGGTGGAGCACAGCCAGCGCCCGCCGCGCTCCGGCGGCGTGAAGGTCGAGGACTCCGGCGACGGCGGAGTCAAGCTGGTCGAGTTCCTGGCTTCCGAGAAGTTCGTGTGAGGGCGTGGCATGGCTGAGGTTCTGGTAGTCGTCGACCACTCCGACGGGGCGGTCAAGAAGGTCACCCTGGAGATGCTCACCCTCGCGCGCGACCTGGGTGAGCCGGCCGCCGTGGTGCTGGGCGCCCCCGGCACGGCCGCCGCGCTGACCGAGAAGCTGGGCGAGTACGGTGCCGCGACCGTGTACGCGGCGGAGCACGAGGATCTGGACGCGTACCTGGTGTCGCCGAAGGCGACCGTGCTGGCGTCGCTGGTCGGTTCGGTGTCCCCGGCGGCGGTGCTGCTGCCCTCGACCCAGGAGGGCAAGGAGATCGCCGGCCGGCTGGCGGTCAAGCTGGACAACGGGCTGCTCACCGACGTGGTGGAGCTGTCCGCCGACGGGGTGGCGACGCAGGTGGTGTTCGCCGGGTCCACCATCGTCAAGTCGAAGGTGTCGCGCGGGCTGCCGCTGGTGACCGTGCGACCGAACTCGGTGACGCCGGCACCGGCGCCGACCACCCCGACGGTGTCGACGGTCGAGGTGCAGCTCACCGACGCCGACCGCCTGGCGCGGGTCGTCGAGCGGGTGGCCGAACCCAAGGGCGCCCGGCCGGAGCTGACCGAGGCGTCGGTGGTGGTCTCCGGCGGGCGCGGCGTGGGCAGCGCGGAGAACTTCAAGCTGGTCGAGGAGCTGGCCGACCTGCTCGGCGGCGCGGTGGGCGCGTCGCGGGCGGCCACCGACTCCGGGTTTTACCCGCACCAGTACCAGGTGGGGCAGACCGGCAAGACCGTCTCGCCGCAGCTGTACATCGCGCTGGGCATCTCCGGGGCGATCCAGCACCGGGCCGGCATGCAGACCTCGAAGACGATCGTCGCGGTGAACAAGGACGCCGAGGCGCCGATCTTCGAGCTCGCCGACTACGGGGTGGTCGGCGACCTGTTCAAGGTCGTCCCGCAGGCGATCGAGGAGATCCGCAAGCGCAAGTAGCCGGACCGGGAACCGGGCCCGCGGACCGCGGCTCCGCATGAATATGGAGAGCGGATGCGACATGGTTCGGGCGTTGCGGGCGGCGGTCCTGGTGATGGTTCTCGTGGCCGCCGGGTGCGCCGGTCGGTCGGATTCAGGTTCGCGGGGGCGGGGCCGGCGACATCCGTCGCCGGCCCCGCCCCGTCCGTCGAACCCTCCGTCGTGCCCGGCGGCTGCGGACAGACCCCGCTGCTGGTCGGTGGGGCGCCGCGATGGGCCGAGGGTGCCCCGGACGACCTGCCGTACGTGATGTCGCGCGAGGGCAACCTGGTCGGCGTGCTGTTCGGGCATCCGCTGCGCGCCTCCTCGGGAACCGAGGGCCGGAGAAACAAGATCCTGTGGCGGGTGCGGGAGCCGCGTAACGGCTCCGATCTGCGGCTCACGCTGCACCCGGCCGCCGGCGACGGGCCGTCGGTCACGGTCACCGAGCCGGCCGGCGCCGGGCCCGGCGAGATCTATCCATCCGGTGTGGATGTGCCGACGGCCGGGTGCTGGTCGGTCGTCGCCGAGTGGGACGGCCACCGGGCCACCCTGGAACTCGCATACGGATAACCGCCCACCGATCTCGGCCACCGCCGCTGCCGGACGGCCGCGGGCTACGCTTGGCGGCGATGGCCTACTTGGATCATGCCGCCACCACGCCCATGCTCGCCGAGGCGGTCGACGCCTACCTGACGACCGCGCGCGAGGTCGGCAACCCCTCCTCGCTGCACGCACCCGGTCGCCGGGCCCGGCAGCTGGTCGAGGAGGCGCGCGAACGGATCGCCGCCGTGCTCGGCTCGCGGCCGTCCGAGGTGATCTTCACGGGTGGCGGTACGGAGAGCGACAACCTCGCGGTCAAGGGCATCTACTGGGCGCGCCGGGCGGCGGAGCCCAGGCGCACCCGGATCATCGCCAGCGCCGTCGAGCACCACGCGGTGCTCGACGCGGTGCTCTGGCTGCACACGCACGAGGGCGCGCCGGTCAGCTGGCTGCCGGTGGACGCGGCCGGGCGGGTGGACGTCGCCGCGCTGCGCGCCGAGCTGGACCGGTACCGCGACGAGGTCGCACTGATCACCGCCATGTGGGCGAACAACGAGGTGGGCACCGTCCAGCCCGTCGCCGAGATCGCCGCCGTCGCGGCCGAGTACGGCGTGCCGTACCACACCGACGCCGTGCAGGCCGTCGGGCAGGTGCCGGTCGACTTCGCCGCCTCCGGCGCGGCCGCGCTCACCGTGACCGGGCACAAGCTCGGCGGGCCGGGCGGCGTGGGCGCGCTGCTGCTCGCCCGCGAGGTGCCGTGCGTGCCGCTGCTGCACGGCGGCGGGCAGGAGCGCGACATCCGCTCGGGCACCCTCGACACCGCGGGCATCGTGGCGTTCGCGACCGCGGTGGAGGTGGCGGTCAAGGGCCAGCAGGACTTCGCCGCCCGGATCGGGGCGTTGCGCGACGACCTGGTGGCCCGGGTACGCCAGGCGGTGCCCGACGCGATCTACAACGGCGACCCGGCCGACCGGCTGCCCGGCAACGCGCACTTCTCCTTCCCCGGCTGCGAGGGCGACGCGCTGCTGCTGCTGCTCGACGCGCAGGGCATCGCCTGCTCGACCGGCTCGGCCTGTTCCGCGGGGGTGGCGCAGCCGTCGCACGTGCTGCTCGCCATGGGCGCCGACGAGAAGCTGGCGCGCTCCACGCTGCGCTTCACCCTGGGGCACACCTCGACCGCCGCGGAGGTCGACGAGCTCGTCGCCGCGCTGCCCGCGGCGGTCGAGCGGGCGCGGCGCGCCGGCGCCATCCGCTCCGCCCGCGGCTGACCCACCGCGCGGACCGCCCGGATACGCTTGTCGGGTGCGAGTCCTAGCCGCGATGTCCGGAGGGGTCGACTCGGCGGTCGCCGCCGCGCGGGCGGTCGACGCCGGGCACGACGTGACCGGGGTGCACCTCGCGCTCGCCCGCAACCCGCAGACCTACCGCTCGGGGGCCCGGGGCTGCTGCACGATCGAGGACGCCCGCGACGCCCGCCGGGCGGCCGACGTGATCGGGATCCCGTTCTACGTGTGGGATCTCGCCGACGAGTTCCACCAGGACGTGGTGGACGACTTCGTGCGCGAGTACGCGGCCGGGCGTACCCCCAACCCGTGCCTGCGCTGCAACGAGAAGATCAAGTTTGCGGCGGTGCTGGACCGCGCGCTGGCCCTGGGCTTCGACGCGGTGGTCACCGGCCACCACGCCCGGCGCGGCCCGGACGGCCTGCTGCGCCGCTCGGTGGACCTCGCCAAGGACCAGTCGTACGTGCTCGCGGTGCTCACCCGCGAGCAGTTGGCGCATTCGATGTTCCCGCTCGGCGACTCGACGAAGGCCGAGGTCCGCGCGGAGGCGGCCCGGCGCGGGCTGGCCGTGGCCGACAAGCCCGACTCGCACGACATCTGCTTCATCGCCGACGGCGACACGCAGAAGTTCCTGCGTTCCCGGCTCGGCGAGACGCCCGGCGACATCGTCGACGCCGCCACCGGCGCGGTGCTCGGCCGCCACCGGGGCGCGCACGCGTACACCGTGGGTCAGCGCCGCGGGCTGGGTCTGCAGCGGCCGGCGCCGGACGGGCGGCCCCGCTACGTGCTGTCCATCACCCCGGTCACCAACACCGTGACCGTCGGCCCGGCCGAGGCCCTCGACGTGTCCACTGTGTATGGCGAGCGTCCGGTATGGATGGACGAGCAGACCACCGTGGATTGTGACGTGCAGTTGCGCGCGCACGGCGAGACCGTGCCCGCGACGGTGCGGCTGGACAACGGGGTGCTGCGCGCCGACCTGCACCGGCCCGCCCGCGGGGTCGCGCCGGGCCAGACGATCGTCGCCTACCGCCGTGAGCCGGGCGGCGACGTGGTGCTCGGCTCCGCGACGATCACGCGCACCGGATCGGCCGCCGGATCCCCGGTGCCGGTGGCCGGATGAGCGCACCGGGCTGGCCGTGGCCGGCGGGCGCCGCCACCGGGATCGGGTCGCTGCCCGGCACCGACGTCGTCGAGGCGGTCAAGACCGTGTTCGGCGAGCTGCCGGAGTTCCCGTACCTGCCTGAGCTGCCGGCGCGGGGCCCGGGGGCGGACGCGATCGGACGCACCGCCGCGCTGCTGGTGGACCTGCCCGTCGAGCTGTACGCGGCCCGCTGGCGCGTCGCCGGGCGGCCGGGCCGGGACCTGCGGCGCGCCCACGACCTGCGGGAGCGGGACCTCGACACGCTCACCGAGGAGGCGGCGGAGTTCGCCGGACCGGTCAAGGCCCAGGCGGTCGGGCCGTGGACGCTCGCCGCCGCGCTCGACCTGCCGTACGGCGGGCCCGTGCTGCGCGACCCCGGCGCGGTGCGGGACCTGGCCGCGTCGCTCGCCGAAGGGCTGCGCGCGCACGTGGCCGAACTGCGCGCCCGCCTGCCCCGGGCGAGCCCCGTGCTGCAGCTCGACGAGCCGTCGCTGCCCGCCGTGCTCGCCGGGCAGGTGCCGACCGAGAGCGGGTTCGGCACGCTGCCCGCGGTGGAGCCGGGCGTGGCCGTCGGCGCGCTCCGGTCCGTCGTGGCCGCCGTCGGCGTACCCGTCGTGGTGCACTGCTGCGCCGCCGGCGTACCGCTGCGGTCGCTGCGCGACACCGGCGCCGCCGCCGTCGCCGTCGACCTGGACCTCCTGGACGACTTCGACGCCCTCGGCGAGGTCTTGGACGACGGGCTCGGGCTGTTCGCCGGTGCCGTCTCCACGGCCCCCACGGCACCCCCCGCCTACCCTTCGTCGGCCGACATCGCGTCCCGGGTACGCCGGCTGTGGCGGGACCTGGGCCTGCCGCTCGACCGGATGCCCGCGCAGGTCGTGGTGACCTCCGCCTGCGGGCTGGCCGGAGCCACTGCCGGGCAGGCCCGCGCGGTGCAGGCCGCCTGCCGGGAGGCCGGACGGCGCCTGGCGGAGGAGCCGGAGGCCGGCTAGGGTCCCGCCGCGACACCTAGCCTCGCCGGGCGTCCTTGACGAACACGATCCCGTCGGTGCTGGTCACGTGGGCCGGGTCGAGCGGGGCGTAACCGTACCAGGGGGATACCCGGGCAGCCGGTGTCACGTCGGCGAGGGCGGCGGCCAGCCGGCGGGGGTCGGCGAGGTGGCGCTCCCCCGGGAGCGCGTACAGCATCCCCTCGATGGTGTCCGGAGGCGGGGCGTCTACTCCGTGGTGAGGAATCGTGCCGAGGGCCGTGGCGAGGAAGGCGTACCCCTCGTCCAGGTGGGCGCCGACGATCGCACCGGCGCTCCACCACTCCACCGGCCCTTCCCGCATCTGCATCGTGCTCTGGGGCCGTTGCAGGTGCGCGTTGTGGGCGTAGACCAGCGTCGGGCCGCGCTCGGCGAGGGCGAGCAGGTTGGCCGCCATCATCGCGTCCCGCACCGCGCACAGCCGGGTCATGCGGCTCGGCGACGTGTCGGCCATCCAGAAGTGGTAGCGCAGCAGCCCGGTCGCGGTCCGCCCGTGCAGGCGCGCGCGGTGCCAGTCCTCCCGGGAGGACGCCGCGATCAGGTGGGGTGCCTGCGCGTCGAGCAGGGCCACCAGGTCGTCGGCGAGCAGCCGCAGCTGTGCGGCGTCGGGCGTGCGCCCCACGGACTGGGACGGGTCCATCATGGCGGCGGGGTTCGTCCACCGGTCGTCCGCGCCGAGCAGGCGGTCGAGCGTCTCCGCGGTGCAGGGGAGCAGGTCGGCGTCCACCCAGGCGGTGAGGTAGGTGTGCAGCGCGGTGAGGGCCTGCCGAGGGCTCGCGGCGCCGGTGATCTCCATCGGGCCGTCGAAACCGGCGAAGCGCAGCTGCTCGGACGCGGGCCGGCCCTCGTTGTACGCGCGCATCCAGCGCACCAGCTCGCGGTTGGCCGCGAAGGCGCCGAACCCGTGGCTGAAGCCGGCCTCCATGACCTCGTCGAGACTGCCCGTGCCCGTCGTGACGTAGTCGTCCACGACCAGGCCCATCATGCAGTCGCTCTCGATCGCGATCGTCCGGTAGCCCGCCAGCTCGACGAGTTGCCGGAAGAGATCGTTTCGCAGGTCGAGCAGGACCTCCTCGCCGTGGGTGGGCTCGCCCAGGGCGAGCAGCCGCGGCCGGGCCGCAAGCAACCCCATGACGGCGGCGGCGTCAACAGCATGCGTGGTGTCGGTGATGCCAACAGTCATACCTGTAACGGTATCGTTGAATCCACGGTTGAAACTTTTCCGCCAACTCAAGCAGAGCAATGGGGCGAAACCTTAAAGACGGAGGACGGCTCAGGCCGGTGGATCTGGCGCGTGGGCACGGTCTGTCGACACAGGCGGTCCGCAACTACGAGGCGGCGGGGATCCTCCCGGGCGCCGAGCGCACTTTGCACGGGTACCGCACGTACACGGCGCTGCACGCGCAGGCGCTGCGCGCGTTCCTCTCCCTGGTGCCTGGATACGGCCACCAGACGGCCGCGTCGATCATGCAGGCGGTCAACCGGGACGCGACCGAGGAAGCGCTCCGCCTCATCGACTCCAGCCACGCCCAGCTGCTCGACGACCGCCGCACCCTCGAGTCGGTCGAAGCCGCGCTTCGCGACCTCGAGCCGGTGCCGCAGGAACGCGGCGAGATGTTCGTCGGTCCCCTGGCGAGAAGGCTCGGCATCCGACCGGCCACCCTGCGCAAATGGGAACGCGCCGGCCTGGTCCAGCCACGCCGCGACCCGCGGACGGGCTACCGGGTCTACGGCGCGGCCGACGTGCGCGACGCCCGGCTGGTGCACCAGCTCAGACGGGGCGGCTACCTGCTGGAGCAGATCGCCCCGGTCATCGCCCAGGTGCGCTGTGCCGGAGGCGTCGCGCCGCTCGAGTCGATGCTGCGCGACTGGCGCGCCCGCCTCTCAGCCAGGAGCCGCGCCATGCTCGCCGGCGCTGCGGCGCTCGACGCCTACCTCACCTGCCGGGACAGGCTCAGGCACGACACGACCGTTGGGCACGACCAGGGCCCGGCCCCGATATCCCCGAACCGCTGCCCCGCTACCGCCCCGCCCCGATAATCGAAGGAGGGGCGCGACCGCCGCCGCGACGGCACACGGATGAGGGGCGGGTCGATGCGGCAGACGCTGAGACTGGGCCGGATCGCGGGTATCCCCGTGGGGGTCCACTGGTCGGTCCTGGTCATCATGGTGCTCCTCGCCCAGGGGTTGGCGCTGACGATCCTGCCGGCCACGGCCGGCGGGCTGCCGGCGGTCACCTACTGGGCGGTCGGTGTCCTCGTCCCGATCGTCTTCCTGCTGGCGCTGCTCGCCCACGAGCTGTCCCACGCGCTGGTCGCCCGCCGCTACGGCATCCAGGTCAGGCGGATCACGCTGTGGCTGCTCGGCGGGGTCGCCGAACTCGAGGGTGAGCCGCCGCATGCCCGCGCGGACCTGCTCATCGCGCTGGCCGGGCCCGCGATGAGCCTGGTCGCGGCGGCGGTGTTCGGTGGGGCCACGCTGCTGTTCGCCGGCGTGCAGGCGCCGCCCCTGCTGATCGCCGCCCTCGGCTGGCTCGCCGTGGTCAATGCGGTGCTCGCGGTGTTCAACCTGCTGCCCGGTGCGCCGCTCGACGGCGGCCGGGCGCTGCGCGCCGCGGTCTGGTGGATCCGTGGCGACCGGGGCGCGGCGCAGCGGGTGGCCAGCCGCGCCGGGGTGATCCTGGGCCTGTTGCTGATCTTCGCCGGCGTCGCCCAGGTGCTGATCGCCCGCAACCTCGGCGGCATCTGGCTGGCCCTGGTGGGGTGGTTCCTCACCATGGCGGCGCGGGCGGAGAACATCGGCACCCGGCTGCGCGAGGTGCTCGGCGACCTGCGGGTCGGGGACATCATGAGCACCCCGCCCGTGTACGGCTCGTCGAGCCAGACCGTCGACGACTTCGTCAACTCGGTCGCCCGGCGCAACCCGCACCCGGCCTATCCGGTCCTGACCCCGGAAGGGCAGCTCACCGGCGTCGTCACGCTGGCCGGGCTGGCCGAGGTGGCCGAGCCGGAGCGGTCCGCGGTGCGGCTCGACGCGGTGCAGGTGCCGCGCTCGGAGGTGACCGTGCTCGACCCGGCCGCGCCGCTGGCCGAGAACGCCGCGGCGCTGCTGGCGGACGGGCAGCGGCTCGCCGCGGTCGTCTCCGACGGTCACCTGGTGGGCGTGGTCACCGCCGGTGACGTCAACCGGACGATCGAGATGGCGTCGCTGCAGGGGCCGGCCGGCCGCCGGCCGCCGTGGGAGACGGGGCGCCCGCCGCAGGCCGGCCCGCCGTGGGAGTCCGGCCCTCCGCGGGCGGCCGGCCCGCCGTCGGGCGACGGCGGCAGATAACGGCCGAGCGGCCGAATGTCGGAACAGCGCGTTACCGTGCGAGGGTGTCCGAAGACGCGATCCCGCAGCAGGTGACCGCCGCGCAGGAGGAGGCGGCCGGGGGCCCGCCGCCGCCGGGGGCCCAGGAGCAGCACGCGGCGCTGAGCCAAGAGATAGACGAACATCAGTACCGATACTACGTGCTCGACGCGCCGACGATCTCCGACGCCGAGTACGACGCGCTCATGGCGCAGCTGACCGCGCTGGAGGAGACGTACCCGGCGCTGCGCACACCCGATTCGCCCACCCAGCGCGTCGGCGGGACGTACTCGACGGATTTCCGGCCGGTGGCCCACGTCGAGCCGATGATGTCGCTGGACAACGCGTTCGACGACGAGGAGCTGGCCGCCTGGGCCGAGCGGATCGAACGGGACGCCGGCGGCCCGGTGCGCTACCTGTGCGAGCCCAAGGTCGACGGGCTGGCGATCAGCCTGACCTACGAGCGCGGCGTGCTGGTGCGCGCGGCCACCCGCGGTGACGGGCGCACCGGCGAGGACGTCACGCGCAACGTGCGGACGATCCGCGACGTGCCGCACCGGCTCTCCGGCGACGACGTGCCGGAGCTGGTCGAGGTCCGCGGCGAGGTGTACCTGCCGGTCGCGGCGTTCGCCGACCTCAACGCGAGCCTGGTCGAGCAGGGCAAGGCGCCATTCGCGAACCCGCGCAACGCGGCCGCCGGCTCGCTGCGCCAGAAGGACCCGCGGATCAGCGCGTCGCGCCCGCTGCGCCTGGTCGTGCACGGGCTCGGCGCGCGCCGTGGCTTCGAGCCGCGCTCCCAGTCACACGCGTACGAGACGATGCGCGCGTGGGGGCTGCCCACGAGCACCCGCTGGCGGGTGGTCGAGGACCTGGCCGGCGTGCGGGAGTACACCGCGTACTACGCCGAGCACCGCCACGACGTCGAACACGAGATCGACGGTGTGGTGGTGAAGGTCGACGACGTGCGGATCCAGCGCCGCCTCGGCTCGACCTCCCGGGCGCCGCGCTGGGCGATCGCGGTGAAGTACCCCCCGGAGGAGGCCAACACCCGCCTGATCGACATCCAGGTCAACGTCGGGCGCACCGGCCGGGTCACCCCGTACGCCGTGCTGGAGCCGATCTACGTCGGCGGCGTGACGATCACCAACGCCACCCTGCACAACGCCCAAGAGGTCGCGCGCAAGGGCGTGCTGATCGGCGACACGGTGGTGGTGCGCCGGGCCGGGGACGTGATCCCCGAGATCGTCGGCCCGGTCGTGGACCTGCGCGACGGCACCGAGCGCGAGTTCGTGATGCCCACGCACTGCCCGGAGTGCGGCTCCCCGCTGGCTCCGGCCCGGGAGGGCGAGGTCGACATCCGCTGCCCGAACAACCGCTCCTGCCCGGCCCAGCTGCGTGAGCGGGTGTTCCACCTGGCCGGGCGCGGCGCCTTCGACATCGAGGTGCTCGGGTACAAGGCCGCGATGGCGCTGCTGGACGACCAGGTGATCACCGATGAGGGGGACCTGTTCGGGCTGACCGCCGACGACCTCGCCCGCAGCGCCTTCTTCGTCAACAAGGACGGTTCGCTCGGCTCGAACGCCGTCAAGCTGCTGGCCAATCTGCAGGAGGCGAAGGGCCGTCCACTGTGGCGGGTGCTGGTGGCGCTGTCGATCAGGCACGTCGGGCCGACCGCGGCGCAGGCCCTGGCCCGCGAGTTCGGATCCGTGGACGCGATCGCGCAGGCCAGCGTGGAGCGGCTCGCCGAGGTGGAGGGGGTCGGCCCGACCATCGCCGAGTCGATCAGGGAGTGGTTCGCCGTCGACTGGCACCGCGAGGTGGTCGAGAAATGGCGGGCGGCCGGCGTACGGATGGCCGAGGAGCGGGCGGAGACCGGCCCGCGACCCCTCGAAGGCGTCACGGTCGTGGTGACCGGCACCCTGGAGGGCTACTCCCGGGAGGGGGCGGCGGAGGCGGTCACCGCGCGCGGCGGCCGGGTGACCGGCTCGGTGTCCAAGAAAACCGACTTCGTCGTGGTCGGCGAGAACCCGGGATCCAAGTACGACAAGGCACTGGCGCTCAAGATCCCGATCCTGGACGAGGCCGGGTTCGAGGTACTGCTGAGCGAGGGCCCCGAAGCGGCACGGAAGCACATCAGAGTGTAAAAGCGCGGCGTACAGGAAAAGACACGTAGAATCCGGGCGTCGTCGCGGAGGCAGGGAGGTGTCGGGATGGAGCCCACAACCCTGCGCAACGCCGCCCCGTCCAAACGACGGGGCGCCTTTGTCGGCTACTTCGCCGCGGTCGTCGCGCTCGGGGCGCTCGTGGCCGCCGGGTCGATGTCGGACCTGCCCGCCGAGGTCCGCGCCGCGCCGCCCGCGTTCTGGCTGATGGCCGCCCTGGCGGTGCTGTCGGACGCCCGCCCGTTCAGCGCCCCCGGCCGCCGCGACGCCGCGGTCGTCTACCCGTCGGTCTGCTTCACCTTCGCCATCCTGCTCACCTGGGGCCCGGGTCCGGCGATCCTCGTGCAGACCGCCGCCGTCCTGGTCGTGGCGCTGCGTCAACGGCACGCGCCGTGGCGGGCCGCGTTCAACGCCGGCCAGTACGCGCTGTCGTTCGCCGCGGCGGCCGCCGTACTCGACCTCGCCGCGCCGGACCCGCTCGGTGCCGCCACCGGGGCACCCGCCTGGCGCGGGCTCGCGGTGGTCCTGGCCGCGGCCGCGGCCTGGTTCCTCGTCAACGACCTGCTGGTGACCGTGGCGATCGCCCTGCGGTTCGGGGTGCCCTGGTGGCGGGTGGCCACCGGCACGCTCGGTCCGGAGGCGCTGTCGACCGGGGCGCTGCTGCTGCTCGGGCCCGTGCTCGCGGTGGCCGCGCAGGCCAGCGCCGCGCTCATCCCGCTCATCTGGCTGCCGCTGTACGCCGTCGAGCGCATGGCGCGGCTGTCCCACGAGCAGGCGCGGGCGGCGTTGCTGGACCCGCTGACCGGCCTGGCCAACCGGGAGGCGCTGCTGACGGAGGTGTCCGCGCAGATCGCGGCACACGCCGAACGGGCCGCCCAGGACGGCACGGTCGGCCGCCTCGCCCTGCTGCTGCTGGACCTGGACCGGTTCAAGCACGTCAACGAGGCGCTCGGGCACGGCGTGGGCGACGAGTTGCTGGTGGCGGTGGCCGAGCGGTTGCAGGGCGTGGTGCCGCGCGGCGGCCTGGTCGCCCGGCTCGGCGGCGACGAGTTCGCCATCCTGGCACCGACGGTCACCGGTCCGGGTGAGGCGCGGGCGGTGGCGGGACGCATCGAGGAGGCGCTTGCCGAGCCGGTGCTGCTCGACGGGCTGCCGGTCGACGTCAGCGGGTCGGTCGGCGTGGCGATCTACCCCGACCACGGCGGGGACTTCGCCGCGCTGATGCGCCACGCGGACGTGGCGATGTACGACGCGAAGCACCGCGGCGACACGGTGGCCGTGTACCTGCCCGAGTCCGACCACAACTCCCCGGAGCGGCTCGGTCTGCTCGCCGACCTGCGCCGGGCGTTGGAGACGCCGGGGTGCGAGGAGATCGCCCTGTACTACCAGCCGCAGATCGCGCTGCGCGCCGGTGAGGTGGTCGGCGTCGAGGCGCTGCTGCGCTGGCGCCACCCGGTGCGCGGGATGGTCAACCCGGAGGAGCTGATCCGGGTCGCGGAGCACACCGCCGTGATGCGGCTGCTGACCCGCCGGGTAATCGACGACGTGGTGGCGCAGGTGGCCAAGTGGACCGCGGACGGGCTGTGGCTGCGCGCCTCGCTCAACGTCAGCGTGCGGGACCTGCACACCAACGAGATCGTCTCGCATCTGGCGGCGCGGCTGTCGGAGTACGGCGTGTCCGCGAGCCGGCTGCAGCTCGAGATCACCGAGGGCGCGCTGATGGTGGATCCGCGGCGGGTGCTCGCCACGATCACCCAGATCGCGGCGCTCGGCGTCGCCATCTCGCTGGACGACTTCGGCACCGGGTACTCGTCCCTGCAGCACCTGCGCCGGCTGCCGTTGACCGAGGTCAAGGTGGACCGGTCGTTCGTGCTGGGCATGACCGCGGACGGCTACGACGCCGCGATCGTCCGCTCCACCATCGAGCTGGCCCGTTCGCTCGGGCTGCGGATCGTCGCCGAGGGCGTCGAGGACGAGCAGACCTGGCGGCTGCTGGTGGAGTCGGGCTGCTGCGTCGGGCAGGGGTGGTTCTTCGCGCGACCGATGCCCGGCGACGAGCTGCCCGCCTGGCTCGCCCGCTACCGCGCCCCGGTGCTGCGCCGCTCGTCTTACCCGGACCGCGCCGCGCCGGCCGCCGAGTAGACGGCGAACCGCGATCCGGGTCGGCGGGGCGGGCGGACGGCGGCGCACATAGAATCGCGCGGGTCGGGAATCGGACGGGTCGGGCCCGGTCCGGCCGGACCGGCCGACCAGACCGACGACACCGACGACGGACGACACCGACACCGATGCTGACGACGACATCGACGATCGGACCGGACGACCCCGAGGGGAGCAGCCCATGGCCGCCATCTCCCGCGAGGAGGTCGCGCATCTGGCGCGCCTCGCGCGGCTCGCCGTCACCGAGGAGGAGTTGGACGCCTTCGCCGGCCAACTGGACGTGATCCTCCAGTCGGTCGCCCGGGTGGGCGAGGTGGCCGCCGCGGACGTCCCGCCGACCTCGCACGCCGTCCCGTTGACCAACGTGCTGCGCGACGACGTGCCGGCCCCCTGCCTGTCCCAGGACGAGGCCCTGTCCGGCGCCCCCGACCGCGAAGCCGGGCGGTTCCGCGTACCCCGGATCCTCGAGGCGGAGGAGTGACTGCCATGGGCACGACAGGCGACCTGACCAGGAAGACCGCGGCGGAGCTGGGCCGGCTCGTCGCCGACGGGGAGGTCTCGGCCGAGGAGGTGACCCGGGCGCACCTGGACCGGATCGCCGCCGTCGAGCCGAAGGTGCACGCGTTCCTGCACGTGGACGCCGACGGCGCGCTGGCCGCGGCGCGCGAGGTGGACGCCCGCCGGGCACGCGGCGAGGCGCTGGGGCCCCTCGCGGGCGTGCCGGTAGCGGTCAAGGACGTCTTCACCGCCCGGGGCATGCCGACCACCGCCGGGTCGAAGATCCTCGAAGGCTGGGTGCCGCCGTACGACGCGACGATCGTGCGGCGGCTCCAGGAGCACGGCCTCGTTTTGCTCGGCAAGACCAACATGGACGAGTTCGCGATGGGCTCGTCCACGGAGTACTCGGCGTACGGGCCGACGTTCAACCCGTGGGACCTGACGCGGGCCCCGGGCGGCTCGGGCGGCGGCTCGGCCGCGTCGCTGGCCGCCTACGAGGTGCCGCTGGCCATCGGCACCGACACCGGCGGCTCGATCCGCCAGCCCGGCGCGGTCACCGGCACGGTCGGTGCCAAGCCGACCTACGGCGGCACGTCCCGGTACGGCGTCGTCGCGTTCTCATCCTCATTGGACACCCCTGGCCCGTGCGCCCGTACCGTCGAAGACACGGCCCTGCTGCACACGGTCATCGGCGGGCACGACCCCCGCGACTCGACGTCGATCCCGGCGCCCGTACCCCCGGTCGTCGAGGCGGCCCGGCAGGGCGCGCAGGGCGACCTCGCGGGCGTGCGGCTCGGCCTGGTGCGGGAGTTCGACGGCGAGGGCGCCGAGCCGGGCGTGGTCGCGGCGTTCCGCGACGCGGTCGACGCGCTGGCCAAGCTCGGCGCGGAGGTGGTCGAGGTCTCCTGCCCGCACTTCACGTACGCGCTGCCGGCCTACTACCTCATCGCGCCGAGCGAGTGCTCCTCCAACCTGGCCCGCTTCGACGGCGTCCGCTACGGGCTGCGGGCCGGCGACGACGGCACCAGGTCGCTGGAGGAGGTCATGTCACTGACCCGCCAGGCCGGCTTCGGGCCCGAGGTCAAGCGGCGGATCATGATCGGCACGTACGCGCTCTCGGCCGGGTACTACGACGCCTACTACGGGCAGGCGCAGAAGGTGCGCACGTTGATCGCCCGCGACTTCGCCGCCGCGTTCGAGTCCGCCGACGTGCTGATCAGCCCCACGACCCCGTTCGTGGCGTTCCAGATCGGCTCGCGCACCGCCGACCCGTACCAGATGTACCTCGCCGACCTCTACACCGTGCCGGCCAACATGTACGGCGGTCCGGCGATCTCGGTGCCCTGCGGGCTGTCCGAAGGGCTGCCGGTCGGCCTGCAGGTGATGGCGCCGACGATGGCCGACGACCGGATGTACCGGGTGGCGGCCGCGCTGGAGTCGGCCGTGGGCAGGCTCACCCCGCCGGCCCTGTGACCGCCGCCCACGCCCGGCCGGACGGGGCGACTAGGCTTGCCCGGGTGAGCACCGTCCTGTCCAGCATCGAAGACGTGCTGACCCGCTACGAGCCGGTCATCGGCATGGAGGTCCACATCGAGCTCGGCACGGCCACGAAGATGTTCTGCGGGTGCCCGACCCGCTTCGGGGCCGAGCCGAACACCCAGGTGTGCCCGGTCTGCCTCGGCCTGCCCGGCAGCCTGCCGGTGGCCAACCGCGCCGCCGTCGAGGCGACCATCCGCATCGGCCTGGCCCTGAACTGCACCATCGCGACCTGGAGCCGGTTCGCGCGCAAGAACTACTTCTACCCGGACATGCCGAAGAACTTCCAGACCAGCCAGTACGACGAGCCGCTGTGCACGGACGGCTGGCTGGACGTGGAGGTGCCGGGCCCGGACGGGCCGCAGACCGTGCGGGTGGGCATCGAGCGGGTCCACCTCGAGGAGGACACCGGCAAGACGATGCACATCGGCGGGGCGACCGGGCGGATCCAGGGCGCGACGGAGTCGCTGGTGGACTACAACCGGGCCGGTATCCCGCTGGTGGAGATCGTCACCAAGCCGGTGGTGGGCGCCGGCGAGCTGGCCCCCGCGGTCGCCCGGGCGTACGTGACCGAGCTGCGCGACGTGATCCGCTCCCTCGGCGTCTCCGACGTACGGATGGAGGAGGGCTCGCTGCGCTGTGACGTGAACGTGTCCCTCAACCGGCCGGGGGAGCCGTGGGGCACCCGTACCGAGACGAAGAACGTCAACTCGCTGCGCAGCGTCGAGCGTGCCACGCGGGCCGAGATGCTGCGCCAGGCGGCGGTGCTCGACGCCGGCGGCGTCGTGGTCCAGGAGACCCGCCACTTCCACGAGGACACCGGCGAGACCACCTCGGGGCGCACCAAGGAGACCGCCACCGACTACCGGTACTTTCCGGAGCCCGACCTGGTGCCGCTCGCGCCGGACCCGGCCTGGGTGGCCGAGCTGAAGGCCGCGCTGCCCGAACTGCCCCGGGTGCGCCGCAACCGCCTGCGCGACGAGTGGGGGCTGACCGACCTGGACATGCAGGCGATTGTCAACGCCGGGGCGCTCGAGCTGATCGAGCAGACCGTCGCCGCCGGCGCCACCCCGGAGGCCGCGCGCAAGTGGTGGCTCGGCGAGCTGGCCCGGCGCGCCAACGAGGCCGGGGTCGAGCTGCCCGCGGTCGGCGCCACTCCGCAGCAGGTCGCGGCGTTGCAGCGGCTGGTCGACGCGGGCACGCTGACCGACAAGCTGGCCCGTACCGTGCTCGACGGGGTGCTCGCCGGCGAGGGCGATCCGGAGGCGGTGGTGGCCAAGCGGGGCCTCGCGGTCGTCTCCGACCCGGGGGCGCTGTCGGCCGCGGTGGACGAGGCGATCGCCGCGAACCCCGACGCGGCCGAGAAGGTGCGCGGCGGCAAGGTCGCGGCCGTCGGTGTGCTCGTCGGCGCGGTGATGAAGGCCACCCGTGGCCAGGCGGACGCCAAGGCGGTGCGCGAACTCCTGCTGGAGCGGCTCAGCTAGGGCTGGGCGTAGGGGTCCCGGCCGGCACCGGGGGGCCAGTCGGCGCCGGCTCCGGCGGGCCGTCGATGACGTGCCGCTCCAGCGTCACCGTGGCCAGGCCCGTGCCGCCGACCCGGATGTCGTCGTACGCCTGCAGCGTCCTGTTCTCGTTGAAGTAGAGCACCGACAGCGCCAGCGGCGTCGGCTCCTCGTGCTCCAGCCCGCGCAACCCCGCGCCGCCGGTGGAGCCCTGCACCATCAGCAGCGTCGGCGGCCCGCCGTCGCGGGTGAGCGTGCGCACGTCCCTCCCGTGGGTGTGCCCGGCCAGCACCACCGGCACCTCCCCGACCAGCCCGCCGGCCGAGGTCGGATCGTGCACCAGCGCCACGTCCACCTGCTGCCCCGAGCGCCGGATCGTCTCGGCCAGGCGGCCGCCGGTCTCCAGCACCCGCTCCATGGTCTTCTGCGACTCGGCCGGAGTGGCGGGCGCGGTCTCCTTGTCCGGCGTGAACCGGGGGTCGGATATGCCGGCGAAGGTCAGGCCGCCCGCGCTGCGGACGTCGTCGTCCAGGACGATCGCGTTGGGTTGCTGGGCCACCGCCGCGGAGACGATGGCCGAGTCGTGGTTGCCGCGGATGTAGACGTACGGCACGTCGAGCGCGGCGATCGACGAGACGTACCGGGACGCCTCCTGCTGCGTGCCCCAGTCGGTGATGTCCCCGGTGTCCACCACCACGTCGATGTCGAACTGATCCACCACTGAATCGATGATCGACCAGGCGGACGGGTTGAGGTGCAGGTCGGAGACGTGCAGCACCCGGGTGGTGGACGGGTCCGGCTCGAAGACCGGCAGGGTCGACACGGTGGTGTACAGCCTGCTCACGTTGCGCACCAGGCGTTGCAGTTGGGCCCGGTACTCGTCGTACCGGTCGGCGATCCGCTGCGCCTCGCCGACCACGGCCGGGGCGTTGACCAGCAGGCCCTCGTACCGGGGTTCCTGGATGGCCGTGGGGCGAAAGGTGGCCACCGCGACGCCGAGGCTGGCCGCGGTGATGCCGAGCGCCACCGCGCCGGTGATCGCGACGCGGCGCAGGTTGCGGAACACCAGGGTGGCCAGCGCCATCGCGCCGAGCAGCGTGGCGGCCAGGGTGCGCAGCGCCAGCCGGGTCAGGCCGGTCTCCACGTCCTCGACCGCGGTGTCGCTGGCCCGCACGATCCCCTCGGGGTCGGCCACCAGCGCCTGGGTGCGGCCCTGGTCCAGGTTGCCGAGCCGCAGCGACACGTGCGCCGGCCCGTCGTGGCTGTCGAGGGCGAGCGAGCCCAGCGGCGGGATCTGCACGTCCGCGCCGCCGGCGAGCGACGGGGTGATCTGCAGCTCCGCACTGAACGGCCCGACGTCGCTGGCGGTGCGGGCGCCGATGAGCACGCCCAGGATGATCCCCACGACGGCGACCGTGGTGATCGACAGGACAGCCGTGGCCCGGCGCATCACGGGGCCGGGCGAGCGCAGCCGGTCGACCAGGCCGCGCAGCCGACCGACGGCCGCCCGCAGTGTCACCGCCGTCACCAGCTCGCGCAGCCACTGCCACATGGTCCTCATCATGACGCGCCGCGGGGACGATCGGCGAACGATCAGCTCTTACCGATCGCGCCGCCGCCCAGCACCAGGCGCAGGATGCGGTCGTCGTCCGGGCGCGGATCACCCCGGCGATCATGGTTGGAGGTGGTTACCCACAGCGACCCGTCGGGAGCCCGCGCCGCAGCGCGCAGCCGGCCGTACTCCTTGTAGAGCAGGTCGCTCGGGGCGCCCAGGGCGCTGCCGCCCCCGGTCAGCTCGACCAACCACAGGCGCTCGCCCCGCAGGCTGGCGGCGACGACGATATTGCCGAGGATCGCCATCCCCGACCACGACGCCTCGTTGGTCGGCTTGGTCACCAGCGGGTCCACGTACCGCGTGTCCTGGCCCATGCCCTCGACCTCGGGCCAGCCGTAGTTGCCCCCGGGCTCGATCCGGTTGATCTCGTCCCAGGTGTTCTGGCCGAACTCGGTCGCGAACAGCCGGCCCTGGTTGTCCCAGTCGAGCCCCTGCACGTTGCGGTGTCCGTAGGACCAGACCAGGGAGTTGGGGAAGGGGTTGCCAGGCGCCGGTTGCCCGTCCACGGTCATCCGCAGGATCTTGCCGCCGAGGCTGGTCAGGTCCTGCGCGTGGTCGGTCCGCCCCGCGTCGCCGGTGGTGGCGTAGAGGTACCCGTCCGGACCGAAGGCCAGCCCGCCGCCGTTATGGATGCCGCCGGCGGGGATGCCCGTGACGATCGGCTCCGGGCGACCGCCGAGCGTCAGGCGGGCGATCCGGTTGTCCTCACGGGTGGTGTAGTAGATGAAGACGGTGTGGTCGGTCTCGTAGGACGGGGAGACGGCGATCCCCAGCAGGCCGCCCTCGCCGCGCGGCTCGGCCTCGTCGACCGTCTGCACCGGCGTGACCTTGAGCCCGCCCGCCTCGGTCTCCGGCCCGACCTTGAGGATCCGGCGGGTGTCCCGCTCGGTGACCAGCGCGCCGCCGTCGGGCAGGAACGCCACCCCCCAGGGCACCCGCAGCCCTTTGGCGATCACCGTGAGCGCCCCACCCTCCACGCTGTTGCCGGATCCGCCGGCCGGGGCGGTGGGGGTGGGCAGGCTGGGCGGCGCGGCGGCCTGGTCGGGCGGTGGGGGGCCGAAGCTGCATCCGGCGAGCACGGCGAGCGCCGCGAGCACGGCGACGGTGGCGACCGCGCGGGTCCTGCCGGCCGTGAGGGTCCTGCCGGCCGTGGGGGTCCTGGCGCTGGTCACGCGGTCCAGCCTAACCATGACGGACATCCGCACTGATCCCCTTTCCGCCACTCATCGGACCGGTCGGGCTGCGCGTCCCGCGGTCGCTGCGCGGGAGCGGCAGAAGTCGCTGCGCCCGGCCTGCAGAAAGTGCGCCCGGCGATAGGAGTTGAGGCACGTGCGCGCCGGCGGGTTCCGCGTGCGCAGCGGGCCGTCCGGCGCGCAGGCGGCCAGCGTGCCGCGGATCAGCGTGCGGCGGGGTCAGCGCGCCGGGTCGGGGGAGTCGGCCTCTTCGGCCGCGGTCAGCTCCTGTCCGCTGGCGGCGACGAGCCGGGGCAGATCGGCGGGGGTGACGGCGGTCAGCGTGACGACGGCCCCGTCGGTGAGCACCGCCGAGACCCGGCCGTGGCCGGTCGGTACGAGCTGGGCGATCCGGGCCCAGGGCAGCCGTCGCGAACCGAGCAGCGCGCGCACCTGCAGGCCGTGGCGGTCCGCGTCGGTGCCGGCGCGCCACGCCCAGACCGCGACCGCGAGCGGCACCAGCGGGATGGGCGCCAGCCAGGGTGAGGACGCCGCCACCGGGAGGGCGCCGACCAGCGCGACCACCGCCGCGACCGTGAGCGCGGCGTTGTGGCGGAAACGAATGATCCCTGCCCTGCGCACGATCCCCATCGTCCCACCTGCGCGCCTGGCGGCGCAGCCCGGGGCCGCAGTGTGTCGTACCCCGGGTGGACGCTGGTTCGGCAGGTGCGGGAGCCGCGCCGTCGAGGAGGTTGTGCGATGCCTGTTCTGCTCGCCATCGGCACCGGCAAGGGTCTCTTCCTGGCCCGCAGCGAGGACGACCGCACGTCCTGGACGGTCAGCGGTCCGCACTTCCCGATGACCGGGGTGTACGCGGTGGCCATCGACAAGCGCCGGGGCGCGCCCCGGCTGCTGGCCGGTGTCACCAGCCCGCACTTCGGGCCGAGCGTGGCGACCAGCGACGATCTCGGTGTGTCGTGGTGGGAACCGGAGCGGGCGCCGCTCGCGTTTCCCGAGGACACCGGGGTCGCCCTGGAGCGCGTCTGGCAGTTGGCGCCGGGGCCGGCGGACCAGCCGGACCGGGTGTACGCGGGGGTCCAGCCCTCGGCCCTGTTCCGCTCCGACGACGGCGGTCGGACGTACGAGCTGGTGCGCGGGCTGTGGGACCATCCGCACCGCGAGCACTGGGACGCGGGCGCGGGTGGGCAGGCGGTGCACACCGTGCTGCCGCACCCGGTCGACATCGCCACCGCGGTGGTGGCGATGTCGACCGGCGGGGTCTACCGCACCGTCGACCGCGGCGCGACCTGGACGGCGACCAACACCGGCATCCGGGCCTACTTTCTGCCCGACCAGTTCCCCGAGTTCGGCCAGTGCGTGCACAAGGTGGCCCGCGACGCGGCGGACCCGGACCGCCTGTACGCCCAGAACCACCACGGCGTCTACCGCTCGGACGACGGCGGCGCGACCTGGCGGTCGATCGCCGACGGCCTGCCCCGCGAGCCGTACTACCCGGCCGTGCTGCGCGACGCGATGTGCGCCGACGACGCCGAACCGGCCGGGATCTACTTCGGTACGCGCTCCGGCGAGGTCTACGCCAGCCGGGACGAGGGCGACTCGTGGGCGCGCGTGGCGGCGCACCTGCCCGATGTGCTGTGCGTGCGGGCGGCGGTGGTGTGAGGTGCCGGTGCTGCTGGTGCCCGGGATGCTGCGCGGCGAGTGCGGCGGCGCCGCCCGGCTGACCGTCGACGGTTCGGGCACGCTGCGGGCCGTGCTGGACGAGGTGGCGGCGCGCTGGCCGCGCCTGGAGCGGCGCATCCGCGACGAGCGGGGCGAGCTGCGCCGGTTCGTCAACGTGTACGTCGACGGGGAGGACTGTCGGCGTGGCGCCGGGCTGGACACGCCGGTCCCGCCGGGCGCGGAGATCCAGGTGCTGCCGAGCGTGGCCGGAGGCTGACCGTGGGGCGCTTCCCGGGCATCCGCCGCGGGCAAGGCCGCCGGCACAGGCGCCTCGGGCCGCGGCCGGACAGCCGCCCGGCGCCGCCTCAGGCCGCCGGCCGCCAGCCCGGCATCGGGTACGCGGCGAGCAGGTCGCGCACCTCGCCGGCGATGCGGTCCAGCGCCGACTGGTCGTCCTTGAGCCCAGCCGTCACCGCCGCGTCGATCCACGCCGCGACCTGGGGCATCTGCTCCTCGGTGAGGCCCCGCGTGGTCAACGCGGGGGTGCCCAGCCGGATGCCTGACGGGTTCCACGGCTTGCGCGGGTCGAAGGGCACGGTGTTGAAGTTCAGTACGATGCCGGCGCGGTCCAGCGCCTTGGCGGCCGGCTTGCCCTCGATCCCCTTGTTAGTCAGGTCCACGAGGATCAGGTGGTTGTCCGTGCCGCCGGAGACGAGGTCGAAGCCGCGCTCGGTCAACGCGGCCGCGAGCGCCTTGGCGTTCGCGACGACCTGGTGGGCGTACGCCCGGAACTCCGGCGTGGCCGCCTCCTTGAGCGCCACCGCGATGCCGGCGGTGGTGTGGTTGTGCGGGCCGCCCTGCAGGCCCGGGAAGACCGCCTTGTCGAGCGCCGCCGCGTGCTCGGCGGTGCTCATCAGCATCGCGCCGCGCGGCCCACGCAGCGTCTTGTGCGTGGTGGTGGAGATGACATCGGCGTGCCCGACCGGGGACGGATGGGCGCCGCCGGCGATCAGACCGGCGATGTGCGCGATGTCCGCCACGAGCAGCGCGCCGACCTCGCGGGCGATCTCGGCGAAGGCGGGGAAGTCGATCGTGCGCGGGATCGCCGTACCGCCGCAGAAGATCAGCTTCGGGCGCTCGCGGCGGGCGATGTCGCGGACCTGGTCCATGTCGATGCGGCCGGTTTCGCGGCCGACACCGTAGTGGACCGGGCGGAACCACTTGCCGGTGGCCGAGACGGGCGACCCGTGGGTGAGGTGGCCGCCGTGCGCCAGCTCCAGCGACAGGAAGGTGTCGCCGGGCGTCAGGAAAGCCAGGTAGATCGCCAGGTTGGCGGGGGAGCCCGAGTACGGCTGGACGTTGGCGTGCTCGACGCCGAACAGCGCCTTGGCCCGCTCGATCGCCAGCGTCTCGATCGGGTCGATGAACTGCTGGCCCTCGTAGTAGCGCTTGCCGGCGTACCCCTCGGAGTACTTGTTGGTGAGCACCGTGCCGGTCGCCTCGAGCACCGCGGGGGAGACGTAGTTCTCCGACGGGATGAGGCGCAGCTTGTCGTGCTGCCGGTCGGCCTCCTGCTCGATCAGCCCGGCGAGTTCGGGGTCGGCGGCGTGCAGGTGGGGCAGGCGTGGCTCGTGCATTCCGGACTCCTCGCGGTCGCCGGCACCCAGGCGCGCGGTGCACGGACAAAGGTCGCTCCCCGGTGGTCGATTCCACCCTCGACGGCGCCAGTCGCGGTTTGACCTGCCCGATCCTAAATGAGCGTCACGGGGGCCAAGCCGCGCGGCCCGCGGTGGGCCGGCAGGCATTCTGTCGGCCACCCGACGCTCCCGCGCCGGGCGCCGGACGCAGCGGCGATCCCCGTGCGCCTTCCATGATCGACACGACTTCCCGCACGTCGCGGGGTTGAGCGTCCGCGACTTCCCGCATATCGGGGCGTTCGCGTCGTTTCGGCGCACGACATCCTGCAAAGCGCGGTGTCCGGGCCGCGCGATACCGCCACATGCGCGCAAGCTGAGTCGATCATGGCTGCGGACACCCCGATTTCATGAAACTCGCGCCCGCCACCGCGGCCCGGATACGCCGACATGCAGGATGTCGCGACGATCACCCGGAGGGTGTCGGGTCCCGCATGATCATCCACACCGGCGCCAAGACCTCTCGCGGATCATCTGCGGCCGACGAGGTCCGCCGCGACGCTGGCCGAGTGGGTGGGAGTCAGCTTTCCCGCGCGAGCCGATCGCCGGTCACCGCGAGCAGCACGCTGTCGTCGGTCACGTCGGCGATCTCGTCCGCGGCGGCGTACCGGTCCCGGCCGACGCCGGGGCTGTCGATCTTGAAAAAGCCGATGCGCAGCAGGCGGGCGGCGACGCTCGGCGGGAGATCCGGCTCGGGGCCGGCGACCGCCTCCGCGAGCTGCTCGACCAGCGTGTCCGGGCCCGTCTGCTGGCCCTGGATCGTCACCGCCTGCGGGTCGCCCATCTTCACGTAGTCGACGCGGCCGATGTCCTCGCCCGCGCTGTCCACCACGCGCATGCCCGAGACCACCGCGGTGAGCGGGTGCCTGCCCCGGCCGAGGGGCGCCGATTCGGGGGACGCCGGTTCGGGAGATGTCGAGCTCATCCATCGCCTCCTCCGCTCGCCGTCCTCGTTTCCCCCGGGATCGGCCGGCCAACCGTCCCGACTCGACGTCGGCCGTTGACATAACGAGATTCGTTATGCATGCTCTGGGGGCCCCATAACGAAAAACGATAAGGAGGCCGGCGGTGAAGGCTCTGGGAAAGCGGACGGGCCTCGTGCTCATGCGGGTGCTGCTCGGTGTCGCGATGGTGGTGGTCACCGCGGGCGCCGTGTCGGCGGTCGTCGGGCCCAAAGGTCTCGATATCGGTGGGCCCACGGTCCTGGGGGTGCTCCCGCCGCCGCCGTATGTGCCCCTGCTGTGGTGGGATACGGCGCCGGAGATCCCGGTGGTGCCCGACAGCGGTTTCCAGGCGAGAGTCGCCGAGGTGGGCGCGGAGGATTCCGGCGGGATCTTCGGCGCCACCCTCTTCCCCTGGAAGGACACCAGCGACGGCACCCGGGACGCCCGCACGGGCCTTCCTCCGGTGGAGCTGGGTTCGGAGATGGCGCTGTACGTTCTGCAGCCACCCTGGCGGGGTCGACTGGCCTACGCCGGCCCGGTGCTGTTCACGCAGGCGCTGGCGCTCACCGTGCTGGTGCTGCTGTGGCGCATCGTGGGCACGGTCGCGAGCGGAGAGGTGTTCGTCCGGGAGAACGCCCGGCGCATGCTCGCCATCGGGGTGATCGTGGCCGTCGGCGGCTCGCTCGCGCAGGTGCTGCGGTACCTCGGCTGGGTCGACATGATCGAGCACTCCGCCGCCGCGGGCGTGGTCCGGGCCGCGTGGTCGTTCTCGTTCCTGCCGCTGCTGGCCGGCGCGGTCATCCTGCTGCTCGCCGAGGTGTTCCGCCAGGGCGTGCGGATACGGGCGGACGTGGAAGGGCTCGTGTGATGGGTACCGGCGCCGCAGCGGACGGCCACCGGGTCGAGGTGCATCTCGATCGCCTGCTCGCGGCGCGCGGGATGACGCTGGTGGAGCTCTCCGAGCGGGTCGGCATCAGCGTGGTCAACCTGTCGGTGCTGAAGAACGGCCGCGCCCGGGCGATCCGGTTCTCCACGCTGACCGCGCTGTGCGACGCGCTGGACTGCACTCCGGGCGAACTGCTCACCGTGCGGGCGCGGGCCGTCTCCGGCGAACCGGCCGCGGAGTAGCCGATCACCGGCCACCGTCATGTGCCGGCCGGCTCGGCCTCGCTGCGCACCACGCAGAACTCGTTGCCCTGCGTCAGTCGGGCACCCGGCGGTAGGCGCCGTCGCTCGCGCTGGTGGTCATCGAGGCGTAGGCGCGCAGCGCCGCCGAGACCGCGCGGTCGCGGTTGACCGGGGTGTACGGACGGTCCCGCTTCTCCTGGGCCACCCGGCGGGCGGCGAGCTCCTCGTCGGACACCTGCAGGCTGATCGACCGGGCCGGGATGTCGATCTCGATGATGTCCCCGTCCTCGACGAGCGCGATCGGGCCGCCGGCCGCCGCCTCCGGGGAGATGTGCCCGATCGACAGGCCCGACGTGCCGCCGGAGAAGCGCCCGTCGGTGATCAGCGCACAGGCGCGACCGAGCCCGCGTCCCTTGAGGAACGACGTGGGGTACAGCATCTCCTGCATGCCCGGCCCGCCGCGGGGACCCTCGTAGCGCACCACCACCACGTCCCCGGCCACCACGTCGCCGCGCAGGATGGCCTCTACTGTCGACTCCTGCGACTCGAAGACCTTGGCGGGTCCGGAGAAGCGCAGGCACTCCTCCGGCACGCCGGCGGTCTTGACCACGCAACCGTCCGGGGCGAGGTTGCCGAACAGCACGGCCAGGCCGCCGTCGGCGGAGTAGGCGTGCGCCACGTCGCGGATGCAGCCCTCCGCCGCGTCGAGGTCCAAACTGGACCACCGGTTCTCGGTCGAGAACGGCTCGGTGGTGCGCACCCCGCCGGGCGCGGCGTGGAACAGGTCGATCGCCTCCGGCCGGGCGGACCCGCCGCGGACGTCCCACGCGGCCAGCCACTCGGCGAGCGACGGCGCGTGCACCGCGTGCACGTCGCGGTGCAGCAGCCCGGCGCGGTCCAGCTCGCCGAGGATGGCCGGAATGCCGCCGGCGCGGTGGACGTCCTCCATGTGGTACTTCTGCGAGTTCGGCGCGACCTTGACCAGGCACGGCACGCGGCGGGAGATGGCGTCGATGTCGGCGACGCTGAAATCCACCTCGGCCTCGCGGGCCGCCGCGAGCAGGTGCAGCACCGTGTTCGTGGAGCCGCCCATCGCCACGTCCAGCGTCATCGCGTTCTCGAAGGCGGCGCGGGTGGCGATCGAGCGGGGCAGCACGCTCTCGTCGTCGCCGTCGTAGTAGCGCTTGGCGAGGTCGACGACGAGCCGGCCGGCGTCCTCGAACAGCCGGCGTCGGGCGGCGTGCGTGGCGAGCACGGAACCGTTACCGGGCAGGGCGAGCCCGATCGCCTCGGTGAGGCAGTTCATGGAGTTGGCGGTGAACATGCCCGAGCACGAGCCGCAGGTCGGGCAGGCCGACCGCTCGATGGTGTCGAGCTGCTGGTCGGTGACCGCCTGGTTCGACGAGGCGATCATGGCGTCGATCAGGTCGATCTTGCTGTGCACGATCCCCTCGATGGCGGTCGTCTTGCCCGCCTCCATCGGACCGCCGGAGACGAAGACCGTGGGGATGTTCAGCCGCAGCGCGGCGAGCAGCATGCCCGGGGTGATCTTGTCGCAGTTGGAGATGCAGACGAGGGCGTCGGCGCAGTGGGCGTTGACCATGTACTCGACCGCGTCGGCGATCAGCTCCCGGCTGGGCAGCGAGTAGAGCATGCCGCCGTGGCCCATCGCGATCCCGTCGTCGACCGCGATCGTGTTGAACTCCCGGCCGACCCCGCCGGCCGCGGCTACCGCGTCCGCCACCAGGCCGCCCATGTCCTTGAGGTGGACGTGCCCGGGCACGAACTGGGTGTAGCTGTTGGCGATCGCGACGATCGGCTTGCCGAAGTCGCTGTCGGTCATGCCGGTGGCGCGCCACAGGGCACGGGCGCCGGCCATGCTCCGACCGTGCGTGGAGGTCCTCGACCGCAGTTGGGGCATGTCGTCAAGTGTGGCACCGATCCGGCCCGTCCCGGGTGCCCCGTCCCGACCGCGTCCACCACCCGGGACGAGCCGGGCCCCGAGCCGGCCCCAAATCGGTCCCCGACCGGGGCCGGCGTCGCACATGCTGTCCCTACCCTCCGGCGGCCACGCCGCACAGTTGGATTCGTGCACCCGCCCGCCTCCGTGCTCCTCGTGGCGCTCGCCGGTCTGGCCGTCGCGTTGGTCCACCAGACCCTCGCCGTACGCCGCCTGCGCCGCGCCAACGCCCGGCTGGCAGCCAGTGACCGGCACCACCGTGAACTCGCCCACACCGACCCGCTGACCGGGCTGGCCAACCGTCGGGGACTGCTGCGGGTGATGCGGGAGCGGGCGGGTGCCGGCTGCGTGCTGCTCGCGATCGACCTGGACGGCTTCAAGAGCATCAACGACCTGCGCGGGCACGACGTCGGCGACGAGGTCCTCGCCGAGGTGGGACGGCGGCTGCACGGCCGACTGCGCTCCGGCGACGTCGCGGCCCGGCTCGGCGGAGACGAGTTCGCGGTCCTGATGTGGGCCCCGCCGGTCGAGGCCGAGCCGATCGCCCGCCGGCTGCTCGATGCGGTCTGCCGGCCGTACGAGCCGGCCGAGGGCGGCACCGTCTTCCTGTCCGCCAGTGCCGGTCTGGCCGACGCCGCGAGCGCAAAGAGCGCCGCGCGGTTGCTGCGCAACGCCGATCTCGCGCTGCGCGCGGCCAAGCAGCGCGGTAAGGCCCGCATCGAGCGGTACGAACCGGCGTACGAGGTGGCGGTGCGCCGGAGTACCACCGTCGAGCACGAGTTGCGCGGCGCGATCGACCGGGGCGAGCTGCGCCTCGCGTTTCAGCCGGTGGTCGCTCTGCCGTCGGTGCGTCCGGTCGGCGCGGAGGCTCTGCTGCGCTGGCACCACCCCGAGCTCGGCCAGGTCGCGCCCGGCGAGTTCATCCCGATCGCCGAGCGGAGCGGGCTCATGCCGCGGCTGGGTGCGTGGGTGCTGGGCCGGGCCTGCCATCAGCTCTCGCGGTGGCTCGCGGACGGCCACGACGTGTGGATGTCGGTGAACGTCTCCCCGGGCGAGCTGCGCTCCGGCGCGTACCTGGACCGGGTGATCGGCGCCCTGCGGGCGCACCGCGTGCCGGCGCAGCGCCTCGTGCTGGAGATCACCGAGCACGACGTGGCGATCGGCGTGGACGACCTGGTGGAGCGGCTGGGGGAGTTGCGGGCCCGGGGTGTGCGGATCGCCCTGGACGATTTCGGCGCGGGTTACTCGTCGCTGGGCCGGCTGCACCGGCTGCCGGTGGACATCCTGAAGATCGACAAGAGCCTGCTCGCCGAGCCGGCACCGGGGCCAGGGCTGCGCCCGGCCCCGCTGGTCCAGGTGGCGGTGTCGCTCGGCCAGCGGCTCGGCCTCACCGTGATCGCCGAGGGTGTGGCCGAGGTCGCGCACCGGCGCCTGCTCGAACAGGCCCGCTGCCCGTACGCTCAAGGAGTACTGTTCGGTTCGGCGACGCCGGCCGAGCACGTCGAGGCGATGCTCGCCGCCGCGGTGCCCGCCGTTCCGGCGGCCCCCGTGGTGCGCCGGGTGCCGCCACCGCCTTTCCAGATTGTGAGACCAGTTGACTCAGGCCATGAGATGCGTCAGTCTTGATGGCATGTCCGCCGCGCATGCCGCCCGAGTACTTACCTAGGCGCACTCTCGACGACCGGGAGTGCGCAGCCTGTGTGCCCTTTGGCACGCGGGCTTTTTTGTTGCCCGCCTGACGCCGAAATCCAGAATTCCTAGCCGAAGAAGGCCAGATAGCCCATGAACCGACCAACTCCCGAACTGCTTGCCAACCGCCCGCCAGGAGCGTCGGCGGGGCAGAACTCGGCGGCCGCACCGCCCCCGGCGCGCGCGTCCGCCCCGGCCGGGGCGGGTCGGCCGGCCCAGGCCCCGGCGACCCGGTCCACCGCTTCCGCCCAGGTCCGCACCACCGGCGCGGGCGCCCTCGTCAAGTCGCTCGAGGCGCTCGGCGTCGAGGTGGTGTTCGGAATCCCGGGCGGCGCGATCCTGCCGGCCTATGACCCGCTGTTCGACTCCGCGGTCCGCCACATCCTGGTGCGCCACGAGCAGGGCGCCGGGCACGCCGCGTCCGGGTACGCGAGCGCCACCGGCAAGGTGGGTGTGTGCATCGCCACCTCCGGCCCCGGCGCCACCAACCTGGTCACGCCGATCGCCGACGCGTACATGGACTCGGTGCCCATGGTCGCGATCACCGGGCAGGTGTCCCGCGCGGCGATCGGCTCGGACGCCTTCCAGGAGGCGGACATCCAGGGCATCACCCTGCCGATCACCAAGCACAACTACCTGGTCCAGGACGCGCGTGACATCCCGCGGGTGCTCGCCGAGGCCTTCCACCTGGCCGCCACCGGCCGGCCCGGCCCGGTGCTGGTGGACATCCCCAAGGACGTCCTGCAGGCCGACACCTCGTTCGCCTGGCCGCCGACGCTGGAGCTGCCCGGCTACCGCCCGACGCTGCACCCGCACGGTAAGCAGATCCGGGAGGCAGCCCGGCTGATGGCCACCGCCCGCCGGCCCGTCCTGTACGTGGGCGGCGGTGTGCTGCGCGCCGGTGCCTCGGCGGCGCTGCGTCAGCTCGCCGAGCAGACCGGCATCCCCGTGGTGACCACCCTGATGGCCCGGGGCGCGTTCCCCGACTCGCACCGCCAGCACCTGGGCATGCCCGGCATGCACGGCACGGTCGCCGCGGTCTACGCGCTGCAGAAGGCCGACCTTATCGTGGCGCTCGGGGCCCGGTTCGACGACCGGGTGACCGGGCGGCTGGACACGTTCGCGCCGCACGCGGCGATCGTGCACGCGGACATCGACCCGGCCGAGATCGGCAAGAACCGCGCCGCGGACGTGCCGATCGTGGGCGACGCGCGGCATGTCATCGAGGAGTTGGTGACCGCCGTGGCCGCCGAGCACGCGGCCGGCCGCCGCGCCGACCTGACCGAGTGGTGGTCCACTCTGGACGATCTGCGCGGGCGGTACCCGCTGGGCTGGGAGGAGCCCGCCGACGGCACGCTGGCGCCGCAGTACGTGATCAAGCGGCTCGGCGAGATCGCCCACGAGATGGCCGGGCCGGACGTGATCTTCGTGGCCGGCGTGGGGCAGCACCAGATGTGGGCCTCGCAGTTCATCTCGTACGACCAGCCGGGCACCTGGCTGAACTCCGGCGGCCTGGGGACGATGGGGTACGCCGTGCCGGCCGCGATGGGGGCGAAGGTCGGCCACCCGGACCGGGTGGTGTGGGCGGTCGACGGCGACGGCTGCTTCCAGATGACCAACCAGGAGCTGGCGACCTGCGCGCTGGAGGGCATCCCGATCAAGGTGGCCGTCATCAACAACGGCAACCTGGGCATGGTGCGCCAGTGGCAGACGCTGTTCTACAACGAGCGGTACTCCAACACCGACCTCGGCACGCACAAGCACCGGGTGCCGGACTTCGTGAAGCTGGCCGAGGCGCTCGGCTGCGTGGGTCTGCGCTGCGAAACGTCGTCTGATGTGGACTCCACGATCCGGGCGGCGATGTCGATCAACGACGCTCCGGTGGTCGTCGAGTTCGTGGTCGGCAAGGACGCCATGGTGTGGCCGATGGTCGCGGCGGGCACCAGCAACGACGAGATCATGTTCGCCCGGGGCGTGCGCCCGATGTTCGACGAGGACGACGTCTGATGAGCAAGCACACTCTGTCCGTGCTCGTGGAGAACAAGCCCGGCGTGCTCGCCCGGGTGTCGGGCCTGTTCTCCCGGCGCGGGTTCAACATCGACTCGCTCGCGGTCGGCGAGACCGAGTACCCGGAAGTGTCCCGGATCACCATCGTGGTCAACGCCGAGGAGAACGCGCTCGAGCAGGTCACCAAGCAGCTCAACAAGCTGGTGAACGTGCTCAAGATCGTGGAGATGGACCCGGCGACCAGCGTGCAGCGGGAACTGCTGCTGGTGAAGGTGCGCGCCGAGCGGACCATGCGCTCGCAGGTGCTGGAGACGGTGCAGATGTTCCGGGCGCGGGTGGTCGACGTGGCGCCCGACACGCTGACCATCGAGGCGACCGGCACGAGCGACAAGCTGGAGGCGCTGCTGCGCGACCTCGAGCCGTACGGCATCAAGGAGATGGTGCAGTCGGGTCTGGTGGCCATCGGCCGCGGCTCACGCTCGATCACCGGGCCCACGCTGCGCGCGGCGACCGCCGCGGCATGACCCACGTCATGACCGGCCACGCTGTGGCGACTACGAAACACGAGAAACGAGGAGAGGAATGACCGCCGAGGTGTACTACGACGACGACGCCGACCTGTCGCTCGTCGCCGGCCGGACCGTCGCCGTGCTCGGCTACGGCAGCCAGGGCCACGCCCACGCCCTGTCCCTGCGCGACTCGGGGGTGCCGGTCGTGGTCGGCCTGCCCGAGGGCTCCAAGAGCCGGGCCAAGGCCGAGGAGCAGGGCCTGGAGGTCCTCACGCCGGACCAGGCCGCTGCCCGGGCCGATCTGATCATGGTGCTCGCGCCGGACACCGTGCAGCGCAAGCTGTACGCCGAGGCGATCGCCCCGTCGCTGTCCGCGGGCAAGGCGCTGTTCTTCGGGCACGGCTTCAACATCCGGTACGGGCTGATCACCGTGCCGTCCGATGTGGACGTCTGCATGGTCGCCCCGAAGGGGCCGGGCCACCTGGTGCGCCGGCAGTTCGTCGACGGCAAGGGCGTGCCGGTGCTGGTGGCCGTCGAGCAGGACGCGACCGGCAACGCCTTTCCGCTCGCGCTGTCGTACGCCAAGGCGATCGGCGGCACCCGCGCGGGCGCGATCCGCACCACGTTCACCGAGGAGACCGAGACCGACCTGTTCGGCGAGCAGGCGGTGCTCTGTGGCGGCGTCTCCGCCCTGGTGCAGGCGGGCTTCGAGGTGCTCACCGAGGCCGGGTACGCGCCCGAGGTCGCCTACTTCGAGTGCCTGCACGAGCTGAAGCTGATCGTGGACCTCATGTACGAGGGTGGCATCGCCCGGATGCGCTACAGCGTCTCGGACACCGCCGAGTACGGCGACTACTCGCGTGGCCCGCGGGTCATCGACGCGCGGGTCAAGGAGGAGATGCGCAAGATCCTCGCCGAGGTGCGCTCGGGTGAGTTCGCCCGCGAGTGGATCGCCGAGGACGACGCCGGCCGGCCCAACTTCGCCAAGTGGCGCGAGGCGGCCGCCCAGCACCCGATCGAGGAGACCGGGCGCAAGCTGCGGTCCATGATGTCCTGGGTGGACCGGCCGATCACCGAGACGGCCTGACAACCGCCGCGTGCGGCGTCGCGGTACCGCGTGGAGCACCCTCGATCGGTAGCCCGTCTCCGGACGGACCTATCCATCGAGGGTGCTCACGTCATATGGGCTCACGACAGTCCTGCCGTTCCTGGTGTGTCGGACCGGTGGCTAGGGCCGCCAGGCCGTGGTCGACCCGATGGTGGTGTAGGTGCCCGGCTGTCCGCGGGCGGGGCCGGTCGGCGGCCGTCGGTCGATCCCGCGCCCGGCCCGCGACACGTCATGAGCCCACTATTAGGCACCCTGCGGGCGCAGCAGCCAGTCCAGCGCGACCGCCGCGGTCCACGACTGGTGGGCGCT
>VSCG01000002.1:0-60793 GCA_047459115.1 Micromonosporaceae bacterium
CCTGGTACACCCAGCCGAGGAGCGCGGCGATGGCGTACCCGATGGCGGCGGCGCGCGCGGCGAACCGGTGCCGCAGCCCGTAGAGACCCTCGGCGAGGCCATCGGCGGTCATGCCGATGGCCGCGATGATGGCGCTGAACACTCCGGTCAGCCGCGGCCGGAGCCTGCGGCGCCGGCCCGGGCCAGCTCATCGGTGCGGCGCGCCCGTTCCGTCTGCGGCTCGCCCTGCCGGTTGCGGCCGAGCTTGCCGGCGCTGACCATCGCCGCCAGGGACTCGCAGATCAACCGCACGCCCAACAGCGAGGTGATGTCGGAGACGTCGTACGGCGGGGAGACCTCGACGATCTCCATCCCGAGCAGCCCTTCCGCGGCGATCTTGCGGACCAGCTTCAGCGCCTCCCGTGGGTACAGCCCACCGGGCTCGGGCCACCCGGTACCCGGCGCGAAGCCGGGGTCGATGCAGTCGATGTCGAAGGACAGGTAGACGCCCCGCGCGCCGTTGCTCCAGGCGACCTCGAGGGCGACCTCCGCGGCCTTGTCGATGCCCAGGTTCTCGATGTCCTCGACAGTCATCACCAGCGACCCGCCGCGGGCGCCCTCGGCGACGCCCGAACGGGGCACCTGCCACCCACCGATCCCGATCTGCACCAGGTTGCCCATGTCGAAGTGCTTCTCGTGCGCGCTCCAGTAGAAGGGCGTGGTGTGCATCCGCTCGTCGAGATCCTTCTTCTGGGTGTCGATGTGGCGGTCGAAGTGGATCACGCCGATCCGCTCCCCGAAGGCGTTCATGATCCCGCGGGAACAGGGGAATCCGATCGAGTGGTCGCCGCCGAGGATCACCGGGAGGACGCCCTCGCCCCGCACGAACGCCACCGCCTTGGTGATCTGGTCGAACGCCTTCTCGATGTTGGCCGGCGTGATGAAGATGTCGCCGACGTCCACCATGTCCAGCTGTTCGCGCAGGTCAATGCCCTGCTCGAAGTAGTACGGCGTGTACAGGCTGGAGATCCGGCGCATGCCCTCGGGCCCGAACCGGGGGCCGGGCCGGTACGTCGTGCCGGTGTCCAACGGGCAGCCGACCACCGCCACCTCGTGCCGACCGACCTCGTGGATGTTCTCCAGGTACGGCGCCTTGAGGAACGTGTTGATCCCGGCGAAGTGCGGCAGCTCGCCGCGGACGAAGGTGCTGGCCAGGTGCTTCTCCTCGATCGAGTCGGCCGGGACCAGCCCGTGCTCGTGCCCGCGGCGCAGCTCCTCCTGGTACTTCTTGTCGGTCAGTTCGGCCTGCCACCGCTTGGCCCGCTCCCCGCCCAGGTCCCCGGCCCGGATCCGCTGGCTGTCCGCCTGGAACGTACGCTCCTCGCCCTTGATCTCGTCCTCGTGCCTCATAGTCGCCCCCGGATTGCTCGATCTCTGCGGCCGGCACCACCGGTGCCCTCAGAGCAGGTGTGCCCCTCGATCGTTGGGCGAAACGCGCCGCGCGCCACCCCTGAAGATCAACTGGTGGCGGCCAGGCGTGCGTACTCGGGATTGCGGCGGATGTAGTCGGCCACGAACGGGCAGCGCGGGATCACCTTCGCGCCCTGCGCCGCGAGGGCGTCCAGGACGTCGCCGACGAGCAGCGACGCGATCCCCTGACCGCGGAACTGCGGCAGCGTCTCGACGTGGGGCAGCACGACCGCGTCGGATCGGCGCACGTACACCGCGAACGCGGCGAGTCGCCCGTCCACACGCGCCTCGTACCGGGTCTGCAGCGGGTTGTCCGTGACCGCGATCCGCACCATTCCAGCGTAGCCGCGTCCATCTGGTCCGCCCACCGGCCGCGATCGCGCCGGATCTATGAAGATGTCAGACGAGATCGGCGAAGATGACCGACTCCACGTACCGGTTCTCGCGCTCCACGCCTGACCCGGGTCCGAGCGCGGCCGCGACGGCGGTCAACTGATCACGCGGAGCGTCCAGGACCACCCACGGCGACAGAGCCAGGAACTCGGACTTGTCGCCGGCGTACACGGCGTACTCGGACGGATCGTCGGGGCCCGGCATCGCGTTGCCGATATAGCGGCGGCCGGGGGCCATGGCGCCGCGCGCGGTGATGGCGCTCTGCCCGTCGAAGACCAGGTCGAACAGGTTGCCGGTCATCATCGGGGTGACGTTGTAGCGGAAGCGGACCGTGGGGTCGGCCACCGCGCGCCAGGTGGAGCTCATCCACTCCAGCGGCTGCCAGCCGCCATCCTGGAGCCCGGTCGCCCACCGGCCCGGGTTCGCGTCGGCCTGGATCATCACGTCGACCCCGAGCGCGTCCTGGCATGCGGCGTAGCTGACCCGCAGGTCCGCGCACGGTTCGAAGCCCGCCGGCCGCTGCCCGAACGGATAGCCGTACCGGAACGCCGGCAGCGAGGTGGCGAAGCCCAGCCGGAGCCCGGCGACCTCGACCCCGGCGGCGTTGGCGAGCGCGTCGGGCCCGCTCGCCGGCCCTTCGTCCAGGCCGAGCAGATCGAGTTCCAGCGCGGTCAGCGGCACCTTCTCGTTGCGGAACAACAGATTACGCTCGAAATCCGGCGCATCGGGATACACATCGGACGGTCCCCAGAGGAACGTGGTGTTGGGCACGCGGGCGTCGACCGCGACGTACGCCGTCCCGGTGGGCTGCTCGGCCGGATCGGCGAAGAGCGCGACTTCGACCGGATCGTGGGTCACCCGGTAGCGCGCCTGGTTGTTGCCGGCGACGACGTACACGCCGTAGTCCCGGGCGATCTCGGAGAAGGTGCGGCTGAACGCCCGGGCGAACGTGTCGGTTGCCGCGAGCAGCACCTGTTTGCGCGGGTCGACGGGGCCGAACCGGGCCTGGTACGCCGCGATCTGCGGGGCGTAGGCGGTGTTCAACTGCAGCAGCGCGCCGGCCATGCCGAGCGGGAGCGCCTCGCTCTTGGCCCGGGCGGGGGTGTGTGCCTGCGCCCGCACGGTCGCGCCGCGTGCGCCGATGCCGAGCGTCGGCAGCCCGATGTCCTCGGGGAAGACGACCAGCGTCGGCACCCCTGGCTTCATATGGGGCACCACGGTCTCCTCCACGAGGCAGCGCATCGCGGTGCGCCAGGTGTCGTAGGAGGTCGCATGGTCGAGGTTCAGGTGGTAACCGATGGCGAAGACCCTCAGCCTCGCCCCGTCCTGCGCGTACCCGGTGACCGGGGCCCGGTTCGGGGACCGGTACGGCGCGCAGTCGGCGGGCGTGGGGCGATCGGGTGGTGACGCGGCGGGCAGCAGCGCGGCGAGGCGGGGCGGCACGTGCATCGCCCAGGCCAGCAGGGTCGCCGGCACCAGCACGATCAGCACCGCGACCCGGGCCAGCCGGGCCGGCCAGCCGAGCGGCGCGGTGATCCGGGTGGGCACGGTCGGCGCCGCCCCGGTGCCGGCGGGCGCGCTCATCGCAGCTCCCGCAGCACAGTGGTGAACGCCAACCGGTCCCACATCGCCTGCCGCGTCGGCGACAGCACGAACGCGGCCGCGATCGCCCAGCCGAGGCCGAAGCTGACCGCGCCGAACAGGCCGACGATGCCGACGGCGTACACGACCTGACGCAGGGCCATCACCCGCAGCCCCGCCGGTGCGCCGCTGACCGCGTCGACCACACGCAGCCGCAGCAGCCGCTTCGCCGGCGTGCGGCCGTGCCGCCACTCGTAGATCGACCAAACGAGCCACCCGACACCGAGCGTGACCACAAGCAGCCCCAGGTCCAGGACGAACCCGATCAGCCGCCGGCCGGGACCAGCCAGGTTGAGGTCTGTGCGCACGGGCGCACCGTACCGCGAAGAAGATTCATCTAGCATCGGCCGACATGGCGGAGCGTGACGTCGACGTGGTCGTGGTCGGGGCGGGCGTGGCCGGGCTGGTCGCCGCGGACCGGCTGGTCGCGGCCGGCAGGACGGTACGGGTGCTGGAGGCGCGCGACCGGGTCGGTGGGCGGACCCGCAGCGTCGAGGTGCCGGGGCACCCCGGCGTGGTGATCGACGAGGGCGGCCAGTGGGTCGGCCCGGGGCAGGACCTGCTCTACCGCGAGCTGGAGCGCTTCGGCCTGCGCACCTACCCGCAGCCCACGAACGGCGCGGCGCTGGTGCTGTTCCGCGGCAAGGCGCGCCGGTACACCGGGCGCATCCCGAACCTCGACCCGATGACGCTGCTCGACGTTGGGCAGGCCCAGCGGCGCTTCGACCGGCTTTCCGGCACGGTGAACCTGGCCGAGCCGTGGCGTACGCCCGACGCCGCGACGCTCGACGCTCAGACCTTCGAGAGCTGGCTCGGGCGTACGTGCTGGACCGAGCGGGGCCGGGACTTCTTCCGCACCGCCTGCGAGGCGGTCTTCGCGACCACCGCTGCCAACATTTCCCTGCTGCACGCGCTGTTCTACGCGGCCAGTGGCGGCGGGCTGGAGACGCTGATCAGCACGCGCGGTGGGGCGCAGCAGGACCGGGTGGTCGGCGGGATGGGGCAGCTCGCCGAGCGGCTGGCCGCACGGCTCGGCGCCGACGTGGTCCGGCTGGGCGAGCCGGTGCGGGCCGTGGCCCAGGACGAGACGGGGGTGAGGGTACGCACCGACGCGGGCACGCACACCGCCGATCGGGCGGTCATCGCGGTCCCCCCGGCGCTGGCCGGTCGGATCGCGTACACCCCGGCGCTGCCGGCGCGGCGTGACCAACTCACCCAGCGGCTGCCGCACGGGGGCATCATCAAGTGCCACGCGGTGTACGCCGAGCCGTTCTGGCGCGCCGACGGCCTGTCCGGTGAGGCGGCCAGCGAGACCGGCGAGGTCAAGGTGCTGTTCGACGCCACCCCGCCCGACGGCACGCCCGGCATCCTGCTGGCCTTTGTGGATGGTCCCGAGTCGCTGCGGCTCGGCGAGATGCCGGCCGAGCAGCGCCGCGACACCGTGCTGCGGTCGATGGCGCGGTACGTCGGGCCGCGGGCGCTGGAGCCGGTGGCGTATCTGGAGCGGGACTGGAACGCCGAGGAGTACACCCGCGGCTGCTACGGCGCGCACCTGCCGCCCGGGGCATGGACGCAGGTCGGCGCGGCGCTGCGTGAACCGGTCGGCCGCCTGCACTTCGCCGGCACCGAGACAGCGGTGCGCTGGTGCGGCTACATAGACGGCGCGATCTCGTCCGGCGAGCGGGCCGCGGCCGAGGTGCTGCGGGCCTGAGGGGTTCCCGGCGTTTGCGTCACCGGCGGCCGACCACGGCGAACTGACGGCCCTGCGCGACCAGCCGCCCTTCGGCGTCCCAGATCTCGAAGTCCTCCTCGTGGTAGCCGTCGATGAGGTGACGGGTGACCGCGCGGCAGGCCAGCCATCCGGATGCCGGCCGGCGTCGCACGTGGACGGTGAGCTGGATGGTCGACGAGCCGAGGTACCCCGCGTCGGCGACGACCGGCGCCGCCGCGTCGACGAGCGCGACGAGGGAGAGCGGATCGGCGTCCCGGCCGTCGGCCAGCCGCATCCAGAAACCGGCCTCGGTGCGCCCGGACGGTTCGCCGCGCAGCCACCCGGGAAGCTCCGGCACCCGGTAGTCGACCTGCTCGGCGATCGCCGCGCCGAAGGCCAAGGCCGCCTCGGTGAAACCCGTACATTCGTGGGGCGGCGGGAGCGCGGGCGGCTCGCCGCGCTCGAGTGTCGGGCCCGTGGCGGCGGCGAGGTCCCCGAAGGTGGCCACGGCGCGCACCACCTCCTTGCCGTCCTGGTTCAGGCGGGCCTCGGCGGTGGCGACGGTACGGCCGGCGCGGACCGTCTCGACGGCGATCGTGGCCGGGCCGAGCGACGCGGGGCGCAGAAACGTGGCGGCCACGACCAGCGGGTCCGGGTACCCCGGGACGGCCTCGGCCATCGCGCGGGTGCACAGCGCGAGCTGGTAGCCGCCGTTGGGCAGGCCGGGGGCGCTGTTCCAGCGCGGGGAGAGCTCGGCGGCGTACTCGCCTGCGCTGACCGCGCGGACCTCGGTGTCGGTGTCGAAGACCGAGGCGTTCGCGGATGCCGGCGGCCGTTCGTCGCGGGTGTCCTCGCGGGTGTCGAGAAAATCCATGTCCCTTATTCAACGCGCTCACCCGACGCGGGAACTAGGGTGAGATCAGGATCTCCCGGAGGCTGGATATGGCGCCGCAGCACACGTACGAGGTCGTCGTGACCTGGACCGGCAATCTCGGCACCGGCACGAGCGGGTACCGGGACTACTCACGTAACCATGAGGTCGCCGCCGACGGACCCGGCGTGCTGGCGGGCAGCTCCGATCCCACGTACCGTGGCGACAAGGCGCGGTGGAACCCGGAGCAGCTGCTCGTGGCCGCGCTGTCGCAGTGCCACATGCTGTGGTACCTGCACCTGTGTGCCGAGGCGGGCGTCGTGGTCACCCGGTACGTCGACCGTCCGGTGGGCACGATGGCCGCCGCCGCCGAGGGCGGTAGGTTCACCGAGGTGGTCCTGCGGCCCCGGGTGACCGTCACGTCGCCCGACATGGTGGAGACGGCCACCCGCCTGCACGCCGATGCCCACCGCGCGTGCTTCATCGCCAACTCCGTCAACTTCCCGGTGCGCCACGAGCCGACAGTCGAGCCGATCGAGAAGAGCTAGGGCTGCTATAGCAGCCCTAGCTCTTCTCGATCGGACGTCGCCGTGCTCCGGGACGGTAAAGTGGGGTAGCCGCCCACCCGAGTTCATGTTCCAAGGTGGAGACCCGGTGTGGCTGTCGGCGACGCGCGTGCCGTCGCTGTGGTGGGCAGGGTGCTGGCCAGCGGCTACCGGTCTGATCGCCGCCGAAGACGGTTACGGGTGCCGGCAAGCGGGCAGTGCGCGCCCGTAGCGCGTTCCCGTCACCGGCCACTGTTCCAGCCACCCTGGGGGTGCCAGTGCTCGTCCTGTTGGTCTCCCACCTGGTGGCCGCATCGCTGGCGCCGGTGCTGGTGCACCGGCTGGGGCTGCGCGCGTTCTACCTGCTGGCCGCGGTGCCGGCCATCGGCTTCGGCTGGGCGGTGACGCACACCGCCGCCATGGGCCAGGGTCGGGCGGCGACGGAGGTCTACCCGTGGGTGCGGCACCTGCACCTGGACCTCGCGCTGCGGATGACCACGCTGTCGTGGCTCATGGTGCTGTTGGTCACCGGCGTCGGTGCCCTGACGCTGGTGTACTGCGCACGGTACTTCGGCACCGACGAACGCGGGCTGGGACGGTTCGCTGGGGTATTCCTCGGCTTCGCCGGTGCGATGCTGGGACTGGTCGTCTCCGACAACCTCATCGTCCTCTACGTCTTCTGGGAGCTGACGACCGTCTTCTCGTACCTGTTGATCGGGCACGACGCGGTCAGCCGCGTCAGCAGGCTCGCGGCTCTCCAGGCGCTGATCGTGACGACACTCGGCGGGTTGGCCATGCTGGTGGGGATCATCATGCTGGGCGAGCACGCCGGCAGCTACCGATGGTCGCAGGTGATGACCGATCCACCGGACGGCCGCAGCGTTTCCGTCGCGCTCGTGCTCCTCCTGGCTGGCGCGCTGTCCAAGTCGGCGATCTTCCCGTTCAGTCTCTGGTTGCCTGCGGCGATGGCCGCGCCGACGCCGGTCAGCGCGTACCTGCACGCCGCCGCGATGGTCAAGGCCGGAGTGTTCCTGATCGCGCTGGCGGCGCCGGTGTACGCCGCCGACGCGGCATGGCGCCCGGTGGTGCTCGTCGCCGGGAGCCTGACGATGCTCTTCGGCGGATGGACGGCTCTGCGCCAGCACGACCTCAAGCTCCTGCTGGCGTACGGCACGGTCAGCCAGCTTGGCCTGCTGGTCGTGGTGCTCGGTGCCGGCCTGCGGGATGCCGCGCTGGCCGGCACGATGATGCTGCTCGCGCACGCGTTGTTCAAGGCGGCGCTGTTCTTCGTCGTCGGCATCATCGACCGCGCCGCCGGCACCCGGGACCTGCGCCTGCTGCGCGGGCTGCGGCGCCGCGCCCCGGCGCTGTGGGTGGTCGCTCTCCTGGCGACGGCGTCGATGGCCGGGGTCCCGCCCCTGGCCGGGTTCGTCGCCAAGGAGGCGATCTTCGAGGCGTTCCTCGGCGTGGGCGCGTGGCGGTGGATGGTCCTGGTCGTCGTGGTGTGTGGATCGACCCTCACCGTCGGGTACAGCCTGCGGTTCCTCTGGGGCGCCTTCGCTGGCAAGCCGCCGGTCACGGATGCGCCGGCGATCCGTCGGGTGCCTTGGGCGTTCGTCGCTCCGGCGGCGCTGCTCGCCATCGCCGGGCTCGCCGCCGGGCTCGGCGCACCGATGCTGGACCGGCACTTGTCCGTGTACGCCGACACCTTTCCCGATGCAGGCGGGTACCACCTCGCCGCCTGGCACGGTGTGACGCCCGCGCTCGGGCTCTCCGCTCTCGTGCTCGTCGCCGGCGTCGGTGTGTTCGCCTGGACCAGCCGGCCGGGCTGGTGGCGGCGACTCCGCCTGCCCGTCCACGGCAGCGCCGCATACGACCGGATGACCGGCTGGGTGGGTCGGCTCGCGGTCGAGGTCACCGGCGCCACTCAGCGCGGCTCGCTACCCGTCTACCTGGGGACCATCCTGCTGGTCCTGATCGCGCTGGGCACCGGAGCCCTGACCGTCGGGCAGCCCTTCCACGGCCGGGCCCGCCCGTGGGACACCCCACTGCAGTTGGCCCCGGCGGTCGCCCTGGTCGTCGCCGCGTTCTTCGCGGTGCGGGCACGTCGCCGGCTGACCGCGGTCGTCCTGGTCGGGGTGACCGGATATTCGACGGCGGTGCTGTTCATCCTGCACGGCGCTCCGGACCTTGCCCTGACCCAGTTCCTGGTCGAGACCTGCACCCTGGTGATGTTCATCATGGTGCTGCGCCGGCTTCCGGCGCACTTCTCGCAACGGCCGCTGGCGGCGAGCCGGCGGGTGCGGGTGGCCATCGGCGTCGTGGTCGGTGCAGTGGTGGCTGCGATGGCGTACACGGCGGCGGGGAGCCGGCAAGCCACCCCGATCGCCGCGGACTTCCCGGCACCCGCCGTGTCGTACGGCGGCGGACGCAACGTGGTCAACGTGACGCTGGTCGACATCCGCGCGTGGGACACCATGGGCGAGATCTCGGTCCTCGTGGTCGCAGCCACCGGCGTGGCGAGCCTCATCTTCGCCGGCCTGCTGCCGCGCCGCCGCTACCGGCGTCCCCCACGGGTGCCCCCGCGGCCGGGTCGGGTGTGGCTGATGGCCGGCCCCACGCTCGACGCTGGCCGGCGCTCGCAGATCCTCGAGGTGATCACCCGGCTGCTGTTCCACACCGTCGTGCTGTTCTCGGTCTACCTGTTGTTCTCCGGCCACGACGCGCCGGGCGGTGGCTTCGCCGGTGGTCTGGTCGCCGGCCTGGCCCTGGTGCTGCGGTACCTGGCGGGCGGTCGGCACGAGCTCAACGTGGCCGCGCCCGTCGATGCCGGCCTGGTGCTGGGCATCGGCCTGTTCATCGCGGTCGGCACCGGGGTGACCGCGATGATCCTGGGCGGCGAGGTCCTGCAGAGCGCCGTGCTCGACCTGCGCCTGCCGTTGCTCGGTCAGGTCCATTTCGTCACGTCCACATTCTTTGACGTGGGTGTGTACCTCATCGTCATCGGGATGGTGCTGGGCATCCTGCGCAGCCTGGGCGCCGAGGTGGACCGCCATCAGGAGGCCGAGTTGACCGGGACCGCCGGGCGCCGGAAGGAGGAGCTGGTGTGAGGCCCAACCTGCTGTTCGTGATCGTCGTCGGGGTGCTGTTCGCCGCGGGCGTCACACTGCTGCTGGAGCGCACGCTGACCCGGGTGATCCTCGGCCTGGCCCTGCTGAGCAATGGGGCGAACCTGCTGATCCTGCTCGGTGGCGGGTACGGCGGGCCGCCGATCGTCGGTGTAACGGCTGAATCGCGGATGAGCGATCCGCTGGCCCAGGCGATGGTCTTGACCGCGATCGTAATCACGCTGGGGATGACCGCGTTCCTGCTCGCGATGGCGTACCGCAGTCGGGTCCTCACCGGTCACGACGAGGTCCAGGACGACGCCGAGGACCGCCGGATCATGGCGCGCGCCGCACACGACCTGGGCCCGGAGACCGAGGACGCGCAGCCGGACGGGCCCTGGCTCGTACTGCGCGCAGGCGCCGCCGACGACGATCGGGCACCGCGGTGACCTGGCTCGTGCCGCTGCCGGTGGTGATGCCCCTGCTGGGCGCGGCCCTGAATCTGGCGCTGATCGGGCGTCCCACGGTGCAGCGCACGATCAGCATCGTCGTGCTGGTCGCCACGCTCGCCGCGGCTGCGATGCTGCTCGGGCTCACCGCCGCAGAAGGTCCGCTGGTCGTCGCGGTGGGCGGCTGGGCGGCTCCGCTGGGCATCGTGCTGGTCGCCGATCAACTTGCCGGACTCATGCTCGTGGTCTCCGCCGCGGTGACGCTCAGCGTGCTCGTCTACTCCATCGGCCAAGGTATCGCCGACGGCCCGGACGCTGCCCCGGTGTCGGTCTACCACCCGACGTACCTCATCCTGACCGCCGGCGTCACCAACGCCTTCCTCGCCGGTGACCTCTTCAACCTCTACGTCGGCTTCGAGATCCTGCTCGCCGCCAGCTACGTGCTGATCACCATTGGCGCCACCGAGGCACGCATCCGCGACGGCACCACGTATGTGGTGGTCAGCCTGCTGTCCTCTGTGGTCTTCCTGGTGGGCATCGGCCTGGTGTATGCGGCGACCGGCACGCTCAACATGGCCCAGCTGGCGGACCGTATCGACGCGCTGCCGGACGGTCTGCGTCTGGTCCTGCAGAGCGTGCTGCTCCTGGCGTTCGGCATCAAGGCGGCCGTTTTCCCCTTGTCGGCCTGGTTGCCCGACAGCTACCCGACGGCGATCGCCCCGGTCACCGCCGTGTTCGCCGGCCTCCTGACCAAGGTCGGCATCTACGCGATCATCCGAACCGAGACACTGCTCTTCCCGGGCGACCGGGGTGCGGACGTGCTCATGGTGGCGGCCCTGCTGACCATGCTCGTGGGCATCCTCGGCGCGGTGGCGCAGTCCGACATCAAGCGGCTGCTGTCCTTCACGCTGGTGAGCCACATCGGCTACATGCTCTTCGGCATCGGGCTCGTCTCCGCCGCCGGCCTCGCCGGTGCCATCTTCTACGTGGTGCACCACATCGTCATCCAGACCACGCTCTTCCTCACCGCCGGTCTGATCGAGCGACATGCGGGAACGACGAACCTGGAGCAGCTCGGCGGCCTGGCCCGGTTGGCCCCGCTGCTCGCTCTCCTCTTCTTCATCCCCGCGCTCAACCTAGCGGGCATCCCGCCGTTCTCCGGCTTTCTCGGCAAGCTCGGGTTGCTGCAAGCCGGGGTGACCAAGGGTGGAGTGTTGGCTTGGCTGCTGGTCGCCGGTGGAGTGCTGACCAGCCTGCTCACCCTCTACGCCATCGCCCGGGTGTGGAACCTCGCCTTCTGGCGAAGCGGCCCAGCCCCAGAGGGCGCCGAACCCTTGAGCTCCGAGGCCGATGCGCCGCTGGCGAGCCACGTTGCCGCAAAGGCGCCTCTGGCGGGCCGCGTGGCCACCCGGCCGGTGCTTCCGCCGCTCATGGTCGCATCGACGCTCGCGCTGGTCGTGCTGGGGGTTGGCCTGACCGTCGTTGCGGGGCCGCTGTTCGACGTCAGCGCCGACTCGGCAATGCAACTGCTGGAGCGCCAGCCGTACGTGCGGGCGGTCTTTCCGGACGGTGCACCGTGACAGCAACAGGTGGCTCCGGGCCGCCGGAAGGTGGCTTCGGGAAGCGTCGGGACGCCGGCGACCGCAGCGCCCCGGCGGCTGGCTGGGGGCGGGTGTCCAGGCGGCAGCGCATACGCGACCGGTTGCTCGCGGTCGCCGTGCTCCTGACCGTGTGGATGCTGCTCTGGGGTGTCCTGTCCTGGTTGCATCTGATCAGTGGGCTGGTCGTGGCTGTCGTGGTGATCGCGGTCTTCCCGCTTCCGCCGGTGACCTTCGCCGGCCGTCTGCGCGCCGGTGGCCTCGTCCGCTTCACGCTGCGCTTCCTCGTCGACCTCGTGGTCGCCAGTGCCCAGCTGGCCTGGCTGGCGTTCCGGTTCGGCCACGAGCCGCGCAGCGCGATCATCCGGGTGCCGCTGCGGGTGCACTCCGACCTCACCCTCACCCTGACCGGCGAAGCAGTGTCACTGGTCCCGGGCAGCTTGATCGTGGACACCGACCAGGCCAGCACCACGCTCTACGTCCACGTCATCAACATGCCGGACCGGGCCGCAGCGGAGCGGTTCCGCCGGTCGGTGTACGACGTGGAGGCCCGGATCGTGCGGGCCATCGGCTCAGCCGAGCAGATCCGCCAGGTCCACATCAGACCTCATGAAGACAAGGGGGATTAGCATGATCATCGTTGCGGTCACCGTCACTGTCCTGCTGTCCGCGGCGGTGGCGCTGGTGCTGGCACGCCTGGTCCGCGGGCCTACCGCCCTGGACCGGATCGTCGCCGTGGACGTGCTGCTGGCCATCGTGGTCTGCGCGATCGCCGCCGAGGCGGCCTACACGCGCGACGCCACCTCGTTGCCGATCCTCGTCGGGCTGTCGGTCCTCGGCTTCATCGGCTCGGTCAGCGTGGCCCGGTTCGCACCGCGGGGCAGGCGGTGAGCGCGGAGGTCATCGCCGACGTTCTCGCCGGCACGTGCCTGATCTCCGGAGCGCTGCTCAGCCTCGCGGCTGGCGTCGGTCTGCTGCGCTTTCCCGACCTGCTCTCCCGTATGCATTCGGCCACCAAGCCGCAGGTACTCGGACTGCTGCTCATCCTCACCGGCGCCGCCCTGCGGCTGCAGAACACGATCGACATCACAACCCTGGTCCTGGTCGGGCTGTTCCAGCTCGTCACCGCGCCGGTGAGCGCCCACATGATCGGCAGAGCCGTGTACCGGGCCGGACAGGTCCGCCGGGATCTCCTCGTGGTCGACGAACTGGCCGACGACACGAGGGACCACGGAGCCGAGCGCGCATAGGTGACCAAAGGCCTGCTGCTGTGCGTGGGGGCACACCTGGGAGCTGTAGGCGCTGGCGGGTAAGCTGGACGACCGGGCCCTCGTAGCTCAGGGGATAGAGCAACGGTTTCCTAAACCGTGTGTCGCAGGTTCGAATCCTGCCGGGGGCACCGATCGCTCGCCGACAATCCTGAGCCCGCGTCACGACTGGATGCGCCTCGCCGGCCGTACGAAGTGGGCAAGCACCGCGCTGACTGCATGGATGATGCGGATCTTGTGGCAAGCGTCACATTCGTGGCGCTGATCGAGAGCAGCTAGGGCGGCATAGCGACCACAACCGCTCTAGACCCCGTCCAGTCACCGCTGGCCAGCGAGGTAGACAATGTCTACCGCAGCCTGGTAGACAATGTCTATGCCGCCGCCGGAGAGTGACCTGCGCGCTCGCTTGATCAAGGCCGGGGTCGACCTGGTAGCGCACGAGGGCACGGACGCCCTCTCGCTGCGCGAGATTGCCCGCCGAGCCGGGGTCTCCCACGGCGCGCCGCGCCGCTACTTTCCGACCCACAGCGCCCTGCTGGCCGCCATCGCCGGGGAGGGCTACCGGGCCCTGAGGCACCAGGTCTCCGAGGTGCTCGCCCGCGAGAACCATGCCGACCCGCGCGCACAACTGCTCGTGCTCGGCCGCATGTATCTGGATTTCGCGCGGATGAACCGCGGCATGTTCGAGCTGATGTTCCGCCACGACCTGTTGCGGGGCAGTCAGATGGGTTTGCGGGAGGCGAGCCTGCCCCTGTTCGGCGTACTCGTCGACCTGGTCGTGCGGGCTCGGCCGGACGCACCGGCGCCAACCGTCATCGCCGGCGCGCTGTGGGCCAACCTGCACGGGATCGCCCAACTGTGGCTGTGGGGCAGCCTGCAGCTGGCTATGCAGGCGGATGACGTGGATGCGCTGCTGCGCGCCGCGCTGGACGCCCATCTCGGCCCGGCACGGACCGGGCACCCAACCAGTTCGTAGCGGACGCGAAGCCCAACGCCCACTCCGGTTCGGCCGCGTCCCACGCGAGCCGAACCACGCGGGCGCGGTCAAGCGGCCCGGGTCAGGAGGTAAATGCCGGGCCGCCAGTGGGCGCAGCGGACGCGAAGCCCACGGTCAAGCGGCCCAGGTCAGGAGGTGACGGACAAGTGCTGCTGCAAGCGACCACCCGAGTGCTCGTGGCTCCGCTCGCCAGGCTGGCCTTCCGGCCCGTGGTCGAAGGCCGCGAGAACGTTCCCCGGCGCGGCCCGGTCATCCTCGCGGCCAACCATCTGTCCTTCATAGACAGCCTGGTGATTCCGCTGGTAGCCCCCGCCCGGTCGCCTTTCTCGCCAAGGCGGAGTACTTCCGGCAGCCCGGGCTCAAGGGCTTGCCTGCGCACCTGCCTCAACGCCGTCAACGCGATCCCCGTGCAACGGGGCGGTCACCGCGCCGCCCAGGCGTCGCTGGAGATCGCTCTCGGCGTCCTCGCCAGGGGGCAGGCCTTCGGCATCCACCCCGAAGGGAGCCGTTCGCGCGACGGGCGGATCTACCGCGGTCGTACCGGGGTCGCCTGGCTGGCACTCGCGTCCGGTGCCCCGGTGGTGCCCGTCGCCATCCTCGGCACAGATCGGATTCAGCCCATCGGCGCCCGGTTACCCAGACCCGGCAGGGTCACCGTGCGGTTCGGCGTGCCGTTGCACTTCACGCAGCCGGAATCGGGCAGCAGTGGTCAAGTCGGCGTGCCATCACCGACGAAATCATGCACGCAATCCGCGAGCTCTCCGGCCAGGAGCCGGCCAACCGCTACAACGAGCTGTCGAATTAGGACTAATGTGTACCAGTTAGACTGGGCCTTTCGGTGTCGAACGGGGGTCGGCCTTGCGCCTGCAGTGTTTGCGGTGTACGGCGATCGCGCTGGTGCTGCTGACACTCGGGTGCGCGGCGCCCGGCACTCGGCCGGGCGACCAGCCGGATGCCTCCCCGCCGCAGTCGGCCGCGCCGTCGGTGGTCATCACGCCGACCGGCGACGGGGACACGCCGCCGAATCACGCGGACAACAACGACTGGAAGCAGCGGAACGAGCTGACCGCCGCGGAGCAGCGGCTCGGGGAAGACCTCGCCGCGCGGATCCGGCCGCGGCTCGAAACCCTACGCGCAGCCGGCGACTTCGCGCCAGCGTCGACCCGGCAGGTGCTGCTGGACGCGGGCATCAGCGCGGACATGATCGAGGTCGCGCCGATACGCACGCCGCTCGGGCAGTCGACGCCGCCGCCGGGCGTGGTGTACGCGGTGCGCTTCGGCCAGGCCGGCTGCGTGGTCGGCGACGTGCGACCCGACCGGGTTCTCGTCGAGATCAGGGGCGCGGCGGCAGAATTCGGCTGCCTGGAGCCGTTCTCACACTGACCGGCGGGCCGCCCGGACAGGAGTTGTGGCCGGCTACCGGACAGGGTGCTGCACGCCGAGGTGCGCCGCCGCGGCGTCCCAGAGCAGCAGCATCGCCCGGGCCACGACGCGCAGCTCGTCCTCGCCGAGCCGGCGCAGGATCTCGGCCGTGGTCGCCTCCCCGGCGGACACGATGCCGTCGATCGTCTCCCGGCCCGCCTCGGTCAGCCGTACCCGCCGCACCCGGCGGTCGTGCTGATCCTCACGCCGGTCCACGAGGCCGCCGGCCACCAGCCGGTCCACGATGCCGGTCATCGTGGCGAGGCTCACACCCATCGTCGTCGCCAACTCCTGGCCGGAGCACCCGTCGGGCTCCAGGGACAGCACCAGCAGCACCTTGAGCTGCTGCATGGTCAGCGTCGAGTTCAGCAGCGGGCTGGATCGATCGGCGACCAGCAGGTGCTGCATGCGGTGCATGGTCCCCATGATCTCGGCGATCAGCTCGTCTTGTTCAGACATCGGCCTTCCCGAAGTGGTGTGGGTGACGGGTCCCGACCTGACGGCCGGCGCCGAGGGCACCCCCCGCTCGCGAGCCAATGCTACGTGTGCCCCAAACTATTAGGTGACGACGAACTAGTGGGGGTCCACCGGCATGTCCTTCCTCGCCCGCGTCAGCCTGGCCAACCGCAGCCTGGTCGCGCTGTGCGCCGTCATTGTCTCCGCTTTCGGGATCTTCGCCATCCCGTCGCTCAAGCAGCAACTGCTGCCGCCGCTGGAGTTCCCGGCCGCGTTCGTGGCCGCCAGCTATCCCGGCGCCTCACCCGACATCGTGGAAGAGCAGATCACCAAGCCGATCGAGACCGCGATCCAGGGCCTGCCCGGGTTGAGCCGCGTCACCTCGACGTCGCGGGAGAGTTCGGCCACGGTGCTGGTGGAGTTCGAGTTCGGCACCGACCTGGACGCCGCGGTCAACGAGATGCAGACCGCGGTCAACCGGATCGACGCGCAGCTCCCCGCCGAGGTCAACACGATGGTGTTCGCCGGTGACACCGACGCCATCCCCGCCATCGTGATCGCCGCCTCCTCGGCCGGGGACGAGCAGACCTTCACTCAGCGGCTCCAGCGCCTCGCGGTCCCGGCGCTCGAAGAGATCGACGGGGTACGTGAGGCCGCGCTGATCGGGGCGCGCACCCAGACCGTGGTGATCACCCCGGACCTGGCCAAGCTGACGGCGGCGGGCGCCGACCCCACCGCGATCGCCAACACGCTGCGGGTCAACGGAATGGCGATCCCCGCCGGCGCGCTCACCTCGGGTGAGCAGAGCCTGTCCGTGCAGGTCGGCTCGCGCATCGCCACCATCGACGACCTGCGCGATCTCTACCTCGCGCCCACCGGCGCCCCGCTGCCCCGCCCGGTACGCCTCGGTGACGTGGCGACCGTCGAACAGCAGCTCGCCCCACCCACGTCGTACAGCCGGACCAACGGCGTGCCGAGCCTGGCGATCTCGGTGACCGCCGCCCCCGACGCGAACACGGTCGCAGTCTCGCATGAGGTCCGCGAGAAGCTCGACGAACTGAAGACCACGCTCGGCGGCGACGCCGAACTCACGGTGATCTTCGACCAGGCGCCGTTCGTGGAGCGCTCCATCGAAGGGCTGACCAGCGAGGGCCTGCTCGGCCTCGGCATGGCCGTACTCGTCATCCTGGTCTTCCTCCTGTCGGTGCGGTCCACGATCGTCACCGCGGTCTCCATCCCGCTCTCGGTGCTGGTCGCGCTGATCGCACTGTGGATCTTCGACTACTCGCTCAACCTGCTCACGCTCGGCGGGCTGACCATCGCGGTCGGCCGGGTCGTCGACGACTCGATCGTCGTGCTGGAGAACATCAAGCGACACCTCGGCTACGGCGAGGGCAGGCGCCGGGCGATCCTGGAGGGGGTCCGCGAGGTCGCGAGCGCGGTGGTCGCCTCCACGCTGACCACGGTCGCCGTCTTCCTGCCCATCGCCCTCGTCGGCGGGTTCGTCGGTCAACTCTTCGCCCCGTTCGCGGTGACCGTGACCGTCGCGCTGCTGGCCTCCCTGCTCGTGTCGCTGACGATCATCCCGGTGCTCGCGTACTGGTTCCTGCCGCGGCCCAAGGGCGACCCGGCCGAGGTGCGCCGGCTCGCGGAGCAGCGGGAACTGCGCAACCCGCTGCAGCGGCTCTACGTACCGGTGATCCGCTTCGCGATCCGCCGGCGTCTGACGACCATCGTGATCGGCCTGGTCGTCATGGTGGCCACGTTCGGCCTGGCCGGCCGGCTGGAGACGAACTTCATCGACCAGTCCGGCCAGGACACGCTGACCCTCAGCCAGAGGCTGCCGGTCGGCAGTAGCCTGGCCGCGACCGACGCGGCGGCCGAGCGGGTCGAGGAGGTGCTGGCGGGCATCCCCGGCGTCCGTTCGTACCAGGTCACCATCGGCGGCGGCGCGATGTTCGGGTTCGGCGGCGGTGGGTCGAACACCGCCACCCACTCGATCGCCCTCGACGAGGGCGCGGACGCGGCCGCGGTGGAGCGGGATCTGCGCGCCAAGCTGGAGGGTCTGGACGGCGTCGGCGACATCAGCTTCGGCGCCGAGGTCGCCGGCTTCGCCCCCAACCGGCTGGAGGTCATCGTCCAGGGCCTGGACCACGCCGCCCTCGAACAGGCGGCCGAGCGGGTCCGGGCCGCCATGGCGGAGGTGCCCGAGGTCACCGATGTGACCACCTCACACACCTCGAACGCGCCGCGCATCGAGGTGACGGTCGACCGCGCCGCCGCCGCCGGTCACGGCCTCACCGAGGCGGCGATCGGGCAGATCGTGGCGCAGGCCATGTCCGGCAGCCGGCTCGGCCAGGTCGTTCTGGACGGCCAGACGCACGACGTCGTGCTGCACACCGGTGCGCCTCCGGCGGACATCGCTGCCCTGCGGGCGATGCCGGTGCCCACCGCCCGGGGTGTCGTCCCCCTCGACGCCGTGGCCGACATCACCGAGGTGCAGCGGCCGGTGCAGCTGACCCGCATCGACGGCAGCCCCAGCATCACGGTCACCGGCACAGCCACCGGGTCCAACATCGGCGCCGCCTCCGCCGACCTGCGGTCCCGGCTGGACGCCCTGGACCTGCCCGCCGGCACCACGTACACCCTCGCCGGCGTCAGCGCCGACCAGGAGGAGGCGTTCGCGGACCTCGGCCTCGCGGTCCTCGTCGCGATCGCCATCGTCTTCCTGATCATGGCGGCGACGTTCCGCAGCCTGCTGCAGCCGCTGATCCTGCTGGTGTCGGTGCCGTTCGCCGCGACCGGCGCGATCGGGCTGCTGCTGGTCACCGGCACGCCGCTCGGGGTGCCCGCGCTGATCGGCGTGCTCATGCTGGTCGGCATCGTGGTCACCAACGCGATCGTCCTCATGGACCTGATCAACCAGTACCGCGAGCGGGGCATGGGGATCCGGGAGGCGGTCATCGAGGGTGGCCGGCACCGGCTGCGCCCGATCCTGATGACCGCCGTGGCGACGATCTTCGCCCTGATTCCGATGGCGCTGGGGCTCACCGGTGACGGCGGATTCGTCTCCCGGCCGCTGGCGCTGGTGGTGATCGGTGGGCTGTTCAGCTCCACGCTGCTCACCCTGGTGCTGGTGCCGACGCTCTACACGATGGTGGAGAACACCAAGGAGCGCCTGCGAAACCGCCGGGCGGCCCGCCGCGGCACCGTCCTCGACACGGACGACACCAGCGACCGGGTGCCCGCGCTCACCGGTCAGAACACCCTCCCGGCGGGGTGACCGACACGGCTCGGCGTGCGCCACGACGCTCTGTTCCCGACGCCGAACGAAGGAGAACGACCGCATAGGATTGGCCGGCGATGAGGCAGACGGGGGGCTCGGGCTGGCGTCGTGGACGCTTTCTCGCGTCGCTCGCCGTGCTCGTCGCATGCCTCATGGCCTTCCACTCCGCCGTACCGAACGTTGGGCGCCTGGGCAGTCTGCTCGAGACGTTTCTCCCCTGGCTCGGCCTGACCATCCCGGTGCTGCTCGGCCTGGCCCTGGTGCGCCGCTCGGCCATCGCTCTGCTGGCGGTGCTGTTGCCGGCCCTGGTGTGGCTCGGCATCTTCGGCGGCATGCTGCTGCCTCGCCACGACGCGGCCCATGACCTGACCGCGGTGCAGCACAACGTCAGCGACGAGAATCCGGACCCGGCGGGTACGGCACGAGCGCTGATGGCGGAGCGGCCCGACCTCATTGCGCTGCAGGAGCTGATCTCTCCGGCTCTGGAGACGTACGCGGCCACGCTGGCGCCGAGTTACCCCCACCATGCGGTGCACGGCACGGTCGGACTCTGGTCGGCGTACCCGCTCACCGACGTGCGGGTCGTCGACATCAAGCCCGGTGGGCTCGACGCGGAGTGGACCCGCGGCCTGCGGGCCACCGTGCACACGCCCGCGGGCGACGTCGCGGTGTACGTGGCTCACCTACCGTCCGTACGTCTCGGGCCGCGCGGCTTCGACACCAGGTGGCGGGACGAGAGCGCGGCGCTGCTCGGCGCCGCGATCGCGGCGGAACGGTTGCCGAAGGTGATCCTGCTCGGCGATCTCAACAGCACGGTGGACGACCGCGGGCTCGCCCCGATTACCTCCCAGCTGAGCTGGGCGACCTCAGGTTTCGCCTTCAGCTGGCCGGCGGCCATGCCGCTCGCTCGGATCGACCAGATCATGGCTCGCAATGCGATCGTGACCCGGGTCTGGTCGTTGCCGGCGACGGGAAGCGATCATCTGCCGATCGCCGCCCGCATCAAGCTCTAGCCCCTATGGACACCATCCTGGAAGGCTCCGGCCAGGCATTCGGTCAACGCAGCGACATTCCCTGCTCAGCGAGCACTTCGGAGAGAATGCGTACCGCCCTCGGGCCGACCCCGTGCAGCGCGAGCAGCTCGTCCTCGGTGCGGGTGGCCACCTCCGCAAGGCTCGTGAGCCCGGCTTGGCGCAGGGCGCGGAGGGCGGGTCTGCCGATGGCGGCCGGCAGATCGGACTCGACCGGCTGGCCGGCGTCGGCATACGCCGCCGCGAGCCGCTTCGGTGCCCGCCATGCCCAAGCCGCCCGGACCAACGCGTTGAGGTCCTTTCCGTTGATGTCGGCCAATGGCACCCGAAACCCGATCGGGGTGCCCATCCGGACCAGTCGTTCGCCGGTGGGGTGCGCGGAAACCGCGGCTTCCGCCTCGGCGTCCGGCAGGTGAAGCTGGACCTTCCCATCCTTCGTGACCGAAGCGAACCCCTTGCCCCGAACCGAAAACGAAACCATGCCGAAGTGGGTGCTCTCCTCCACCTCTGGCATGGCGAGTGCGGCCTTGCGTAGCTGGGAGAGAGTGGTCATGGAAGCGATGCTAGAGAGCCCTACCGACAGCGGCGGCCAGCCGCACACGCGCCGTCACCGGCTGTGACGCACTGCGCCGTCTGGCGGGATGACGCGCCGCCGTCGCCAGCCGGGCAGCACGCGCGGCCCACAAGCCCCCCTGGGCCGCGCGTGCTTTCCCCACCCCCACCGCTGCTACCCGTAGCCTGCGGTAGGTCACATGCGAGCCGGGCGCGGATCACCCGCACCGCGGCCCGCCGGTCTCCTCAGCACCAGGCGCATTTCCTTCAGCGCCGGACGAGCGCGGCCCACGTCGGCGCCGCCGGCTCGAACCGCAGCCGCACGCCCGCCTCCGCCGGCGTGCGGTCGCCCTTGCGCTGGTTGCAGCCGCCACACGCGGCCACCGTGTTCAGCCAGGTGTTCGCGCCACCGCGCGAGCGCGGCACAATGTGGTCGACCGTGCTCGCCCGGCCCAGGCAGTACGCGCACCGGTGCCGGTCGCGCACCAAGACCCCGCGCCGGGACCAGGCGGGTGCGGCGGCGTACCGCCAACGGGTGACCACATAGGTCACCAACCGCAGCACCTTAGGCCTCGGGTAGATGCCGATAAGCCGGTCCGGCTCGGCCTCGTGGATCTCGGCGACCCGGCGGCACAGCATCCGGATCGCGTGCTTGAGGCTGACCCGGTGCAGCGGGCCGAGGTCGGCGTTGAGTACGAGCACCCCGTCCACCGGGTCCTCCTTCCCACGTCACTGCCGTTCGTCGACAGAAGAGACACCAACACAAAAGCCGCCCGACCCCGGTACGGGTGGGCGGCGTCGACGTGCGCACATCTAGTCGCGCCACCCGTGCCGGTACCGTGCCTCGCAGTCGTCGACGTGCCGCGCGGCGGAGGGCGGCACGAGACCGTGCAGCGTCGACCGCCGCGATGCGCCGTTGCGCCACACCATCTCGTCTCCCTCGGGGCCGGGTGTTTACGTTGTTGCAAAAGGTACGGCCGCGCGCCACACGACGCAACGGATTTGGATGCCCCTTCCGCTGGGAGTCATTGCGTGACCCGGCGATCGAACTGTGTGCAGGCCGTCATCGCGGCCTACGAGTCGGGTCTCGTAAGACCCACATCCCGATAGCCGGTAGACGGCAGGACCAGCAAGGTTGACAACCACCGGCATGCCGCTGACGACGAGCCCACAAGAAGGCTGCGTCATCGGGAGTACTCGGCGTGCAGCACCGCGTAGGGATAGCGTCGGTCGGGGTAGGACCGCATTCTGCCCATGCCGATCTCGGCGCAGCAGTGTGTGCCCGGCGCCTCGGCACGGTGCGCTGGACACTCCTCGGCCAACGCGCGGACGTGGTCGGCCTCCAGTTCGAACGCCTCCCGGCTTCCGGTCAGGATCAACGTGTCGGCGGCGATGTGCCACCGCAGGTCATCGCGGAACTCTCGGTGCCAGAACCGTAGGTGATCGGCGAGCGGCCGCTTCGGCCAGGCGCTGGCGGGCAGAGTGACGGTGTGCGGCACACCGACGCCCAGCCGGGCTCGCACATGCTTCCACTTCGAGGGCGGCAGTGCGAGACGGTGGTGGAGCAACACCAGATCCAGTGGCCGGCCCCACCCGCATTCCTCGGGCACGGCCGCCGTCCGTAGCGGCAGGTAGATGATGCTGTGCGGTGACCGGGCGGCCAGGCCCCAGGCCATGGCGAACACCTCCGCGGTCTGCTTGTCCAGGTAGAACTGTGCCCCGAAGCGTCCCTCGTACAGACCTGCCACGCCCAACGCAAGGGCCGGCCGGACAACCCGGTACTGGCGGTCCCGATACCGGACCGTGCTCACCCGTACCGGCCAGTCGCGCTCAGCCAACCGGCGAGCCACCTCGGCGCATCCCCCGTTACCCGCTGCCCTACTCCCGGCAGCGATCATCACCGGTTCGGCAAGCAGCGGCAACCGGCTTTGCCGCACTCGCTCCCTACCAGGGATGCACGTCTGCGGTGATCGCTCAGGCCAGGTCGCCGAGCGGCACCATCGGGTCCCGCAGCTTCGCGACGTCCACCGGCTTGCCCGCGTGGCCCGCCCGCACAAGCGGCTCGATCTGGTCCACCACGTCCCACACGTTCACGTTCATGCCGGCGAGCACCCGACCGTCGGCGAGCCAGAAGGCGATGAACTCCGGGTTGTCACCCGCGGTCGGGTCGCCCCGGAACACCACGCTGTCGTATCCGTCGGGGTCCGCGTGGCCGATGTACTCCATGCCGAGGTCGTACTGATCCGTATAGAAGTAGGGCAGTCGGTCGTAGCTGACCTGCTGGCCGAGCATGGCACGCGCGGCGGCCGGCCCGCCGGTGAGCGCGGCGGACCAGTGCTCGACCCGCAGGCGCCGGTCGAGCACCGGGTGGTAGGCGTTGGCGACGTCCCCTGCGGCGTAGATGTCGGGATCCGACGTACGTAGGGACTCGTCGACGACGACGCCGTTGTCGACCGCAAGCCCGGCTCGCTCAGCCAGGTCCACATTGGGCGTTATACCGACACCCACCACCACCGCGTCCGCGGGCAGTTCGGTGCCGTCGGTGAGCACCACGGAGGCCACCCGGCCGTCGCCGCGGAACTCGCGCACGCCGCTGTTGAAGTGGAAGACGACGCCGTGCCGGCGGTGCAGGTCGGCGAAGACCCGCGCCAGCTGCGGCCCGAGCACCCGCCGCAACGGCAGGTCGGCCACCTCGACGACGGTGACGTGTGCGCCGCGCTGGCGGCCCGCAGCGGCGATCTCCAGCCCGATCCAGCCCGCGCCGACCACCACGACGCGCGCGCCGTCGGCCAGGGCCCGGCCGATGCGGTCGGAGTCGGGCAGCGTACGCAGGTACCGCACGCCGTCCAGGTCGGCGCCGGGCACGTCGAGCCGGCGCGGGGACGACCCGGTGGCGAGTAGCAGCTTGTCGTATCCGATCCGCTCCCCGTCGGCGAGCAGTACCTGCCGGGCGCCGCGGTCCACATCGACCACCCGCGTGCCCGTGCGCAGGTCGACATCGTGCTCGGCGTACCAGCCTTCGGCGTGCACATAGACCGTGTCCCGGTCGGCGGTGCCGAGCAGGAGCCCTTTGGACAGCGGCGGCCGCTCGTAGGGCCGCTCGGCCTCCTCGCCGATGAGCACGACCCGCCCTGGGAAGCCTTCCTCGCGCAGCGTCTGCGCGGCCTTGGCGCCGGCGAGCCCGGCGCCGACGATGACGATGGTGTGGTCTTGGGTCAGCACGGCTCTCTCCTGCCGCTAGGGGGAAGTGACGCCGGTGAGCCCGAGGAACTCCGCGCGCGAGCGCGGGTCCTCGCGCAGGGTGCCCAGCAGCGTCGAGGTGATGGTGCGGGTGCCCACGGCCCGCACGCCACGCAGTGTCATGCACAGGTGCTCCGCCTCGATGACGACACCGACGCCGCGGGGGCGGAGTCTGGCGGCGAGCCAGTCGGCGACCTGCTTGGTCAACCGCTCCTGCACCTGGGGGCCGTGCGCGAACAGTTCAACCGCGCGGGCGAGCTTCGACAGACCCAGGATCCTGTCGCCGGGCAGGTAGCCGACGTGGGCCACCCCGACGAACGGCAGGAGATGGTGTTCGCAGACGGATCGGATCGGGATGTCCCGGGCGAGGACCAGCTCGTCATAGTCCTCGTCGTTCGGGAACGTGGTCAGGTTGAACGCCCGCGGGCTGAGCAGCTCGGCGTACGCCGCGGCCATCCGGCGCGGGGTGCGGCGCAGGCCGTCAGTGTCCAGTCGCAGGCCGAGCGCCCGCAGAAAGTCGGCCGCGGCGCGCTCCGCGGCGGCCAGGTCCGGGCGCGGGTCAGGCTCCACCCGCAGCGGGGTGACGGTCATCGGAGAAGACCCATGCGATGAGTGCAGCGGACGAGCGGGTGCCCGGCCGGGGCCGACTGCGACATCGCCACCTCCGATCTCCCACCAGCGGGCCTTTCCGCCAACGGGGACTGTCGTAAATCGCATCCTGCCCGGCCGGCCCGGGAATTTCAATAGTCTTTATTGGTGTTAAAGTTGCCCCGTGGAGGCACCTGGCTGGCGTGAGCTGGCCGCGCTCGTCGATCCGGTACGGCGGGGCCTGTACGACTACGTGCGCCGCCAGGGCCGTGCGGTGACCCGGGAGGAGGCCGCACAGGCTCGCAACATCTCGCGCAACCTGGCGGCGTTCCACCTCGACAAGCTCGTCGACGCCGGGCTGCTGTGCGCGCGGTACGAGACACCCCCCGGACAGCCACGCGGCCGGGGCCGCACGCCGAAGGTCTACGAGCCGGTCGGCGAGGGTGTGGCGATCACGGTGCCCGAGCGGCGGTACGACCTGGCCGGTGAGATCCTCGCCGACGCGGTCGCCAGCGGGGCGTGCACCGCCGCCGGCATCGCGGACGCCGTCCGGCGGGAGGCCTTCAACCACGGTCGGCGGCTCGGCCAGCAGTGGTCCGTCCGGCCGCGGCCCGACGACGCCGCGGACCACCTGGGCGGCGAACCGGACATCGAGTTCGCGACGGCCCGGGCGGCGCTCGCCGACCTCGGTTTCGAACCCTGCCCCGCACCGCCCGACCGGCTGACCCTGCGCAACTGTCCGTTCCACGCGCTGGTGACCCGGCAACCCGAGCTGATCTGCGGCTTGAACGAATCGTTCGTCGCCGGCCTGCTCGCCGGTCTCGACACCCGGACACTGAGCGCCCGGCTGGCCCCCCGCCCCGGCTGGTGCTGCGTCGAGGTGCATGCGGCAGTGACCCGGTTCACAGCCGGGAGCCGGGAAGATCCAGGCGACCTCGGTGGTTGACCAACACGTCGGTGTGTCCAGTGTCCCCGGGCCGCACCTGATAACTGCCGTCGCGGAATACCGTTCGGCTGGAGCCGCGTCGCGCCACTCGCCGAGAGGCGACCTGCACACCGACACCCACGTGGGCCCCCGCGGTCGTCGACCGCGGGGGCTTTCGCGTCTCCGGCGGCCTTGTTCCGTCGGGCTCCCCCGAACCTCGTTCCGGGATTCCCCTACGGCATCGCCCGTTCCCGGATCGGCCCGGGGATGGAGGCGGGCACGCCCGGGCATCCGTACGGTCGAGACGACGGCGACGACCGCCGCGCTGAGCTGAGGAGTGGTTCATCGATGCCCAACCGCACACTGGTCCGGCCACGGGACGACCGGTGGATCGCCGGCGTCTGCTCCGGCCTCGCCCGCCGCTTCGGCCTGCCGCCGGGCCTCGTCCGCCTGCTGTTCGTGCTGTCCTGCCTGCTGCCGGGGCCGCAGTTCCTGATCTACATCGCGCTCTGGATCATCATGCCGAGCGAGTAGCGGCCCGAACCGTCACGGCTGCGCGAAGGTGATGGTCACACTCGCGTAGCCCAGCGAGGTCAGCATGCCCCGCAGCATCTTCTCCGTGTTGTCCTGGGCCCGGAGGGTCAGCTCACTGGCCCGCGCGGCCTCCGCGATCTTCGCCTCGGCGAGCTGGTAGAGCTGCTGCTGCCGGTTCGGGTCGCCACCGAACAGGTCACCGATCCGGTTGACGATGCCCCGCTGCTCAGCGAAGACATAGCTACGATTGTTGTCGATGCTCGGCTTCTCCAGCTGCGGTGCCGGCAGTTTGATCTCGACCCGCTTGGCGGCCTCGTCCACGGTCAGCGCGCCCTCGGTCAGGCTGGTGAAGTCGACGTAGGCGTCGACCGACCCGGCGGCCACGAACAGCGTGCGCTCGTTGAAGAAGATGTCCGGCACGAACTGCCGGTTGGTCTGCACATCCACCACGACCTCGAAGTTGCCGCTCGCCGCCACGAAGCGGCTCAGGTCCTGAATGGACTTCAGCAGCACCGGCTGGCTGCGGTCGGTGGTCTGCTCCGCGAACGGCTTGGGGAACTTCGGCCACAGATCGGCCGCGCTCACGCCGAGCGCGAACGCGAGCGCGACGCACACGAGGCCGGCCAGCCACGGCAGGCACCCCACCCGGCGGCGCCCCGGATCCTCCGGCGGGCCCTGCCCGTACTCGGGCCGCTCGTACTCGGGCCGCTCGTGCTCAGGTGGCCGCTCGTACGCGGGCAGTTCGGCCGTGGGGTGCGGATCGCCCGGCCTGGCCCGCCCAGGACCGCTCATGTCGCCTCACCGTCCTCGTCGCGGCCCGCCAGCTCATGCGGCCGGGCGCCGGCCGGTGGGCTCTTGCTGCGCTGCCCCATCGGCGGCCCGGACCGTCAATCGCTGCCTCGTTACGCACACGGTAAGCGGTGCATGCGACAGGCGCGAGCCGTGGCGGCGGCGCACGGCGCGGGTCATCGGGCGTCGAGCACCAGCACCCGCGCGTGCATCTCGCGGCGCTGCTGCAGGGCGGCGCGCAGGGCGCGGTGCAGGCCGTCTTCCAGGTAGAGGGCGTTCTGCCACTGCACCACGTGCGGAAACAGGTCCCCGTAGAACGTGGAGTCGTCGGCGAGGAGCTTGTCCAGGGCGAGCTCGCGCTTGGTCGTGATGAGCTGGTCGAGCCGGACCGGACGCGGCGGAATCTCCGCCCACTGCTTCATCGTCAGGCCGTGCTCCGGGTAGGGCCGCCCATCCCGGACCGCTTTGAAGATCACGGCGCGTCACCCCCTTCCCCTGCCTGCGCCGACCGTAACCGAACACGCCAAGAAGCCGATGCCAGCGTAGCGAGCCGATGCGACGAAGATATTTGTCATCCTATGTCGGGTTCTTGCTGCGCTCCTTACCGCGCATCGCCGCCTACTCGCGCCGCCATCGGCCGAAGTGGGCCACCTCCTGCACCGGGCGGCGCCCCCGACGCAGGGATGGCGAGCGCCGGTCGGGCGCCGGGTAGCCGACCGTGATCGCCCCGATCGGGGTGAACTCCTCGGGCACCCCGAACGCCGCCCGGTACGCGTCCGTGGACTCCGGCGGGATGCCGAAGAAGCATGCGCCCAGCCCTTCGTCCACCGCGGTGAGCAGCATGAGCAGGGCCGCGAAGCCGGCGTCGATGTGCCAGTACGGCACCGGCCAGCGCGCCTCGTCCCGGTCGGTCCAGCCCTTGTCCGGCTCGGCGTACCGGTCCAGATAGGCGTCGCGGTTGGAGTGCGGCACGATGATCAGCGGTGCCTTGCGCATGCCGGCCAGCCACGAATCCTCGGGGGTCCCGGGGGGTGTCGTGCTCGTCCAGAACTGCTCGCGGTCGGCCGCCTCGGTGAGCACCAGGAAGCCCCAGCCCTGCGAGAACCCCGCCGAGGGCGCGCGGATGGCGTGCGCGAGCAACCGGTCGACCACCGCCGGAGGCACCGGCCGGTCCGGGTCGTAGTTGCGCACCATCCGCCGACGGCGGACCACGTCACCGAACTCCATCAGGCTCTCTCTCCAAACTCAGGGCGGATGCCCCAGGCGCCCTGCCAGGTCTCGCCGGGAGCGAGGACCACCAGGTCGCGCCCGGAGCGGAAGGCGTCGGGCGGGCAGGTCATCGGCTCGACGGCGATTGACCGGCGGGCCCGCTCGGGCGGCAGGGTGTCCCCGGTGTACAGCTGCCACCATTGGAACGAGCGGTCGGCCCAGACCGTGACGCGGCGCGATCCGTCTGATGTAGACAGAGTCACGCGGGAGCGGCCGGCCTCGTCGTAGGACAGGCCGCCGTACGCCGAGTCGAGCGCGACCGCGCCGATGCGGCGCGGGGTGGTGAAGTCGTAGCGGCCGCCGTCGACGCGTGCGACGCCGACCGGCAGCAGGCGCGCGTCGAGGAGCAGCCGCCGGCGCGCGGGCAGGTGCAGCACCGTGTCGTCGACCCGCACGCCGGGCAGCCGCAGGTACGGGTGGACGCCGAACCCGAACGGCGCCGACGTGCCGGCGAGATTGGTCGCCTCGTGGACCGCGCGCAGCCCATCGGCGCCCACGGACCAAGTGGTACGCAGCCGCAGCGGCCACGGATACCCGGGCTGTGCGGGCAGGACGCACTCGACGGTGACCGAGTCCGCCGAGCCGGCCACGCGGGACCAGGGCAGCCACTGCACCAGGCCGTGGATCGCGTTGTGGCGGGTCGGTTCGGTCAGCGGCAACTGGTAGGCCACGCCGTTGAACCGGTAACGACCGTCGCGGATACGGTTCGGCCAGGGGGCGAGCACCTGACCGGCCGCGCCCGGGCACAGCTCGTCCTCGGTGTATCCGTCCACTACGGACACACCGGCCACGTCGTACCTGCGCAGGCCGCCACCCAGCTCGACCACGACGGCGCGGTGCCCGGCGGCGGCGATGTGCCACTGGGTGCCGGACGGCGCGGTGTAGACGGTCGGGGTGGTCTTCATGTCCTGCGACCCTACCGACGTGGGTAACGGATCAGCGCTGGGAAGGCGAGCGCGACCAGCACCGCGACCACCGCGGCCGCGATGCCGCCGGAGACCCAGGAGAAGGTGATGCCCCAGGTCGCGGCCATCGCGCCGGCGCGCAGGTCGCCCAGGCGCGGGCCGCCCGCGACCACCGCGGTGAACACCCCCTGGAGCCGGCCGCGCAGCGCGTCCGGGGCGATGAGCTGAAGCATGGTCTGCCGGTAGACGGCGCTGATCAGGTCGGCGCAGCCGGCGACCGCGAGCAGCGCCACCATCAGCCACAGGTCCCGGGCGAGGCCGGCCAGCGCGACCGCCACACCCCAGCAGACGACCGCGACGACGAGCGCCAGCCCTTGCCGGCGCACCCGGCCGATCCAGCCGGAGGTGAGGCCGCCGAGCACCGAGCCGATCGCGATCGCGCTGTACAGCCAGCCGATCGCCGCGCCGCCGCCGAAGTGGGTGGCGGCGACCTCCGGGAACAGCGCGCGCGGCATCGCGAGCACCATCGCCACGATGTCGATGAGGAAGGACAGCACGAGCACCGGGGTGGTCAGCAGGAAACGGATGCCCTCCCCGATGCTGCGCCAGCCCACCGCGCGCACCCCGGGCACGTGGTTCTCCGGCGGCAGCGGTGGCAACCGCCAGGTCGCCCACAGCGTGGCGGTGAAGAGCACCGCGTCGACGCCGTACGCGACGCACAGGCCGACGGCCGGGCTCCACAGCGCGAGCACCAGACCGGCCGCGAGCGGGCCGAACACCATCGCCGCATTGCTCACCGTGAAGTTGAGGGTGTTCGCCGCGGGCACCTCGTCGGGCTCGACCAGGCGCGGCACGATCGCCTGACGGGTCGGCATGCTGACCGCCACCGCCATGGACTGCAGCGCGGTCAGCGCGAGCAGCAGGTGCGGGCTGCCGGCGCGCAGCAGCGCCTGGACCAGCAGGCCCAGGGTCGCCGACCAGGTGACCAGCGAACTGACCAGCAGGAGCCGGCGACGGTCCACCGCGTCGGCGATCGCGCCGCCCCACAGGGCGAAGATCAGCAGTGGTACCAGCGCCGCCAGGCCGAGCAGCCCGACCCAGAACGAGTCGCGGGTCAGCTCGAACATCTCGAACGGCACCGCCACCGCGGTGAGCTGGAAGCCGAGGAACGAGAAGGCGGTGCCCAGCCACATCCGCCGGTACGCGGCGTGCCGCAGCGGTCGGGTGTCGACGGCGAACCGCCGCACGTGTTGGGTGAAGCTGCTCATGCCGCTCCGCTCACGGGGCGAGCCTCTCCACCGCCCAACCGGTCTCGGTCCGGCGGAAGCGCAGCCGGTCGTGCAGCCGCCCGGCGCGGCCCTGCCAGAACTCGACGGTCTGCGGGCGCACCCGCAGCCCGCCCCAGTGCGGCGGCGTCTCGACCGCGTCCGGGAAGCGCCGGGCGGCCGCCGCCACCTCGGCCTCCAGCGCCGCGCGGTCGGGGATCACCTCGGACTGCCGGCTCGCCCACGCACCCAACTGGGCCTGGCGCGGTCGGGTGGCGAAGTACGCCTCGGTCTCCGCGCGCTCCACCCGCTCGACGTCCCCGCACACCACCACCTGCCGCTGCATCGCGAACCAGGGGAAGACCAGGCTGGCGTACGGGTTGGCGGCGAGTTCGACCCCCTTGCGCGAGCGGTAGTTGGTGTAGAACACGAACCCCCGCTCGTCGTACCCCTTGAGCAGGACGGTCCGGGCCGAGGGCCGCCCGTCGGCGGCGGCGGTGGCGAGCACCATGGCGTTCGGCTCGGGCAGGCCGGCCGCGACCGCGTCCGCCAGCCACGCGGCGAACTGGCGCGGCCAGTCGGGGGCGAGATCCGACTCACACAGCGGCCGGTCGCCGTACTCACGGCGCATGCCGGGCAGGGCTTCGGGTTGACTGGAGGTCACGGGGACATCCTTTCTGGCCGCCGGGTCGGGCGCGAAGTTGTGTCGTGCACGACACATCGACTCCGCCCGCGCGGCAGACATCTCGGGCAGGATGTGATGAACGACCCGTCCGGGCAGGATGTGATGGATGCGCGATCGGCGGCGACCCGCGGCCGGGCGGTGGGCGTCGCCGAGCGCCGCCGAGGGTAACGGATCCGGGAGAGTGAGATGTCCGAATTCAGGCCAGGACTGGAGGGCGTGGTCGCCTTCGAGACGGAGATCGCCGAGCCGGACCGGGAGGGCGGGGCCCTGCGCTACCGCGGCGTCGACATCGAAGACCTGATCGGGCGGGTCTCCTTCGGCAACGTGTGGGCGCTGCTGGTCGACGGCAAGTTCGGCCCCGGCCTGCCCCCGGCCGAGCCGTTCCCGGTGCCGGTGCACTCCGGGGACATCCGCGTCGACGTGCAGTCCGCGGTGGCGATGCTCGCGCCGTACTGGGGGCTGGGGCAGATGCTGGACATCACCGACGAACAGGCGCGCGAGGACCTGGCCCGGGTGTCGGTCACCGCGCTGTCGTTCGTCGCGCAGTCAGCGCGCGGCCTCGGGCTGCCGGCGGTGCCCCAGAAGGAGATCGACAAGGCGTCCACGATCGTGGAGCGGTTCATGAAGCGCTGGCGCGGTGACCCGGACCCGCGGCACGTCAAGGCGGTGGACGCCTACTTCATCGCCGCGGCCGAGCACGGCATGAACGCCTCCACGTTCACAGTACGGATCGTCGCCTCGACCGGCGCCGACGTCGCGGCCTGCCTGTCCTCGGGGATCGGGGCGCTCAGCGGGCCGCTGCACGGCGGAGCGCCCTCCCGGGTGCTGCACATGCTGGAGGAGGTGGAGCGCACCGGGGACGCCGCGAGCTACGTGCGGTCGGTGCTCGACCGGGGCGAGCGGCTCATGGGCTTCGGCCACCGGGTCTACCGCGCCGAGGACCCGCGGGCGCGGGTGCTGCGCCGCACCGCGAAGGAGCTCGGGGCGCCCCGCTACGAGGTCGCCGAGGCGCTGGAGAAGGCCGCGCTGGAGGAGCTGCGCAACCGCCGACCGGACCGGGTGCTGGAGACCAACGTCGAGTTCTGGTCGGCCGTGGTGCTCGACTTCGCCGAGGTTCCGGCGCACATGTTCAGCTCGATGTTCACCTGCGCCCGGGTGGCCGGCTGGAGCGCGCACATCCTGGAGCAGAAGAAGCTGGGCCGACTGGTGCGCCCGTCCGCCCGCTACGTGGGCCCCGGGCCGCGCAAGCCGGAGACCGTGGAGGGCTGGGACTCCCTCCCGCACTGACCCGCGCCCGGTCAGGGCCCGCCAGCCGTGATGCCTGATTTATCAGGCATCACGGCTTTTGTGGTTAATTCTGAGCCCGCACCGAATATCCCTGCCCGTGGCGGCCTGGGGAGTTTCAAACGGCTGGTCCCCGGGTACGCCGCTACCGAGAGTACTGTGATCACTCCATGACAGACGGTACACACGGGACAAGACGCGCAGGACCCCTCATAATGCAGGCGAGTCACCCGCGCCTCGCGGGAGGCCTTCCCATCGCAACGGGGAGCAGACGATGAAACTGACCTTCATCCGCAAGACACGACTATCCGGCGACTCGAACTGCCCATCCCTGTACCGCACGGACCGGGGCACCTTCGTGGTGCAGGGCTGGCGGGTCACCGACCCGGAAGCGCTGGCCCAGCTGGACATCCCCGCCCACGAGACCGTGGTCGAGGTGCCCGAGGACGTGCTCGCCGAGATCGCGAAGCAGCACTGACCGTTCGCCAGCACGGCCGGAAGGGGCTGCCCGCCACGTGTAGCCCCTTCCGCCGCGAGAGACCCGGACCCCGCTGGCCCGACGGCCGGCTGGTCTGCCGGCGGCGCACACCGCCGCTGGCGGTTTGATGTGGCGCACACCGCCGCCGGGTTCGCTCGGCGGCCCGGGATCCCCGTGAAAGAATCCCTACCGGCAGCGGCACCTTGCCTACGGCCGCCCGGAAGGATTCCCGATCAACGTGGCTGACCTGACCACCATCCGCATCCCCGACGAGATCAAGCCCGCCGACGGCCGGTTCGGCTCCGGACCGAGCAAGGTACGCCCGGGGGCCGTGGACGCGCTGCGCGAGGTCGCCCACTCGTACCTCGGAACCTCGCACCGGCAGCGGACCGCGCGCGACCAGGTGGCCCGCCTGCGTCAGGGCCTGGCCGCGCTGTTCAACCTGCCCGACGGGTACGAGGTCGTGCTCGGCAACGGCGGCACCACCGCGTTCTGGGAGGTGGCCACGTTCGGGCTGATCCGCGACCACGCCCAGCTCGCATCCTTCGGTGAGTTCGGGGCGAAGTTCGCCAAGGCCGTCGAGGTCGCGCCGTTCGTCCGGAAGGTGAGCGTGCGCGCCGCCGAGCCGGGCTCGGCGCCCACGCTCGAGGCCGAGGCCGGCGTCGACGTGTACGCCACCCCGCACAACGAGACCTCGACCGGCGTGCTCGTCCCGGTGCGCCGCGTCCCGAACGTCGACCCCGGTGCGCTGATGCTGGTCGACGCGACCTCCGCGGCCGGTGGTGTCGAGGTGGACCCGCGCGAGTGTGACGTCTACTACTTCGCGCCACAGAAGTGCTTCGCCGCCGACGGCGGGCTGTGGATCGCCCTGATGTCGCCGGACGCGCTCGCCCGGGCGTACGAGATCAAGGAGTCCGGCCGGTACATCCCCGCCTTCCTGGATCTGGTGACGGCGATCGAGAACTCCCGCCAGGAGCAGACGTACAACACCCCGGCCCTCGCTACGATCTTCCTCGCCGCCGAACAGACCGACTGGCTGCTGGAGCAGGGTGGTCTGACCTGGGCGGCGAAGCGCACCGCGGAGAGCGCCGCGATCCTGTACGGCTGGGCAGAGCGCTCGGCGGTGGCCCGCCCGTTCGTCACCGACCCGGCGCTGCGCTCCCCGGTGGTCGCGACAATCGACTTCGCCGAGTCGGTCGACGCCAAGGCGCTCGCCGCGGCCCTGCGGGCCAACGGGATCGTCGACACCGAGCCGTACCGCAAGCTCGGGCGCAACCAGTTGCGGGTGGCCCTGTTCCCGGCGATCGAGCCGTCCGACGTCGAGGCGCTGACCGCCTGCCTCGACTTCCTCATCTCCCGGATCTGACTCCGGCCGCCGACCGGCGGCTTGAGTTCACCTCACGATTCCCGGCGTGGCTTCTCCCCATACCGCCCTGGTTCGGCGTACCGTGTCCGGAAGGCACTGGACACGGTGTCGCCCGCGCCCCCCGCAAGCGGGCAGCTCGCAGGACGGAGGCATGCGATGCGGCCGGTACGCTTCGTCGCCCTCTCCGAGGACGGCCAGGCCCTTGTCCTGGCCGACGAGGTAGGGCGCCTCCTCGCGCTGCCCATCGACGACCGGGTGGCGGCCGCCACGCGGCGCGACCGCTCGGCGAAGACGGCGACGTTGACGCTCGCCCCTGCCCCAGACGAGGGGCAGGCGCTCTCGCCCCGCGACATCCAGGCGCGCATCCGGGCCGGCGAATCGGCCGATGACGTGGCCCGGATGGCCGGTGTCCCGGTGGACCGGGTGCTCCGCTACGCCGGACCGGTGCTGCAGGAGCGCGCGATGCTCGCGCAGCACGCACGGCGCACCAAGCTCAAGAACTCCGAGAAGGGCGCGTCGCTCGCGCAGGTGGTCGACGACCGGCTGGCCCAGCACGGCATCGACAGCGAGAAGATCTCCTGGGACGCGTACCGGCGGGACGACGGCACCTGGCGCGTGGTCGCCACCTGGCCGTCGGGCAAGGCCACGGCGCAGGCCGTCTGGGAGTTGGACAAGAGCCGCCAGACGGTGTCGCCGTACGACGACATGGCCCGGTACCTGTGTGCCGAGCGGCCGCTGCAGATCCTCGGCCAGGATCCGCCCGCGGCCCGCGGCGGCCACGCGCTGCCCGGCCGCACCCGGTCCGAACCGGGCCGGCTGGGCGAGCCCCGTCGCGCCGGCGAGCCGGGCCGGGACGGAGAGCCGGGCCGCGGCGGCGAGAGCCGCGCCGGCGGCCTGAACCGCGGTGGCGACCCGAACCGTGCCGGTGAGGCGACCCCCGACGAGCCGACGCGCGGCGAGGCGCGCGGCCGTGATCCGATCCGTGCCGGCCGCGACGCCCTGCTCGCCTCCCTCGACCGTCCACTCACGATGGCCGGCGGCCGCGGGCTCGACGTGCCGCCGGTCCAGCCGCCCAGGCAGCGGCCGATGTCCGGGGGTGCCGCGGCCCTGCTCGGCCCCGGCCCCGGCTCGCCATTCGAGGACGACCGCGAGTCGGCCAACGAGGTGCCGCCGGTGCCGTCCCTGGCCGTGCTGCGCCCCCGGCGCAGCTCGTCGGCGTCGGGCGACGCCTCGGGTTCGGGGGACAAGCCGCGCAAGCGGCTGCCGAGCTGGGACGACGTGCTCTTCGGCAGCGCCCCGGCGACCCGCGAGACCTCCTGACCAGGCGGTCGACCGGGCCAGCGAGCCGGAGCGGAGTGTCTGGGTGCCGGGCGGACCCGCCGAGGCGTCTACGGTAGCCCCATGGAGTACACGAATCTCGGCCGTACCGGCCTGTCGGTGAGCCGGCTCTGTCTCGGGACGATGAACTTCGGTCCGAAGACGACGGAGTCGGACAGCTACGCCATCATGGACCGGGCGCTGGAGCACGGCATCAACTTCTTCGACACCGCCAACGTCTACGGCTGGAAGCTGGGCGAAGGCGTGACCGAGAACATCATCGGGCGGTGGTTCGACCAGGGTGGTGGACGGCGGGACAAGGTCGTCCTCGCCACCAAGGTGTTCGGCAAGATGAGCGAGTGGCCGAACGACCGCGGCCTGTCCGCCCGGCACATCATCAAGGCCTGCGAGGACTCGCTGCGACGGCTGCGCACGGACTGGATCGACCTCTACCAGATGCACCACGTGGACCGGTCCACTCCGTGGGAGGAGATCTGGCAGGCCATGGAGGTGCTGGTCGCCCAGGGCAAGGTCCGCTACGTCGGCTCGTCCAACTTCGCCGGCTGGCACCTGGTGGCGGCGCAGGAGTCCGCGGCGCGGCGGCACTTCCTCGGACTCGTCTCCGAGCAGTGCATCTACAACCTGCTCACCCGGCATGTGGAGTTGGAGGTGCTGCCGGCCGCGATCGCGTACGGCATCGGGATCATCCCGTGGTCGCCGCTGCACGGCGGGCTGCTCGGCGGCGCGCTGCGCAAGCTGCAGGACGGCTCGGCGGCGCGGTCGGCCGAGGGCCGGTCGAGCGAGGCGCTGGAGACACACCGAGGGACCATCGAGGCGTACGAGAAGCTGTGCGCCGAGTTGGGCCACGACCCGGCCGACGTCGCGCTCGCCTGGCTGCTGTCGCGCCCCGGCGTGACTGCGCCGATCATCGGACCGCGCACGGTCGAGCAACTGGACGCGTCGCTTCGCGCGCTGTCCGTGCCGCTGTCCGAGGAGACCCTCGCCCGGCTCGATGAGCTCTTCCCGCCGGTGGGCAAGGGCGGGCCCGGCCCGGAGGCCTGGGCCTGGTAGGCGCGCGACCCGGTGGGCCCTCACGCCGCCCGCAGCGGCCAGCTCGTCAGGAATTCGTAGCGGGGCTCGGGGCCCGGATAGCTGCGCACCAGGCGGATCTCGTCCACACCGAACTCCGGGCCCGAGTACCCGTCGAGCGCGGCGCGGTCGGCGGCCAGCAGGTTGACGGGCAGCCGGTCACCCGGCCGCGCGATCGTCAGGTGCGGGCGCAGCGGCTTGGGATCGTACGGCAGCCGGGCGCGCCGGAGCTGCCGGCGCAGCGCGTTCGCGAGGTTGTGCAGCGCGCTGACGTCGCCGCGCACGCCCGTCCACAGGACCGTGAACCGGCCGCGCCCGAACCGGCCGCCGCCGGCCAGCCGCACCACGGGCGGCGTCGGCTCGGGCCACGTGGCGGCCCAGGCGGCGACCCCCGCGCCGATCGCGTCACGAACATCGGTCAGCCGAGCGTCGGGTACCTCGCCGAGGAACGCGAGCGTCACGTGCATCCGCTCCGGCGGTGCCAGGCGCACGTTCACGCCGTCGGCCGCCGCCTGCCCGATTGCGAGTGTGCCGAGTGTCGCGACGAGGTCCTGGACCACCACCGGCGGCGGGTAGACCGCGACGAACAGCCTCACGGCCGGCCGGGGCGGCGGTCGGCGTCAACAGGCGAAATGACCAGGCCGGCGGCGGCCAACTCGCCCTCCAGGCGGATCCGCTCGATCTCCCGGTCGATACCCTCCAGCGAGTCCAGGTGCTGCTCGATGTCCAGGCAGCGGCAGGCCATGCACAGCCGCTCGTCGTAGGCGCGCTGGACGGCGGCGAACCACACCGTGGACCGGGTGGCGATCTCCAGCCGCTGCCGCTGCAGCCGGCGCAGATCCGCCGCGATCTGTTGGATCGGTGGTCCGATCGGTGCCGGGGGCTCCGGGACAACCAGCCAGCCGAATCCCGGCCGGGCGGCGAGCCAGCGTCGGCAGGCGCGCAGCGCGCGTCGCACGCCGCGCCACGCCAGCCCGATGTACTCGTCGGCTGACGTGATCGCGAGCGCGATCAGGCACGGCAGGGACGCCAGCAACACCAGCGCAACCACGATCGTCAAGGCGTGCACCACCGCCACGTATCGAGGCTACGGCGAGGTGGGTCGATCCGCCACCGTATTCACCACGTCACCCATCGAGGCCGGTGGCTCTGGTGCCGACCGGTCAGCCGACGCGCGCCGGGGAGGCGGCGATGGACTCCTCGGCCACACTCACGTACAGCCGCGGTCGCGGGCGCATCCGTACGCGCAGCCGGTCGCCGCTCGAGCGCAGTTGCAGGGCGAGCGCGATGACCGCGGTCACCAGCGACACCAGGCCGCCGAGCCAGATGCTGGCCGGGGCACCGGCAACCTCGGCCAGCCAGCCGATCAGAGGGCCGCCGACCGGGGTGCTGCCGAGGAACACCAGCACGTAGAGCGCCATCACCCGGCCCCGGTACGCCGCGTCCGCGCCGAGCTGCACCCGTTGGTTCGCCGACTGGGCAAAGAAGACCATGAAGAAGCCCGTGGGCACGAGCAGCAGCGACGCCAGCCAGAAGCTGGAAGCCAGCCCGACCGCGACCGCCAGCGCCCCGAACACGAGAGCCGAGCCGATCACGACATACGCCGAGGGGCGTTCGCGCCGTCCGGTGCTGGCCAGCGCACCGGCCAGCGAGCCCAGGGCCAGCAGGGTGGTGAGCAGCCCGAACGCCTCGGCCCCGGTTTGGTAGGTGGTCTTCGCCAGGATCGGCAGCGTGATCCCGAAGTTGAACCCGAGCGCGCCGACCACCGCGATCATCGTCATCACCATGACCAGGTCGGAGCGCCGCCACACGTACCGCAGGCCGTCCCTGATGGACGCCTCGCGCGCGGCCGCGGGCGGCAGGTCCTCGCGGTGCAACTCGGTCACCCGCATCCGGACGAGGCTGAGCACCGGCGAGATCGAACTGATCGCGCTGACCAGGAAGACCGGGCCGGTGCCGAACCAGGCGATGGCCACACCGGCCACGGCCGGCCCGACGATACGGGCGGAGTTGAAGGTGGCGGCCGACAGGGCGAGCGCGTTCGGCAGCAGACGCGTGTCGACCATCTCCGAGACGAACGCCTGGCGCGCCGGATTCTCGATCGCGTTCGCGACGCCGAGCAGCCCGGCGAAGACGAAGACGTGCCAGAGCCGGACCACCCCGGACATGATCATCAGCGCGAACGCCAGGGAGAGCACGCTCCATGCCGCGTTGACCAGGATGAGCAGCTTGCGCTTGTCGTGCCGGTCGGCCAGCTTCCCCCCGTACAGCGAGAGGAACAGCACCGGCAGGAACTGCAACGCGACGACGAGGCCGAGCGCCGTGCCGGAGTCGTCGGAGAGTTGCAGCACCAGCCAGTACTGGGCGGTGAACTGCATCCAGACGCCGGTCAGCTTGATCAGCTGACCGGTGGCGAACAGTCGGTAGTTGCGGACTTTCAGAGATTGGAATATCCGGCCCAAGCGTGTCCGCACGGTTGAAGTGCGCCTCCCCCTAAACCACTAGAAACTTCTACAGTGGACGGAGCGGAGGCGCGTGGTGGGCGACCCCCCTTTCAGCCGCGCGCGAGCTTCTCCAGGATCTCCGCGGCGCGCCGCAGCGTGTCGCGTTCCTCCGGCGTCAGCGTGTCCAGCGTTCGGGCGAGCCACTCGCCGCGCGCGCGTTCGTGCGTCGCGAGCACGGCACGCCCCTCGTCGGTCACCGAGAGGATGACCTGCCGGCCGTCGGTCGGGTGCGGCGTACGCTGGACCAGGCCCCGTTCCTCCAGCCTGGCGATGATCTTGGTCATCGTCGGCGGCTGGACCCGCTCGACCTCGGCCAGCTCCCGGGGCGTCATCGCCCCGGCCAGCTCGAGGCTGGTCATCGCGGAGAGCTGAGTGCCCGTGAGGTCGCCGACCGGACGCGCGCGGCGGACCCGCCGGTTGAACCGGGTGATGGCGTCGCGAAGCGCCTTGGCGAGCTGCGCTGACGTCACGCGCTTCACCACCACCGTCCGTTCCGTCACGCTCATTAGCCTAGCTAATGAGCAAAGCTAACGATACCGGCTGTGGTGCCCGTCACCCCTTACAGGGATCGCACCACGTCAATCATCGTATCGATCTACGTGGCTAGACCAGGGTCTCCAGCGGCCCGCGCAGGAAGAACAGGACGAACAGCGCCGCCACCCCGTACAGCAGCGGGTGCACCTCGCGCGTCTTGCCCTTGAACACCTTCAGCAGCACGTACGCGATGATGCCGGCACCGATCCCGTTGGAGATCGAGTACGTGAAGGGCATGAGCACGATCGCCAGGAAGCCAGGGATCGCCACCTCGTAGTCCGACCAGTCGATCGTCCGCACCGACTGCATCATCAGGAACCCGACGACCACCAGGGCGACGCTCGCCGCCTCGAACGGCACGATCTGCACCAACGGCGCGAAGAACATGGCGATCAGGAACAGACCACCGGTGACCAGGTTCGCGAAACCGGTACGCGCACCCTCGCCCACACCCGCGGCGCTCTCGATGTAAGAGGTGTTGCTGGACACGCTCGCCGCGCCGCCCGCGGCCGCCGCGATCGAGTCCACCAGCAGGATCTCCCTGGTCCGCGGCGGGTTGCCGCTCGCGTCGAGCAGGTTGGCCTCCTGGCCGACCGCGACCATCGTGCCCATCGTGTCGAAGAAGTCGGTCAGCAGCAGCGTGAAGACGAACATCAGCGCGACCAGCCAGCCGGCCCGCTCCCACGAGCCGAGCACGTTGAACCGGCCGAGCAGGCTCAGGTCCGGCAGGCCGAGGAACTGCTGCGGCCATTCGGGGATGGTCAGGCTCCAGCCCTTCGGGTCGCCACCCGGGCCTCCCTGCGCGGGGAGCTTGGCGATCGCCTGCACGATCATGGCGAGCACCGTCGAGCCGACGATCCCGATGAGGATCGCACCCTTCACCCGGCGGGCCACCATGATGAACGTGGCCAGCAGCCCGACCGCGAAGACCAGGGTCGGCCAGCTGATCAGCTTGCCGCCGATGCCGAGACCGACCGGCACCGTGGTGTTGGCCACGTCCGGGACCCGGCGCACGAAGCCCGCGTCCACCAGGCCGATCACCGTGAGGAACAGGCCGATACCGACACCGATCGCGGTCTTCAACTGGGTCGGCACCGCCTTGAAGATCGCCGTACGCAGACCGGTCAGCACGAGAATCGTGATGATCACACCCTCGATCACCACCAGACCCATCGCGTCGGCCCAGGTCATCAGCGGGGCGATCTCCACCGACACCATGGCGTTCACGCCGAGCCCGGCGGCCAGCGCCAGCGGGAACCGGCCCACCACGCCCATCAGGATCGTCATGAGCCCGGCGATCAGCGCGGTCGCCGAGGAGACCGCGACAATGGCCAGGGTCTTCCCGTCCCCGTCCGTGCCGCCGCCCAGGATGAGCGCGTTGAGCACGACGATGTAGGCCATCGTGAAGAAGGTGGCGAAACCACCGCGGATCTCCTGGCCGATCGTCGAGCCGCGGGCGGAGATCTCAAAGAAGCGGTCGAGACGGTTACGGGGCGCCGCGGGGGCCGGCTGTGCGCTTGCGCTGGTTGTCATCAGGACCTCGGTTGGTGAGCGGCCACAACGGGCGCATCGTACGCGAGCGCACACCGGTACAGAGGGCGGACCGGGGCTCCACCGTTACGCTGTGCCCGTGCCCGAACGAGTGCCACCGAAACCCCTGGACCCGCCGATGGTTCCGTTCGCCGTGGCCGGCATGGCCATCTGGGCGGTCCTCGGGCTGGCGCTGTGGGCCGGCGGGCGCACCGGATGGGCCCAGATCTGCCTCGCTGGCGTGCTGTGGGGCGTCGTCGGGCTGCTCGTGATGATCAGGCACGACGCCAACCGCCGCCGGCGGGCCGCCGCACGATGACCGGGCCCTGATCCGCGGAAAAGCCGAACCGGCGCGGTCAAGTGGCCCGGATCACGACGTGACCGACTCGACCTCGCCGTCGTCGTACACCGTCGGCAACTCGTCCAGCCCCGGCCCCGATTCCGCGAGCACCTCCGAGTGCGCGCCGCAGCCGTGGTCGGCGGAGACCACCCGGCCGTCGTCCGGCGCGTAGACGTTGCCGCACACGCCGAACATCTGCCGCAGCCACCCGGCGAGCGGCAGGTAGAACCCGCACGAGGCGCACCGGGCGTTCTTCGGTGCCGCGACCGAGATCTCGGCGTGCGGGCCGTGCGGTCCCTCGTACCACCGCTGGGCGGTCTCCTCGCGGCCCTCGCGGGACATCACCCGCGGCCTGCCGAGCCCCAGCTCCCAGGCCACCTCCTCCACCGCCGGGTCGTCTGAGGCCACGTAGCCGGGCTGGAGGCGGGGATCGTCCGGCGAGGTGGGCAGCAGGTCGCCCACACCCACGTCACCGGGTTGCAGCCGCTCCTGCCACGGCACCCAGCTGGGCGCCAGCAGCGCGTCGGGCCCGGGCAGCAGTACGGTCTCGCTGACCGTGGCCTGACGGCTGCGCGGCGCCCGCGTCACGGTGACCGCCCACCGCCAGCCGCGGTAGCCGGGCATCAGGCACTCGAACAGGTGGGTCACGACCCGCTCCGCCTCGGGCACCGCCTCGATGTGCGCGCCGACCTGATCCGCGTCCACCTCGGTGATCGCGGCACGGGCGAGATCCACGGCACCAGCGCACACCTGGTCCAGGCGCACGGCACGGGTGGGGTTTCGGGTCACGTTCCGATTGTCCCCCACGGCGCGGTGCGCAGATGCGCCAGGATGGTGCACATGGCTGCGAGGATCGTCACCCGGGCCGCCGGCCGGCGCGGCCAAGCGGACCCCGCGACCACCTCACCCGGTGGCACGCGCGCGGCCGGCACGGTCCTGCGAGCGGCCCGCCTGGCGGGGACCGGCACGGCGCGAGGGGGCCGGTGGCTGGCGCGGCGCGTGCGCGCGATCCGCGACCGCGGCGCCGCCGGTGAGGTGGGCATGATGCGCCTGCTGGACCTGCACGCGGCCTCGTGCGCCGGGGACACGCTGGTGGCGATCGGCCTGGCCGGCACCATCTTCTTCTCCGCGCCGCTCGGCGAGGCCCGCGGCAAGGTCGCGCTGTACCTGCTCGTCACGATGGTGCCGTTCGCGTTGCTTGCGCCCGTGGTCGGCCCGCTGCTCGACAATTTCCGGCACGGCCGCCGGTACGCGCTCGCCGCCACCATGCTCGGCCGCGCCTTCCTCGCCTGGCTGATCTCCGACTACATCCACGGCTTCGGGCTCTACCCGGCCGCGTTCGGGGTGCTGGTGCTCTCGCGGTCCTACGGCGTGGCCCGCTCCGCGGCAGTGCCCCGCCTGCTGCCCGCGCGGCTCGGGCTGTCCGAGGCCGGAGCACGGGCCAGCGTCTACGGCACGCTGGCCGGGGCGGCGGTCGCCCCGCTCGGGGCCGCGGCGTTCACGTTCGGCCCACAGTGGCCGCTGCGCGTGGCCTCGGTGATCTTCCTGGTCGGGATGGTGGTGGCGCTGCGCCTGCCGCCCCGCGCCGACAGCGACCGGCCGCAGACCATGCCCAGGATCCTCCGACTGCTGCGCAGGCCGACCAACGGCGAGAAGGCGCTGTCCGGCCGGCTCGTGCTCGCCGCCGTCGCCGGCAGCGCCGGCCTGCGCGCGCTCTACGGGTTCCTGCTGCTGTTCCTCGCGTTCGCCATCAAGGCCGGCGACCTGGACCCCCAGTTCCTGACGTTGCGGCTGCGCCCGGAGGTCGCGGTCGGGCTCGTCGGCGCGGCGCTGGGGACCGGCACCTTCCTCGCGACCGCCGTCGGCACCGCGCTGCGCATCCGCCGCCCGCTCGCGGTCCAGGCCGCCGTGCTGCTCGTCACCGCCGCGCTCACCGTTCTCGCCGCGCTGCGGTTCACCCTCCCGATGGTCGCCGTCATGTGCCTGGTCGCGGCGATCGCCAGCGGCCTGGCCAAGCTGTCCGTGGACGCCTCGATCCAGGAACGGGTGCCCGAACACATCCGGGCCAGCGCCTTCGCCAACGCGGAGACCCTGCTCATGCTCGCCTGGGTCGCGGGCGGGGCGATCGGGCTGATCCCGTTCAACGGCCGGGTCGGCGTGGGCGTCGCAGCCGCGGTGATGGTCCTCGCCGCCGCCCGCGCGGTCCTCGTCGCGGCCCGGCTGCGCAAGGAGCGGCTGAACGGCAAGGAAGGGCTGAGCGGCAAGGACACCGCACCCGCCGGCCCGGCCGAGCCGACGCCCGGCAGGAGACGGCGGCCGACCTCCACGCGACCGTCCCCGTACCCGGCGCCCTCGTCCCCGGCGCCGTCGGCCCCGGCGCCCTCGGCGCAAGCGCCCACGCTGCCGGCGCCCCCGCCCGAGGACGGCACGCCCGCCCCGCCCGGGTACCACATCTACCGCCCGAGCGCCGCCCGGCCCGTCGACCAGACCGAGCGATGAGCCGGATGCTCGTGGCCACGGCGGTGGCGGCCGAGCGCGACGCCGTCCTCGCGGGTCTGCCCGCTGGCGAGACCGCGGTGACCGTCGCGGCGGTCGGCGTCGGCCCGGCCGCGGCGGCGGCCGGCACCGCCCGGCTGCTGGCCCTCGCAGAGGCGGCGGGCCGGCCGTACCGCTGGGTGGTGTCGACCGGCATCGGCGGCGGCTTCCCGGCCCGCGCCAAGATCGGCACGGTCGTCCTCGCCACCCGCAGCATCGCCGCGGATCTGGGGGCCGCCACCCCCGAAGGGTTCCTCACCCTCGACGAGCTCGGGTTCGGCAGTACGGTCGCCACCCCCGACCCGCGGCTGCTCGCCGCGCTGCGCGACGCGCTGCCCTCCGCGGTCGCCGGCGCGGTGCTCACGGTCTCCACCGTGACCGGCACGGCGCCGACCGCGGCCACGCTCGCCAACCGCTACCCGGACGCGGTCGCCGAGGGCATGGAGGGGTACGGGGTGGCGTGCGCGGCCGCGCTGTCGGGCGCGGGGTTCGCCGAGTTGCGCACCATCTCCAACCCGGTCGGCCCGCGGAACCGGGCCGCGTGGCGGATCGGTGAGGCGCTCGCCGCGCTCACCGCCGCGTCGGCCGCACTCACGGTCGCGTCGGCCGCGCTCACCGCCGCGTCGGCAGCGCCGCGCCCACCCCTCGAGGGAGCGTGAGACGCCAACCCATGCCTGGCGTCCGGAGGGCTATGGTCAACGCCGTGACGCTCTCGCTCGCCATCTCACCGTGTCCGAATGACACGTTCGTCTTCCACGCGCTCGTCCACGGACTGGTGCCGGACGCGCCGCCGATGACCGTGACGTACGCCGACGTGGACGTGACCAACACCGCGGCCGAACGCGGCCGCTACGACCTGGTCAAGGTCAGCTACGCGGCGCTGCCGTGGCTGCGCTCCCAGTACGACCTGCTGCCCTGCGGTGGGGCGCTCGGGCGCGGCTGCGGGCCGCTGGTGGTGACGAGGGACCGGGCGGATCTCGCCGGGGCGACGGTGGCGGTACCGGGCGACCGGACCACCGCGTACCTGCTGCTGCGGCTGTGGGTGGCCAACCACGGCCACCGGCCGGAGCGCATCGAGGTCGTGCCGTTCCACGAGATCATGCCGGGCGTCGCGGCCGGCACGTACGACGCCGGGCTGGTGATCCACGAGGCGCGCTTCACCTACCCGAAGCACGGGCTGACCGCGCTTGTGGATCTCGGCGAGTGGTGGGAGGAGGACACCGGCCTGCCGATACCGCTCGGCGCGATCCTGGCCAGGCGCGGGGCGGTCGACCGGACCCGGGCGGCCGAGTGGATCCGCGAATCCCTGCGCCGCGCGTGGGCCGACCCGGACGCCAGCCAGCAGTACATCCTCGCGCACGCCCAGGAGATGGAGCCCGAGGTCGTCAAGCGGCACATCGCGCTCTACGTCAACGACTTCACCATGGACCTCGGCGACGAGGGGCGGGCGGCGGTGGACACGCTGCTGCACCGGGCGGCCACCGAGATTCCCGGCTGGCCGGGCCGGACCCCTTAGACGTCCAGGCGTGACCCGCTAGACGTCCAGTTCGCGCGCCACGGCCTGCACGACCTGCGAGACCGTACGTGAGGTCTTGCGGTCGGGGAAGCGTCCCCGCCGCAGCTCCGGCTGCACCTTGGCCTCCAGCAGCTTGATCATGTCTTCGATCAGGCCGTGCAGCTCGTCGGCCGGGCGACGGCGCAGCTCCGCGACGGACGGCGGCGCGGCGATCAGCCGGACCTGCAGAGCCTGGTTGCCCTTGCGGCCCTCGACCACGCCGAACTCAACACGCTGCCCAGGCTTGAGTTCCTCCACACCGGCGGGCAGGGCGGCCTTGTGCACGAAGACATCGCCACCGTCGTCCCGGGTGAGGAAGCCGAATCCCTTAGCGGTGTCGTACCACTTGACTCGACCCGTCGGCACCACAAACCTCAGCTTTCTCCGTCAGCCCCGCCTTAAGGCTAGCCATCCAGCCAGAGTCGACCAACCCGAATCCGGAGAGCCTACGAAAGGTCGGCTAGCGTGGAAACGATGGCCGACACGCTCGCTGATCACCTGCGCGCCCTGCCCGACGACCGGCTCGGCGCGCTGATCGAGCTTCGCCCGGACCTCGTCGTCCCGGTGCCGGCCAACCTGTCCGCCCTCGCGGCCCGGGCCGCGTCCCGGCTGTCCGTGGCCCGCGCCCTCGACGGGCTGGACCGGTTCACCCTGGAGATCCTCGACGCGCTGCGGTTGGCCCGTACCGGGGACGGAACAACGTCGGTGGCGGGGGTGCTCACGCTCGCCGCGGCGGGCCAGCCGGCGCCCGAGCCGGACACCGTACGGGCCGCGATCGACCGGCTGCGGGCGCACGCCCTGGTGTACGGGCCGGACAGCGAACTGCGGGTGGTGGACACGGTCGACGAGGTCTGCTCGCCCTACCCGGCCGGCCTCGGCCGCCCGGCCCGGGAGCTGAGCCCGGAGGCGGCCGTCCTGGTCGACGACCCGGCCCGGCTGCGCCGCACCCTGCTCTCCGCCCCGCCGTCTGCGCGGGCGGTGCTGGACCGGCTGGCGGCCGGACCGCCGGTCGGCACGACGAAGCCGGGCGCCGCGGGGTCGACCGACTCCCCGGTCGGCTGGCTGGTCGCCCACCACCTGCTGGTCGCCACCGGCGAGACCACCGTGGAGCTGCCCCGGGAGGTCGGCCTGCTGCTGCGCCGGGACGCCGGGCCGCTGGGCGAACTGCACCCCGCACCGCCGCAGCTGCCGGCCGACGGCGAGGCGCGGGACCCGGCGGCCGCCGACTCCGCCGGGGCCGGGCAGGCGATGGAGGCGGTACGCCACACCGAGGCGCTGCTCGAGGCCCTGGCCGCCGAGCCCGCAACCATGCTGCGCTCCGGCGGGCTGGGCGTGCGGGACCTGCGGCGCCTGGCCCGGTCGGCCGGGCTGGACGAGCCGACCGCCGCGCTGCTGCTGGAGGTGGCGTACGGGGCCGGCCTGCTCGGCACCACGGACACCGGCGGCACGTACCGCGAGTTCCTGCCGACCGGGCCGTACGACACGTGGCGGGTGCAGCCGATCGCGGAGCGCTGGACATCGCTGGCCCGGGCCTGGCTGGAGCTGCGCCGGGAGCCCCGGCTGGTCGGCGAGCGCGACGACCGGGACCGGCTGATCAACGCGCTCGCTCCCGAGGCCGAGCGGCTCGGCGCGCCGGCGGCGCGCCGAGCCGCCCTCGGTGTCCTCGCCGAGGTGCCGCCCGGCACCGAGGTCTCCGCCGACGATGTCTTCGCCCAGCTCGCGTGGCGGGCACCGCGGCGGGCCGGCGGCCGGGAGACCGCAATCCGGGCGGTGCTGACCGAGGCGGCCACACTCGGGGTCACCGCGCTCGGGGTGCTGACCTCGTACGGGCGGGCGCTGCTCACCACCGCCGAGACAGACCCGGCCGAGGACGACCCGCTCGGGCTGCGCGCCGGCGACGCCTCCGGCGACCCGGTCGTCGCGGCGCTCGACCCGCTGCTGCCGGCCCCGGTGGACCACGTGCTCGTACAGGCCGACCTGACCGTGGTGGTGCCCGGCCCGCCGGAGCCCACGCTCGCCGCCGAGCTCGCGGTGGTCGCCGACCCCGAATCGGCCGGCGGCGCGACCGTCTACCGGGTGACGCCGGACAGCGTGCGCCGCGCGCTCGACGCCGGATACGCCGCGGACGACGTGCACGCGCTGTTCAAGCGGCGTTCCCGCATCCCGGTCCCGCAGGCACTCACCTACCTCGTCGACGACGTGGCCCGCCGGCACGGCGGCCTGCGCGTCGGCACGGTGGGCGCGTACCTGCGCAGCGACGACGAGGCGCTGCTCGCCGAGCTTCTGGTCGACCGCAAACTGGCCCCGCTCGGGCTGCGCCGCCTGGCGCCGACCGTGCTCGTCACGGCGTACTCGGCGAACCGGCTGCTCGGGCTGCTGCGCGAGGCGGGCTACGCACCGGTGCCGGAGGACGCCGGTGGCGGGATGGTGTTGACCCGGCCGAAGGCCCGGCGGGCACCGGCGCGGACGGCGCAACGGGCCCGGCTGGAGCCCCGGGTGACCGGCCCGCGCCTGCTCGCCATCGTGGAGCAGATGCGCCGCGGGGAGGCCGCGGCTCGGGTGGCGCGCCGCGCGCCGGGGCCGGTCCGAGCCGCCAATGGGCACCCGGTGCCCGACCTGACCCCCGTGCAGGCGCACACCCAGGCGCTCGCCGTGCTGCAGCAGGCGCTGCGGGAGCGCGCCCGAGTGTGGGTGGGGTACGTCGACGCCCACGGGTCGGCCGCGCAGCGCCTGGTACGCCCGGTGTCGATCGGCGCGGGGTACCTGCGCGCGGAGGACGAGCGCACCGAGACGCTGCACACGTTCGCGCTGCACCGCATCACGGCCGCGGTGCTGGACTGAAGGCCCGGTGCCCGGCTTGAGGCCCGGTGCCCGGCTTGCCCGCCCCGACGGACCGGCGCGCACCGTCGGGGCGTCAGCGCCGGTGGCGGTTGTGCCGGAAGGCGCCGACCAGGGACACCAGGAGCAGGATCGCGAACGCCGAGCCGATGGATTCGCCGGCGGCGTCGACGATGTCGTGGTCGAGCGCCAGCCAGGCGAAGAAGAACCAGGCGACGAGCAGGATCCCGACGACCACGCTGGTCACCACAGCGGTGCGGCTGAGCGCCGGCCGGGCTAAGGACGACCCGACATCAGCCGGACCGGAGCCGACGACCGCCGACTGGTCCTCGGCCACCTTACGATCTGTCGCCATCAACGGCCCTTCCATCGTCGGAGCGGTCAGGGTCGCGGCGCCGGATCGCGCCGACCACCGAGACCATGATGAGCAGGCCGAGCACGACTCCCAGCGCCTCGCCCCCGGCGTCGCCGGCGGGCGTACCCATGATCTGCCACGACATCAGGAACCAGCCGCTACCGATGAGCGTGAGGAGGGCCACTCCGAACACGACCAGGCGCATGTCGCGCGCGGCGCGGTGCGACCGGTGGCCGGATGGCGGGTCTGTGGTCATCGTCGCCTCCGGGGGGAGATACCCCAGCCTCGCATCGACTCCAGACAACGGACAAGGCTTGACCGGCGCGGACGGGCGGGTGCGGTACTGGTCGGGCGCCGGCGACGCGCTCGCCCCCGTCATTGCACCGCAGTGACGATCGGGCTTTCACCCGCGCCCGCCTGGTCACGCTGCGGATCGAACGCGCACGCCACGGCGCCGACCAGCGTGACGGCCAACACCACGGTGAGCCGGGCCTGGGCGGCCCCCACCGTGCCGGGGCCTGCTCGTTCGATGGCTGCCGTCATGGCTACGTGCCTGACCGGCATGCTGCGCCCGCCGCCGCCCCGGCTGTTCCAAGGCCGTCATGAGCTAGACGCCGGACCACGCGCCCCCGGTTGCAGATGCCACCGACTGTTCGCCAGTTCGTTACCCGATGTTCGAAAATGGCCGGCGGACAGTGATCAGGGCCATGTCCGGACCGGCGTGTCACACTGGGGGGTCGGTTCCAATCCATCCCGCGGAAGGGCATCCAGGCTGTGACCGGCGGACCGTTGATCGTGCAGTCCGACAAGACGCTCCTGCTCGAAGTCGATCATCCGGACGCCCTCGCGTGCCGCATCGCGATCGCGCCGTTCGCCGAGCTGGAGCGCTCCCCCGAGCACGTGCACACGTACCGGCTGACCCCGCTCGGGCTGTGGAACGCGCGGGCCGCCGGGCACGACGCCGAGTCGGTGGTGGACGCGCTGCTGCGGTTCTCCCGCTACCCGGTGCCGCACGCCCTCCTCGTGGACGTCGCCGAGACCATGGACCGGTACGGCCGCCTGCAGCTGGTCAACGATCCGGCGCACGGGCTCGTGCTGCGGGCCCTCGACCGGGCCGTGCTCGTCGAGGTCACCAAGTCCAAGAAGCTCGCCGGGATGCTCGGCCAGCAGATCGACGCCGACACCGTGGCGGTGCATCCCTCGGAGCGCGGCCGGCTCAAGCAGGCGCTGCTCAAGCTGGGCTGGCCGGCCGAGGACCTGGCCGGGTACGTCGACGGTGAGGCGCACCCGATCGAGTTGCGCGAGGACGGTTGGGCGCTGCGCCCGTACCAGCGGGAGGCGGTCGAGCAGTTCTGGGCCGGCGGCTCCGGCGTGGTCGTGCTGCCGTGCGGCGCCGGCAAGACCCTGGTCGGGGCGGCCGCGATGGCGCAGGCGGCCGCGACCACGCTGATCCTGGTCACCAACACCGTGGCCGGACGGCAGTGGAAGCGGGAGCTGGTGGCGCGCACGTCGTTGACCGAGGACGAGGTCGGCGAGTACTCCGGCGAGCGCAAGGAGATCCGGCCGGTCACGATCGCGACGTACCAGGTGCTGACCACCCGCCGCCGCGGGGCCTTCCCGCACCTGGACGTCTTCGGCGCCCGCGACTGGGGCCTGATCATCTACGACGAGGTGCACCTGCTGCCCGCGCCGATCTTCCGGTTCACCGCCGACCTGCAGGCCCGCCGCCGACTGGGCCTGACCGCGACGCTGGTGCGCGAGGACGGCCGCGAGGGCGACGTGTTCTCGCTGATCGGCCCGAAGCGCTACGACGCGCCGTGGAAGGACATCGAGGCGCAGGGCTGGATCGCGCCGGCGGTGTGCACCGAGGTGCGGGTCACGTTGACCGACGCCGAGCGGATGGCGTACGCGACGGCCGACCCGGAGGAGCGGTACCGGGTGGCGGCCACGGCGCGGACCAAGCTGCCGGTGGTCCGGGCGCTGGTGGACCGCCACCAGGGCGACCAGGTGCTGGTGATCGGCGGCTACCTGGACCAACTGCACGAACTCGGGTCCTATCTGGACGCTCCGGTGATCCAGGGCTCGACCTCGAACAAGGAGCGGGAGCGGCTGTTCGGCGCCTTCCGCGCCGGCGAGGTGCCCACGCTGGTCATCTCGCGGGTCGGCAACTTCTCGATCGACCTGCCCGAGGCGGCGGTGGCGATCCAGGTGAGCGGCACGTTCGGGTCGCGGCAGGAGGAGGCGCAGCGGCTCGGTCGGGTGCTGCGCCCGAAGGCCGACGGCCGCCAGGCGCACTTCTACACGGTGGTCGCCCGCGACACCATCGACACCGAGTACGCCGCGCACCGTCAGCGGTTCCTCGCCGAGCAGGGCTACGCGTACACGATCGTCGACGCCGACGACGTGCTCGGTCCGCCGTTGCCCACAGTGGACTGACCCTTCAACCACCGCATTTTCAGGGAAAATGTCGTGTGGATGATCTTTATCACTGCATTTTCCCTGAAAATGCCTAGGCGGGCAGCTCGGGGCCGCCGTCGAGCAGCGGCGCCATCAGGTCGCCGTACTCATCGATCCGCGCCAGCACCACCTCGGGTGGGTAGTCGGCCGGGGTGACCGCGCCGGACTCCACCTCGTCCCAGGTCAACGGCACCGAGACGGTCGGCGTGGGCATGGCGCGCAGGGAGTACGGGCTGACCGTCGTCTTCGCCGCGTTGTTCTGGCTCCAGTCGATGAACACCTTCCCCGCCCGCAGCTTCTTGGCCATCTGCGACGTGACGCGCTGCGGCGTCTCGGCCGCCAGCTCCTCGGCGATGCGCTTCGCGTACGCGGAGACGTCGGCGGCGGACTGGGTCGCAGCGATCGGGCAGCACAGTTGCATGCCCTTCTTGCCCGACAGCTTCGGGTAGGCGTCCAGCCCGTCGGCGGCGAGCCGGTCGCGCAGCCGCAGCGCGACCTCGCAGCACTCGCGAAGCCCCGCGGGCGGGCCGGGGTCGAGGTCCATGACCAGCCGGTCGGGGCGCGCCGGGGCCACGGATTCCGTCGAGTCCAGCGCCTCGATCCTCCATTGCGGAGTGTGTAGTTCGAGCGAGGCGAGGTTGGCCACCCAGACCAGGGCGGGCAGGTCGTCAACCACGACGTAGTCGAGCCTGGCCCGCCCCCGGCTGGAGCCCGGGGCCGGCAGGGTCTCCAGGCGTACCCAGTCGGGCGTGCTCGCGGGCGCGTTCTTCTCGAAGAAGTGCGGCGCGTCGACACCGTCGGGGTAGCGGATCCGGGTGAGCGCACGGCCGGCCAGGTGAGGCAGGAGCACCGGCGCCACCCGGGTGTAGTAGTCGATCACCTCGGCCTTGGTGAACCCGGCCGCCGGGTAGAGCACTTTGTCGAGGTTGGACAGCTCGAGCTCCTGGCCGCCCACCCGCACCCGAGTCCGACTACCGGCCATCCGTGCCCCCTTCGTCGACGATCCGCTCGGCGGCTCGCGCCTGGCCCGATTCCCGCTCGGCGGCGAAGTCGGCCGCGGTCTTGTCCGGCCGCAGCGCGACGAACCGCGGGAAGCGCAGCCGGCCGTCGGGCGTGCGCTGCGCGTAGCGCACCTCCACCACGAGCCGCGGCACCACCCAGACCGCGTCCCGGGCGTCCTCGCGCGGCACCGGCTCGGCGAACGGAGGCTCGGCGCTGCGCAGCGGCTCCAGCTCGTTGAGCAGCGTCCGCTCCGCGGCGGCGCTGATCCCACCACCGACCCGGCCGCAGAAGCGCAGCCGGCCGTCGGGCAGCGGCAGCCCGACGAGCAGCGCCCCGAGCCGGCGGGCGCCCGGCCGCCACCCGCCCACGACCAGGTCCTCGGTCAGTTCCCGCTTGTGCTTCACCCAGTCGGGTGACCGCACCCCCGGGCGGTACACCGAGGTCACACGCTTGGCCACGACGCCCTCGAGTTCGTGGTCACGCACGGCGGCCATCGTCGCGGCGCCGTCGCGGAAGGCCGGCGGCACGAGCCAGCTGGGTCCGGCGAGATCCAGGCTCTCCAGCGCGGCGCGGCGCCGCTCGTACGGCGCGCCGGTCAGGTCCGCGCCGTCGAGGCGCAACAGGTCGAAGATCATGTACGTGACGGGCAGCGTGGCCGCCAGGCGGGCGGCCCGGTGGGGGTCCCGCACGTGCATCCGCTCGGCGAGAGCCACGAACGACGGCCGGCCCGCGACGTCGAACGCCACGATCTCGCCGTCGAGCACGGCGTCGGCTACGACCGCCCCGAGCCCGGCCAGCTCGGGGTAGGCCGCGGTGATCTCGGATCCGGACCGCGCCCAGAGCCGGACGGAGCCCGCCCGCACCTCGGCAATCGCGCGAACTCCGTCCCATTTGAACTCATATGACCAGTCTGGTCCGGCCGGCAACTCTCCGGCCGTCGCCAGCATCGGCAGCAGCGGAGCGCCGGGCACATACGCCATGCTAGGTCCACGGAGTACGTGACACCGACAGGTTCACGCAGCAGATCTATATCGGGTCGTCGACGGCAATGGGGGTAGGGTTCGGTAACGGTGGGTAATCGCGCCGGTGAACCCGGCGCGAGGAGACGGAGCGGACATGCGCGCCATCTGGAAGGGAGCGGTCTCGTTCGGCCTGGTGTCGATCGCGGTCAAGCTCTACTCAGCGACCGAAGAGAAGGACATCCGGTTTCACCAGGTACACCGTGCCGACGGCGGCCGGATCCGGTACAAGCGGGTCTGCTCGGTGTGCGGCGAAGAGGTCCCGTACGACGACATCGCCAAGGGCTACGACCTCGGCGGCGGTGAGATGGTGATCCTCACCGACGAGGACTTCGCGGACCTGCCCCTGACCACCTCACGCGCGATCGACGTGCTCGAGTTCGTCCCCGCCGAGCAGGTCGACCCGATCCTGTACAACCGGGCCTACTACCTGGAGCCCGAGGGCGCGGCGACCAAGCCGTACGTGCTGCTGCGCGACGCGCTCGCCGACTCCGAACGGGTGGCGATCGTCAAGGTGGCGCTGCGCCAGCGCGAGCAGCTCGCCACGCTCCGGGTACGCGACGGCGTGCTCGTGCTCAACACGATGCTGTGGCCCGACGAGGTCCGTACCCCCAACTTCGGGTTCCTGGACGAGGAGATCACCCTGCGTCCGCCCGAGTTGGCCATGGCGAGCTCGCTGATCGACTCGATGGCCGGCGCCTTCGACCCGGATGCCTACACCGATGACTACCGGGCGGCGCTGCAGGAGGTGATCGACGCCAAGGTCAGCGGCCGGGAGATCGTCGCGCCGCCCGAGGCCGCGCCGGCGCCCGCCGCGGCCGTCGACCTGATGGCGGCGCTGCGGGCGTCCGTGGAGCGGGCGCGTACCGCCCGGGGCGAGGCCCCGAGCGACGCCGCGGCGGCCGCCGAGGAGGCGGCCGGTGGAGCGGAGCCGACGCCGATCGCGGCTGCCAAGTCCGCCAAGGCGGCCAAGAAGGCACCGGCGAAGAAGGCGCCAGCCAAGAAGGCCGCCGCCAAGAAGGAGCCCGCGAAGAAGACGGCGGCGAAGAAGACCACGGCCAAGAAGGCCGCCGCCAAGAAGGAGCCCACGCGGGCGCGCAAGTCCGCGTGAGCCTCGCCGCGAAGGCCCCCGGCGGACGTCCGCGGCGTCGGGTCGCACCCCGGCCAACCGTCGGATCGCACCCGGCCAACCATGATCCGCTCGGGTTCCTGCATCTCGTGGTGTCCCCGTCGCCACGGTGGCCGCGACATCATGAATGTCGCACTATCCCGCCCGATGATCGACTCTGTTTGCTGAATCGCGCGCGGTCGCGCGGCCGCAGACACCGCCACTTCCTGCATGCCGTGCCCGAAAGTCCGTTGAACACCCCGCTTTCCTGTATCTCGTGGGTCGCCAACCCCGCACCATGCAGGAAGTCGTGAGCCGGCTCGACGTGCCGGGTGGCTCCGGCCGGGACGAAGTCACGAAGCTTCGGTGCGGTCCCCCGACCCCGGCTGCGCCACCGCCGCCCAGTCGTACCGCTCACGCAGCGCCTCCGTCCGTCCCGGCTCGACGCGCGCGAGCGGCTCAACCCACAGTGGTCACGTCGAGGGAGCCGGCCGCGTACCGGGCCCGGACCTGCTTCTTGTCGAACTTGCCCACCGAGGTCTTGGGGACCGCGTCGATGAACACCCACCGCTCGGGCAACTGCCAGCGCGCCACCTTGGCCGCCAGGAAGTCGCGCAGCTCCTCCGGCTTGGCGGACGAGCCCTCCCGCAGCACGACGGCGGCGAGCGGACGCTCACCCCAGCGCTCGTCCGGCACACCCACCACGCACGCCTCCAGCACCGCGGGGTGCGCCATCAGGGCGTTCTCCAGCTCCACCGAGGAGATCCACTCCCCGCCGGACTTGATGACGTCCTTGGCGCGGTCGGTGAGCGTGAGGTACCCGTCCGGCGAGAGCGTGCCGACGTCGCCGGTACGCAGCCACCCGTCGTGGAACTTTTCCGGGTCCGGTTGGTCCTCGCCGAAGTACCGCGCGGTGATCCACGGCCCGCGGACCTCCAACTCGCCCACGGTGCGACCGTCAGCGGGCGCGACCTTGCCGTCCGGGGCCACGATCCGCGCCGCCACCGGAGCCGGGACACGGCCCTGCGTGTACCGGTACGCCCACGCCTCGTCCCCGGTCGCGCCGGCGGGCGGCCGCGACACCGAGCCCAGCGGCGACATCTCGGTCATCCCCCAGGCATGGATGATCTCGATGCCGTGACGCTCGGAGAACGCGTGCATCAGCGCCGGCGGGCAGGCGGAGCCGCCGACAATGACCTCCTTCAGCGATGACGTGTCGACCTCGTTCGTGTCCAGATAGGACAGCAGGTCGGTCCAGATCGTCGGCACGGCGCCGCCGAGGGTCGGCCGCTCCGCCGCGATCATGGCGGCGATCGGTGCGGCCTGCAGGAACCGGTCCGGCATGATCAGCGACGCGCCGGACATGAACGCGGCGTACGGCAGGCCCCACGCCATGGCGTGGAACATCGGCACGATCGTGAGCACCCGGGAGGTCGGGCCGAGCCCGAACGCCTCGCCGGCGCAGATCTGCATCGAGTGCAGCCAGACCGATCGGTGCGAGTAGGCGACGCCCTTGGGGTTGCCGGTCGTGCCCGAGGTGTAGCAGAGCGCCGCCGCGTCGCGCTCGTCGACCGCCGGCCAGTCGTAGTGGTCCGGCTTGTCGCGCAGCAGGTCCTCCCAGGCGTGCACGGCGACATGGGGCGCGGCCGCGGCCAACGGCTGGGGATCGGCGCCACCCACCACGACGACATGCCGCACCGTGGACATCTGCGGCAGCACCTTGGCCAGCAGCGGCATGAGCGTCGAGTCGACCAGGACGACCTTGTCCTCGGCGTGGTTCGCCACGTACGCCACCTGGTCGGGGAACAGGCGGATGTTGAGCGTGTGCAGCACCGCGCCCATGCTCGGCACCGCGAGGTACGCCACCAGGTGCTCGGCGTTGTTCCACATGAAGGTGGCGACGCGGTCGTCGCCGGTCACCCCGAGGTCGTCGCGCAGGGCGTGCGCGAGCCGGGCGGCCTGCGCCCCCACCTCGGCGTACGACATCCGGCGCGGCTGGTCGCCCGTCCAGGTCACGACCTCGGCGCGCCCGTGCACGGTCGAACCGTGCTCGAGAATCCGCGCGATCTGCAGCGGGAAGTCCATCATGGTGCTGCGCATGATCGTCACTCTAGTGGCGTGCGCCACATCCAGGGAAGTGCCCGAACGTCTCTAGAGTGGGGCGGTGGGCGAGAGCGGGCGGGTGAGCGGCGTGCCGTGGGCCGAGTCGTACCTCGGTCGACTCCGGGCCCTCGCCGGGGACATGCCGCTGTTGTTCGTCGGCGGCCGCGGCGTGCTGCGCGACGCCGACGGGCGGGTGCTGCTGATCCGCCGCGCGGACAACGGGCTGTGGGCGCTGCCCGGCGGCGCCATGGAACTCGGTGAGTCGATCATCGAATGTGCGATCCGTGAAGTGTGGGAGGAGACCGGCCTGCGGGCGGACGGCGGCACTCCGTTCGCGATCTACTCCGGCCCCCGCTACACGCGCACGAACACGTTCGGCGACACGTACCAGCTCGTCGTCGTCGCCTTCATGCTGAGCGGGTGGACCGGCGAACTCGCGCCCGACCCGGAGGAGGCGACCGACGCCGACTTCTTCGCCCCACGGGCGCTGCCCGAGCCGCTCGCGCAATCGGCAGTCGAGAGCCTGGCGGACCTGGCCGAGTATGAGCGGACCGGACAACTGATCGTCAAGTAGGCGGCTGTCCGGGGATCAAGACGAGTTGGGGCTGCCATGGCAGCCCCAACTCGTCTTGATCGGCTCACTGGGACGACGGTGCGGGATCGACGGGCTGGGCGACCGCCTTGCCCGGGCGGATCAGGTTCGGGGTGCCGTTCTGGCTGAACGGGCCGGAGGCGACCGAGGTCAGCACGGAGACGACGGCCGCCAGGCCGGCGACCGACGCGACGTGCTTCCAGTCGACGGTCAGCAAGCCGAGACCATCGCCGGTCAACAAAGCGATCGCGGCCTGCGCAAAGGTCTTGACGGCGCGCTCGGCGGTCTGCGCCCAGAAAGACCCGGACAGGAGGTAGCTGGACATCAGGACTCCCGCGAAGTCGAGGGGTAGGGCCCCGATGAGGGGCAGGCCCCCAAAGTTGTAGCGCGTTTCCGCGCTCGGCACAGTCCCGGCGCGCCAAGCCGACAGACCCGGATCAGTCGCGCACGGATCCGACTCGTCCTCGGCGGCCGCGTCGTCACCGCGCCGGACGACACCAACCCGAGCGGGCACGTTCGAGCTGGCGAAGACGGGCATCGGCGGTCATGATCTTGAAGAAGGATCGAGAAAGGGCCGGCTTCCGATCTTCCAGAAACCGGCCCTGACCTGGACTTTCGCCTCTGAGCCGCCTGTCGGAATCGAACCGACGACCTGTTCATTACGAGTGAACCGCTCTACCGACTGAGCTAAGGCGGCAACGAGGGTCAAGTGTACGTGATGACCGCGCGCCTGCCGCCACCCGGTTACCGCCGCGTCCGTCCCGCAACGCCCGGTTCGGCCACCCGGCGGTGACCGGCATCACAGGTCAGCCGACGAGCGCGATCCCGGCTAGGCTGCCGATCCGTGCCGACCGACCAGCCCGTACCGCCGCGGCCGAAGAGCCTCGACCCGCAGGAACTGGGCTTCACGCCCCGCAAGCCGGTCTCGTGGCTCGGGCCGGTGCTGCTCGCCGCGACCGGCGCCCGGGTCGCCCTGGCCCAGCAGTTCGGAGCATACCTGGACAAACGGGAGCTGCAGAACGCCTTCCCGGCCCGGATGTACGACCACAGCCAGGGCGACGAGTTGTGGCTGGACTTCGTCGCAGACCTCGGCGACGGCTTCGACGCCACCTACTCGGTCGCGTACCTGCTCGCCCAGTCCGAGCTCGAGGTCGACGGCGAGCGGCTGCCCCGCGGCGACGTGCTGGTGATGGGCGGCGATCAGGTCTACCCGACCGCGAGCGGGCAGGCGTACGAGGACCGTTGCAAGGGCCCGTACCGGGCGGCCCTGCCGCACCCGCCCGACGACGGCCGTGTCCCCACGCTCTTCGCGCTGCCCGGCAACCACGACTGGTACGACGGCCTCACCGCGTTCCTGCGACTGTTCGCCCGGCGCGGCGGCGGCCGGATCGGCGGGTGGCTCACCTGCCAGACGCGCAGCTACTTCGCGCTCAAACTGCCGCACCGTTGGTGGCTGCTGGCGATCGACGCGCAGGCCGGCGCGTACCTGGACGACCCGCAGCTGGAGTACTTCCGCGAGGTGGCCGCCGAGTTCCAGCCCGGCGACCGGATCATCATCTGCACCCCCCAACCCTCCTGGGTGTACGCGCAGACCAACCCCCAGGCGTACGACACGGTCGACTACTTCGTGCGCCGGGTCGTGGCCCCGACCGGGGCGCGGATCGCGCTGATGCTCACCGGCGACCTGCACCACTACGCCCGCTACGCCGAGGTGGACGGGGACCGCCAGCTCATCACCTTCGGCGGCGGCGGGGCCTACCTGTCCGCCACGCACCGGCTGCCCCGCCGGATCACCGTCCCGCCCAAACGGTCCGCCGTGCGCAAGGCGAGTCCGAGCCGTGAGTACGCGCTGGCGGAGACGTACCCGTCCAAACGGCGGTCCCGGGCGCTGGGCGGCGCCGTGTTCGCCCGGCTGCCGCTGCGCAACCCCGGCTTCGTAGGGCTGCTCGGCGTGGTGCACACGCTTCTGCTGCTGGCCCTGGACAACGCGGAGCGGGTGCTCACCCTGCCGGTGTTCCTCATGGTCGCGGTGACCTTCGGGCTCACCGTGTTCTTCGCCGCCGGGCTGACCACCGGCCGGCGCAGGGTAACGAACTACGTCCTGGGTGTCGGCCATGCCGTCGCGCACCTCGCGCTCGCGGTGGCCGGCACGGCGCTGTGGCGCGCACTACCCTTCGGCGACTGGGAATGGCCGCTGCCGGTGCTGACCGCGGCCGCGCTCTACGGCCCGGTGGCCGGCCTCGTTGCGGCGCAGATCGTCGCCGGCTACCTGCTCGTCGCGGCCCACTACGGGGTGAACGTGAACGAGCTGTTCGCCGGCCAGGGCATCGAAGGGTACAAGGGCTTCCTGCGCATGCGTATCGGGCCCGACGGCGCACTCACCATGTACGCGATCGGGGTCGATGCGGTGTCGAAACGCTGGCGCGTCAACCCGGACGCCCCGCCGTCGGCGCCGTGGATCGAGCCAGAGCGCCCGCTCCGCCCGAGGATCGTGGACGGGCCGCTGGTGCTCGATGCTCAGCCCCGGTGCCGCTCCTCGTAGGCGCGCCGCGATCCGCACACGCTCGCCCGGCTGCACAGGCCGCGCGACCCGTCCGCGTCGAGGCGGACCACCACCGCATCCCGCGGGACGCTGTGCCCGACGACCCGACCAGTGCCCTGCGGCGTGGTCACCCGCGCGCCGACCGCCGGCGCGGTCGCCTGGAACTGCTGGTAGAGCGGATGCTCATACTTCAGGCAACACATGAGCCGGCCACACGCCCCGGCGATACGCAGCGGGTTGAGCGGCAGATCCTGATCCTTGGCCATGCGGATGGTCACCGGCTCGAAGTCGGTCAGGAACGTCGCGCAGCACAGGTCCCGGCCGCACGAGCCGATGCCGCCCTGCACCTTGGCGGAGTCCCGCGCGGAGAGCTGGCGCAGCTCCACCCGGCAGCGCAGGGTGGCGCCGAGATCGCGTACCAGGGACCGGAAGTCGACCCGGTGCGGGGCGGTGAAGTAGATGGTGGTGCGGGGGGCGTCGCCGGGCACGTGGTCGACCGCCACCACCTTCATCGGCAGGTCGTGCTCGCGGATCAGCCGCTTCGCGGCGACCTTCGCCTCAGCCTTGCGCTTGCGGATCAACTCGTCGCGCGCCAGGTCCTCCTCGCTGGCCAGGCCGAGGAGCCGCGGAAAACCCGAGGTGTCCTCGTCGACCCACTGCGCCGCCCACACGCACTCGCCGACCACCGGGCCGTCGTCGGTGGGCACCAGCACCCGGTCCCCGACCGCCGGCCGCAGCTCACCCGGGTCGAGGTAGTACAGGCGGCCGTACCGGTTGAAGCTGACCGCGCACAGCATGCCCATGCGAGCACCCTACTGCGCGGGCTCTGGGTCGCTCCAACGCTCGGGCCGTCGGTGGCGCCGCACGGGCCCGCCGTTGGCGCCGCACGGGCCGCCGACGACACCGCACAGGCGCGCCCGATCGGCCGTATCGGCGGTCCGGTCGCCTGGACGGGTGAATCATGCGGCCGGCCCGCGACTCCCCGGGCATCGGGACGTTGAGTGGAATGTCCGGATGGTTCCGAAGGAGTCATCCAAGAGCCTGCGGGGGGTGCAGGAAGCCACGGCGTCGCTCGCCGGAGTGCATCGGATGGATGCGCTTCCGCTGCGGCGCCGTTGGCTGTTTCCCCCGTTGGCCTTCGCCCCCAGCGCCGTTGGCTGTTCCCACCAGGACCGTTGGCTGTTTCCCCCAGGATCAGGACCTGACCTCGATGGTGCCGTCCAGGCCGACCGGGGAGGCCGACGTGGGCGCCCGGTACCCGACCTCGTC
>VSCG01000003.1:0-56554 GCA_047459115.1 Micromonosporaceae bacterium
CTTGTCTTTGTCCTTGTCCTTGTCTTTGTCCTTGTCCTTGTCCTTGCCGTCGTGGTCCTTGCCGTCGTGGTCCTTGCCCTTGTCCTTGTCCTTGCCGTCCTCCTCGGCCAAGAGGCTGATCGACATCGCGTGCTGGTCCGCGGCCAGGGTCTGCTCGCTGCCGGCGGCCGCGAAGGCGGGCGAGACGGCCAGGGCAAGGGCCGCGCCGAACGGCAGGATGGAGACGAGGGCGAGTCGTTTCAGTCGGTTCACGGGTGGCTCCCTTCGTCGAACACATTCGGTCACCGACGAAAACGAGCCCGAATTAGGTGGGTTGCTGGATATGTAGAATTTTCACCCTTTCTCGGATTCACCCGCTATGCCGGGCGGGGGCGCGGTATGCTCCCCGAGCCACGTAGGGGCAGGGTGGCATCACGTACGCACAGCGTGGTCCAGCACAGTCAGCGGCGGGTCATGCCTGGACTCGATGCACCTTGTGTTGGGCGGCCTGGGCCAGCGGCCGCACCACGAGCCGGTCCACGTTCACGTGGTGGGGCCGGGTCGCGCACCACGCGACGCAGTCGGCGATGTCCTCGGCGACCAGCGGCTCGGGCACGCCCGCGTACACGGCCTCCGCCCTGGCCGCGTCGCCGCCGAATCGGACCAGCGCGAACTCCTCGGTGCGCACCATGCCCGGGTCGATCTCGATGACCCGGATGGGCCGGCCGCACAACTCCAGCCGCAGCGTCTCGGCGAGCGCCGTCTGCGCGTGCTTCGCCGCGGTGTAGCCGCCGCCACCTTCGTACACGATCAGCCCGGCCGTGGAGCTGATCACCACCACCGTGCCGGCTCCGGAGGCCTCCAGTGCGGGCAGCAGCGCCTGGGTGACCCGCAGCGTGCCGAGTACGTTCACGTCATACATCCACTGCCAGTCGGTCACCCGGGCCGATTCGATCGGGTCCAGGCCGAGCGCGCCACCGGCGTTGTTGACCAGCAGATGGACCGGGCCCAGGGCCGTGGCCGCCTCGGCGAGCCCGGCCACCGACCCGTCGGAGGTCACGTCGGCGGGTACCGCGGTAGCCAGTCCGCCCGCGGCCCTGATCTCCTCGACCACCGACGCGAGCCGGTCCGCGCGACGGGCGGCGGCCACGACGTGGAATCCCTCTGCCGAGAGCCGCTTGGCCGTCGCGGCCCCGATCCCGCTGGAGGCCCCGGTGACGACGGCAACTCTGGTCACGTCGGCTATCTTCCCATGCACCGGCCGGCGCTCCACCTACCCTCCCGTGTCCGATGTGCACGCTGCCCGGCGGTGCCGCCGCGCCCCGGTAGGAATCCCGCAGTCCGACCGTCCGGGTCCGCGCGCTTCGGACGGCGGCGTTCATCCCCCCGCCGAGCGGGCATTTCTAACAGCGCGGGAAGATGGTCGGGAGCGGAGAGGTTTGATCGTGCGAGGTGCCGGAGGTGCCCTCCGAGTTGGCAGGTGGTGGAGGAAACGGGACGTGACAGCGCGAAACCGGTATGCGCCCGGACATCGGCGGCCGATGAACCCATGGCCCACACCTCGGCGGATCGCGACCCTGTCGGTCCACACCTCCCCGCTGGACCAGCCGGGCACCGGCGACGCGGGCGGCATGAACGTCTACATCGTGGAGATCGCCAAGCGGCTCGCCGCCCGTAATGTCGAGGTCGAGATCTTCACCCGGGCCACCGCGAGCGGGCTGCCGCCGCGTGTCGAGATGGCGCCCGGGGTGTCCGTGCGCCACGTGATCTCGGGCCCGTTCGAAGGGCTCGCCAAGGAGGATCTGCCCGCACAGATGTGCGCGTTCACCGCAGGGGTGCTGCGTGCGGAAGCCGCCCGCGCCCCCGGCTGGTACGACCTGATCCACTCGCACTACTGGCTCTCCGGACAGGTCGGCTGGTTGGCCAAGGACCGGTGGGGGGTGCCGTTGGTGCACTCCGCGCACACCCTTGCGAAGGTCAAGAACGCCAGGCTGGCCGACGGCGACAAGCCCGAGCCGCTCGCCCGGGTGGTCGGCGAGGAGCAGGTGGTCGCCGAGGCGGACCGGCTGGTCGCGAACACCCAGACCGAGGCCCGCGAACTGCTGGGGCTGTACGGCGCCGACCACACCCGGGTGGCGGTCGTCGAACCGGGCGTGGACCTGAGGAGCTTCTCGCCGCCGGCCGTCGGGCGCGAGGCTGCCGCCCGGACCGCGGCCCGGCGCCGTTTCGGCCTGCCGCCGGACGGGCACGTCGTCGCGTTCGTCGGTCGCATCCAGCCACTGAAGGCGCCGGACGTGCTGCTGCGCGCCGCCGCGGAACTGGCCGTGCGAGATCCGCAGCTGGCCCGACGGCTGACCGTGGTGGTTGTCGGCGGGCCGAGCGGCAGCGGGTTGGAACGGCCCGCGTCGCTGATCGAACTCGCCGATGCGCTGGGCATCTCCGACGCGGTCCGGTTCCTGCCGCCTCAGCCGCGCGACGCGCTCGCCGACCTGTACCGGGCCGCGGACCTGGTCGCCGTGCCGAGCCACAACGAGTCCTTCGGGCTGGTCGCGTTGGAGGCACAGGCCTGCGGCACGCCGGTGGTGGCCGCGGCGGTCGGCGGTCTGGTGACCGCGGTGCGCGACAACGTCTCCGGGGTGCTCGTCGACGGGCACGCCCCGGCGGACTGGGCGCGGGTGCTGGGTGGGCTGCTGTCGGCGCCGGGCCGCCGGGCCGAGCTGGCGCGCGGTGCGGTCGAGCACGCCCATCGATTCTCCTGGGATCGCACCGTGGACAAGTTGCTCGCGGTCTACCGTGCGGCGGTAGCCGAACACCGGGCCCGGATCGCGGCCGAGTTCTCCACCGCGGGGCGGGCGGCGTGGTAGCGCCCGCGCACGTGTGCGCCGTCATCGAGTCCACGCTGGCCGAACGGGAATTGGAGTGGGAGCCGACGGGGGCCCGGTCGTACGCGGTGACGCTACCCGGCGTACACAAGCTGAAGACGGTCTGCAACCTTATCGTCGGTGACCACGCGCTGCGGATCGAGGCGTTCGTCATGCGCCAACCAGACGAGCGGCGTGAGGAGTTGTGGGCCTGGCTTCTGCAGCGCAACGCGCGCATGTACGGCGTGGCGTTCGCGATCGATGCCGTCGGCGACGTCTACCTCACCGGCAGGGTGCCGCTGCACGCGGTCACCGAGGACGAGTTGGACCGGCTGCTCGGCGCGGTGCTCAGCTACGCGGACGAGTCGTTCGACACGATGCTGGAGATCGGGTTCGGCTCGGCGATCCGCCGTGAGTGGCAGTGGCGGATTTCCCGTGGCGAACCGTTGGACAACCTGCTCGCCTTCGCCCATCTCGTGCGACCGCGCGACACGCAGCCCGGGTCCGCCGCCGACTGACCTCGGCGTGGCGCGCAGTCCGTGCCGATACACCGTCTATGTTGGACGGACGCTGCATTCTCGTCCACCGGTCATGGCGCCAACGCTCTACCGGATATCCACAGTGGAGGATGTGGCCAAGCCCACCTGTGAGTGGCGTGACATGCGTCTGGCTTGGACGACAACGGAAATGGCGGCTACCGTGTTGGATCAAGAACCGGGGGGGCGGAAAGTGGCACAGCCGCGATTTGGGGGGCGGCGCCACTGATAACCCGGCGGCCCGAGCGGGTGACGCGTGCGGGGGTGCGCGTCACCCGCAGCCGCCGGGGCGGGGCGCCGCCGATGCCGGCTGCGGCGATCTCAAGACTCCCCAACCCCACCTCGGCGCTGCGGCGGGGCGAACCGGTGTGGCGGCGCCCACCGGCGTCCCCGCTTGTTACTCGTCAGTATCTTAATGCAGAATGCGGCCATGGAAGCCTTCATCTACGAGGCGATCCGCACCCCGCGCGGACGCGGCAAGCCAGGGCGCGACGGCAAGGCGGGCGGCGCGCTGTACGAGGTCAAGCCGGTGTCCCTGGTGGTCGGGCTGCTCGACGAGCTGCGTCGCCGGTACCCGTCGCTGGACTTCTCCCGGGTCGACGACCTGATCCTGGGCTGCGTCACCCAGGTCGGTGACCAGGGGATGGACATCGCCCGCACCGCGGCCCTGCTCGCCGGACTGCCGGACACGGTGGCCGGGGTGACCCTCAACCGGTTCTGCGCGTCCGGCTTGGAGGCGGTGAACACCGCCGCGCAGAAGGTCCGCTCCGGCTGGGACGACCTGGTCATCGCGGGCGGTGTGGAGTCCATGTCCCGGGTGCCGATGGGCTCCGACGGCGGGGCTCTGATGATGGACCCGGAGTCCGGGTACGCGATCGGCGTGGTGCCGCAGGGGATCTCCGCGGACCTGATCGCCACGCTGGAGGGCTTCTCTCGTCACGACGTCGATTCCTACGCTGCCCGGTCGCACGCGCTGGCCGCCAAGGCGTGGGCGGACGGCGCCTTCGACCGTTCGGTCGTGCCCGTGCGCGACCGGGTCGGCCAGGTGATCCTGGGCCGCGACGAGCACCTGCGGCCGGAGACGACGGTGGAGACCCTGGCCGCGCTGGAGCCGTCGTTCGCCGGCATCGGCGAGATGGGCGGGTTCGACGCGGTCGCCCTGCAGCGCTACCACTGGCTCGAACGGATCGACCACGTGCACACCGCCGGGAACTCCTCGGGCATCGTGGACGGCGCGGCGCTGGTGCTGGTCGGGTCCGAGCAGGCCGGGCGGGAGGCCGGGCTGACGCCCCGGGCGCGGGTGGTGTCCGCCGCGGTCACCGGCTCCGAGCCGACCGTCATGCTCACCGGCCCCGCGCCCGCTGCGCGCAAGGCCCTGGCCCGCGCCGGCCTGCGCCCCGATCAGATCGACCTGTACGAGGTGAACGAGGCGTTCGCGGCCGTCGTGCTGCGGTTCGCCCGGGAACTCGGCGTGGACCTGGAGCGGATCAACGTCAACGGTGGGGCGATCGCGCTCGGCCATCCGTTGGGCGCCACCGGCGCGATGATCCTCGGCACTCTGGTCGACGAACTGGAGCGGCGTGACCTGCGGTACGGGCTGGCGACGCTGTGCGTCGGCGGCGGCATGGGCATAGCGACCATCATCGAAAGGCTGTGACGATGATCTCCATTGAGCGGCGGTCCGACGGGATCGCGGTGCTGACCATCGACGATCCGACGCAATCCGCGAACGCGATCAGCACCGCCTTCGTACGGTCGCTGTCGTCCGCTGTCGAGCAACTGGCGGCGGAGCGGGAGTCGCTCGCCGGGGTCATCGTCACGTCGGCGAAGGACACGTTCGTGGTCGGCATGGACCTCAAGGAGTTCTCTGCCGGCCAGGCAGACCCCCGGGCCGTCTTCACGCTCGCGGCGACGCTGAAGGACGCGTTCCGCCGGCTCGAGACGCTCGGCCGGCCGGTGGTCGCCGCCCTGAACGGGACGGCGCTCGGCGGCGGGTTCGAGCTGGCGCTCGCCTGTCACCGCCGCATCGCCGTTGACCGGCCGGACGCCCGGTTCGGGCTGCCGGAGGTGACCCTCGGCCTGCTGCCCGGCGGCGGCGGCGTGGTGCGCACGGTGCGCCTGCTGGGCGTGCAGGAGGCGCTGCTGCAGGTGCTGCTGCAGGGCCAGCGGATGCGTCCAGCCAAGGCGGTCGAGGTCGGCGTGGTGGACGAGCTGGTCGGCTCGCCCGACGAGCTCGTGCCGCGCGCAGTGGAGTGGATCCTCGCCAACCCGAACGCCGCGCAGCCGTGGGACCGGCCCGGCTACCGGATGCCCGGCGGCCGGCCCACCGACCGGGCGCTCGCCGCCATGCTGCCCGCATTCCCCGCGAACCTGCGCAAGCAGCTCAAGGGGGCGCACTACCCGGCGCCGCACCACATCATGTGCGCGGCGGTCGAGGGCGCAGCGGTGGACTTCGACACCGCGCTGCGCATCGAGGGCCGCTGGTTCGCCGGTGTGCTCGGCACGCCGATCCAGCGCAACATGACCCAGGCGTTCTTCTTTGACCTCCAGCACCTCAACAAGGGTGGCTCGCGCCCGGCCGAAGTGCCCGCCTCGCCGCCGGTCGCGCGGGTCGGCGTGGTTGGCGCGGGCATGATGGGCGCCGGCATCGCCCGCGCCTGCGCGCGCCGCGGCATCGACGTGGTGCTGATGGACGTGAACCCGCAGGCCGCACAGCGGGCCGCGGCGGCGCACGAGCGGATCTCGGCGACCGGGGACCTGGCCGACCTGGCCGGCTGCGAGGTGATCATCGAGGCGGTCTTCGAGGATCAGGCGCTCAAGCACGAGACGTACCGCCGGCTCGGTGAGATCGCGCCTAAGGCGCTGCTCGCGTCGAACACCTCGTCACTGCCGATCACCGGCCTCGCCCGAGCTGCTGTCGACCCGGAGCGCTTCATCGGCCTGCACTTCTTCTCGCCGGTCGACAAGATGCCGCTGGTGGAGATCATCCGGGGCGCGGCGACCTCCGCTGAGACGCTGGCGCGGGCCTACGACCTGGTCCGGCAGATCGGCAAGACGCCGATCGTGGTCAACGACTCGCGGGGTTTCTTCACCAGCCGGGTCTTCGGCACGTACGTGCTGGAAGGGCTCGCCATGCTCGCCGAGGGGATCCCCGCGGCCTCCATCGAACAGGCCGCGCTGCAGGCGGGCTATCCGGTCGGGCCGCTCGCGGTCGTCGACGAGGTGACCCTGACCCTGCCGCGCAAGCTGCGCGACGAGGCGCGCAAGGCCGGCGTGCAGACTCCGGCCCACCCGGGCGAGGTGGTGCTCGACCGGATGGTGGAGGAGTTCGGGCGTACCGGCAAGGCGGCGGGCGCGGGGTTCTACGACTACCCGGCGGACGGCTCCGGCAAGCGGCTGTGGCCAGGGCTGGGGGCCGCCTTCGCCACCAAGCCGGGCGAGCCCGCGATCCCGTTCGAGGACATGAAGGAGCGGATGCTGTTCATCGAGGCGCTCGAATCTGTCAAGTGTCTCGACGAGGGGGTGCTGACGGGCGTGCCCGACGGCAACATCGGGTCCATCTTCGGCATCGGATTCCCGGCGTGGACCGGCGGCGTGCTGCAGTTCGTGGACGGTTACCGGGGTGGAGTCGCCGGCTTCGTCGCCCGGGCCCATGAGTTGGCCGCCCGGTACGGCGACCGGTTCGAGCCCTCGCCGGAGTTGGTGGCGCGGGCCGAACGCGGCGAGCCCGTGCGCCGCACCGGGTGACATCGACTCGACTTCCTGCATTTCGCGGTGTTGGCAGGTCCCCGGATGCAGAAAATCGGGGTGTCCGCCGGCCTTCCGCGCCCGACTTCTTTGATGTCGCGGTAACCGGAGCCGCCCGACAGCGCGATTTGCCGGGAAGTCGAGTCGATCAACGGCCGGGACAGCGCGAGTTCCAGAAAACGGCGGGACGCCCAGCGCACCGGACCCCGCGATATGCAGGAAGTCGGGAATGGGACGCGGCTCCGGAACTCTCCGGGATCGGCGGAGACGGCCGGTGTCAGCCGCGCTGCGCGGTGGGCACGGGGGCGGGAGTTCGGTGCGCGGCCGCTCGCGCCGCCACCGCACGTTCGCGGGGGCCGCTGGCCCACAGGTGCCCGGCCGCGGTCAGCAGCCCGAGCGCTCCGCACAGCACCCAGTGCCACACGCCGATGTACTGCAGGCTGACCCCGCCCACGGCCGGGGCGAGGAACGTGGCGGCCGAGAAGGTCAGGTAGAACACCGCCTGGTAACGGCCGCGCAGCAGCGGCGGCGCGAGCGTCGCGATGACGGTCGCGTTCGGCGGGGCGGCGAGCATGCTGCCGGCCGTCCAGACGACGGCCGCGAGCAGGTAGACCCAGAGCGCGTCCGCGAGGGCGACGGTGGCGTATCCGACGCCGAGCAGCAGCAGCGCGAGCGCGAGGACCGAACCGTCGCGACGGCCGGCGATCAGGCGGGGCACGAAGAGCTGACCGAGCACGACGAGCGCGCCGCCGAGGGCGACGACGGTCCCGTACGCCGACGGGCCCAGCCCGTCGGTCTGCATCGCCAGCGGCAGGATCGTCGTGGTCTGGGTGGCGAGGATCGCGAGCGCCAGGGTCAGCCCGACGAACGCGAGGAAGACCCGGTCGGTGAGCGCGGTACGCAGACCGCCCTGTGCCGCGGGGACCTGACCGGCGGTCGGGCGCGGCAGGGTCTCCGGCACGAGGCACAGGATGAGCCCGGCGGTGACCAGGGTGGCCGCCGCGTTGAGCACGAACAGCAGCAGGAAGCTCACCTCGGCGACCATGCCGGCGAGCAGCGACGAGCCCGCCAGCCCCAGGTTGAACGCCCAGAACTGCAGGTTGAACGCCCGGGTCCGGTCCGGGCCGGGCACGACGTCGACGATCGCCGCGACGAATGCGGGCGCCGGCATGGCGTGCGCGAGCCCGGCGAGCACGGTGAGCGCCGCGATTGCCGGCACGCTGCTGACCAGACCGAGGGTGAGCAGCGCCGCGGCCCCGCCGACGTGGGCGAGCAGCAGCGTGCGGCGGCGCCCCCAGCGATCGGCGAGCACGCCGCCGAGCAGGGTGCCGACCATCGCCCCGGCGCCGTGTCCGCCGACCACGGCTCCGGCGACCGCCGGGCTGAGCTCCCGCGGGCCGGTCAGGTAGAGCGACAGAAAAAGGATGACGAACCCGCCGACGCGGTTGATCAGAATCCCGGACCAGAGGACCCAGAACGTCCGGGGTAGACCGCCAGCGGTCTCCCGGAGCCACGCGTGCACGGCGGCAACCCTAGGGGGACGGGCGGTGTCCGGGAACGGTGTCGTTGATCACGGTCCGCACGACCGGCGGGGACGGGTACCGCCGAAGGTGACGGTTCCCACGTGGCAGGATGAGCGCCATGAGCGCTGTTCCCGGCACCCTGGTTCTGCTCCGGCACGGCGAGAGCGAATGGAACGCCAAGAACATCTTCACCGGGTGGGTCGACGTCGACCTGACCGCGCGCGGTGAGGAGGAGGCACGGCGGGGCGGTGAGCTGCTCCGCGAGCACGACCTGCTCCCCGACGTGGTGCACACCTCGGTGCTGCTGCGTGCCATCCGGACGGCGGAACTCGCGTTGCGCGCGTGCGACCGGCACTGGATCCCGGTACGCCGGTCGTGGCGGCTCAACGAGCGGCACTACGGCGCCTTGCAGGGCAAGAACAAGAAGCAGACGCTCGAGACGTACGGCGAGGAGCAGTTCATGCTCTGGCGGCGGTCGTACGACACCCCGCCGCCGCCGCTGCCCGACGACGCCGAGTGGTCCCAGGTGCACGACCCCCGGTACGCCGACCTGACCAGCGATCTGGTGCCGCGTACCGAGTGCCTGGCCGACGTGATCGTGCGGATGCTGCCGTACTGGTACGACGCGATCGTGCCCGACCTGCGCGCCGGGCGCACCGTGCTGGTCGCCGCGCACGGCAACTCGCTGCGCGCGCTGGTCAAGCATCTCGACCGGGTCTCCGACGCCGACATCGCGGCGCTGAACATCCCGACCGGGATCCCGCTGCGCTACGACCTGGACCCGGTCACGCTGCGCCCGACCAAGCCGGGCGGCGAGTACCTGGACCCTGCCGCAGCCGAGCAGGCCGCCGCGGCGGTCGCGGCGCAGGGACGCTGAGCCGCTGAGCCGCTGAGCCGAGAACTGCCGCCCGGCGTCGGGTAAGGCGCGACTAGCGCCGGGAAAGACGTGATGTCCGACTCAACGCGGCCGTTCGATCGGCGGCTCTCTACGATCGATTCGTGGACTGGGTGCTCGGCGCGATCCTTGCTCTCGCGGTCATCGCTGGCGCGGTGATCCACTCCAGGCTCTCCCGCCGCCGCCCGAGCCCGCGGGCGATCGCCGGGATCCCGGTCGTCAGTGCGGAGGTCGCCGGGCTGGCGCGCCGGAGCCTGGACTCACTGCGCGTCGGCGTGGTCGTGCTCGACACCGAGGACCGCCCGGTGCTGCTCAACGCCGCCGCCCGGGCGCTCGGCCTGCTGCGTGCCGGCGCCGAGCTCGGCAAGCCGGTCGCCCACCCGCTCGTGCGCGGTCTCGCCGGGCAGGTACGGCGGACCGGCGTACGCCGGGAGGTCGAGCTGGACCTGCCCCGCGAGCCCGCCGGCGCCCCCGCGCTCGCCGTGCACCTGCGCGCGGTCGGTCTCGGCGGTGGTTTCGTCGCCGTCGAGGCGGCCGATGTGACCGAGGCGCACCGGGTGGCGCGGGTGCGCCGCGACTTCGTGGCCAACGTCAGCCACGAGCTGAAGACACCGATCGGCGCTCTGCAGCTGCTCTCCGAGGCGCTCCTCGATGCCACGGCGACCGGCGACCCCGACCGCGGCGGTGGTGCCGGTCCCAGCGACGCCGGGCACGTCGGCGGCGGCCCCGGCCAGATGCCCGATATCGACGCCGCGCGGCGGTTCGCCGAACGGATCCACCGCGAGTCGACCCGGCTGGGCAGCCTGGTCACCGAGTTGATCGAGCTATCACGTCTGCAGGGGGCCGATCCGCTGCCGGCACCGGAACCCGTGTCGCTGGACACGGTCGTCGCCGAGGTCGTCGACCGCAGCCGCACGGGCGCCGCCGCCAAGGGCATCGACATCGAGGTGACCGGCACCCGCGGACTCACCGTGTACGGCAGCGAACCGCAACTCGTCACCGCGATCGCGAACCTCGTGGAGAACGCGGTCGCGTACTCCCCAGAGGGCCGCCCGGTGGTCGTGGACACGCGCCGCGGCGAGGGCACCGTCGACATCTGCGTGATCGATCAGGGCATGGGCATCGCCGAGAAGGACCTGGATCGGATCTTCGAGCGCTTCTACCGCGCCGACCAGGCCCGCTCCCGGGCCACCGGTGGGACGGGCCTCGGGCTGGCGATCGTCAAGCACATCGCTACCAACCACGGCGGCCGCCTCGACGTGTCCAGCACCCTCGGCGGTGGATCCACATTCACCCTGCGGCTACCTGCCCGTCCACCGGACGCCGTTCCGACGCAACCTGAATCGGTTGAGCTCGCGATGTCGCACGTAACGGAAGGAACCGCATAAGTGGCTCGGGTACTCGTCGTCGACGATGAGGAATCGTTCTCGGACGCCCTCTCCTACATGCTGCGTCGCGAGGGTTTCGAGGTCTGCGTGGCCGCGACGGGGACGGCGGCGCTGACCGAGTTCGACCGGATGGGCCCGGACATCGTGCTGCTCGACCTGATGCTGCCGGAGATGCCCGGTACCGAGGTGTGTCAGCAGCTGCGCAAGAAGTCCAATGTGCCGATCATCATGGTGACGGCCCGGGACAGCGAGATCGACAAGGTGGTCGGCCTGGAGATCGGTGCGGACGACTACGTGACCAAGCCGTACTCGCCGCGGGAGCTGGTGGCGCGGATCCGGGCGGTGCTGCGCCGCCGTAGCGGTGAGGGCGCACCGAGCCCGGACACCCTGTCGGCGGGGCCGGTACGGATGGACGTGGACCGTCACGTGGTGACCGTGAACGGCGAACGGATCCAACTGCCGCTCAAGGAGTTCGAACTGCTGGAGCTGCTGCTGCGCAACGCCGGCCGGGTGCTCACCCGCGGGCAGCTCATCGACCGGGTGTGGGGCGCTGACTACGTGGGGGACACCAAGACCCTGGACGTACACGTCAAGCGCCTGCGCTCGAAGATCGAGCCGGAGCCGTCGAGTCCCCGCCATATCGTCACCGTGCGGGGCCTGGGCTACAAGTTCGAGCCGTAGATTTGGTTACGAGCCGACAGCGCGCCGGCCGTGGCTGAGCGATGCTCAGCGCCGTGCGCGGGCGGCCGTGGCCGGGTGCGGTGCGACGAGCCCGCGTCGGGCCCGGGTGGCGCACAGTTTGGCCAGCTCGAGGTACGCCGGCTCGCCGATCAGCTCGATCAACTCCGCCCGGTACTCCTGGTACAGCGGGCGTGACCCGACGTGGGTGTCCGGTGAAGAGGTGCACCACCAGTCCAGGTCGTGCCCGCCGGCGCCCCACGCCCGCCGGTCGAACTCGCTGAGCACGGTGAGCAGGACCTTCGTCCCGTCCGGGCGCTTGACCCACTCCTGGTCACGGCGGATCGGCAGTTGCCAGCACACGTCGGGCTTGTACTCCAGCGGGTGTACGCCGTCGCGCAGGGCCTGCGCATGCAGAGCGCAGCCGGCCCCGCCCGGGAAGTCCGGGTCGTTGAGGAAGACGCACGGGCCGTCCGGCCGGGTGGCGGTCCGCCGCGCCGGCGACTTTCCATCCACGGTGTCCATCTCGGTGTACTGGTTGAACCCCCGGCGGTAGTGCTGCCAGGTCGCCGGGGTGAGCCGCTTGACCGCCTGGCGTACCCGCTTCTCGTCCTGCGCGTCGGTGAAGAACGCTCCGTGCGAGCAGCAGCCGTCGGCGGACCGGCCACGGATGATGCCGTGGCACGCCTTGGCGAACACGCATGTCCAGCGGGACAGCAGCCAGGTCAGGTCGGCGCGGATCACCTGGTCGGCGTCGGCCGGGTCGACGAACTCGATCCACTCGCGCGGGAAGTCCAGGCCGACCTCCCGGTCGCGCGGGTCGTCGGCCGTATCAGGAGTCTCCACAAGGACGCGGAGCTGGGTGCGGGCCATTCGGCCAGCGTAGCGCTCCGCCCTCCCCGCGCGGCGGCACTTCGTGCCGTGCCGTCCGCCATTCGTCGTGATAGCGCATTTCCCGTCGCGATCAGCGCTGTCGTTTCGAGGCTACCCTGGCTTCGTGACCCCACCGGTGCTCCTGTCCAGCTCCTCGGTCTTCCCGGAGCCGACCGCGGCGGCCTTCGAACTCGCCGCGTCGCTCGGCTACGACGGCCTCGAGGTGATGGTGTGGACCGACGCGGTGAGCCAGGACCTCGGCGCGCTGCGCGGCCTGTCCGACCACTACGGGGTGCCGGTGCTCTCGATCCACTCGCCCTGTCTGCTGGTGACCCAGCGGGTGTGGAGCCCGGACCCGTGGGAGCGGCTGCGCCGCTCCGCCGAACTCGCCGAGGCCCTCGGCGCGCCGACCGTCGTCGTGCACCCGCCGTTCACGTGGCAGCGCGACTACGCGCGCGGGTTCCTGACCGGCCTGTCCCGGCTCACCGCCAAGCACCCGACCGTGCGGTTCGCCGTGGAGAACATGTACCCGGTGCGGCTGGCCCGTCGGGAGATGGTCATCTACTCGCCCGGTTGGGATCCGACCGTCGCCGGCTTCGAGGCGTACACCCTCGACATCTCCCACTGTGCGGCCGCCCGGGTCGACGCCTTGGCCATGGCGGACGCGATGGGCCCGGCGCTCGCGCACGTGCACCTCGGCGACGGCACCGGCGAAGGGCGCGACGAACACCTCGTGCCCGGGCGGGGTACGCAGCCCTGCGGGCAGCTGCTGTCCTCGCTGGCGGCGCGCGGCTTCACCGGCGCGATCGCCGTCGAGGTGGCCACCCGGCGCGCGCACAGCCGCGCCGAGCGCGAGGAGGCCCTGAGCGAGGCGCTGGCGTTCGCGCGGCAGCACCTCGCCGCGGGGTCCGCGGTCGACACGGTGCACCCGGGCTGAACGAAACGGTTGCCGACCTAGACGGGCGCGAGTTGCTCGGCGCGCTTGCGCGCGCGGTGCGCGGCGACGTGCAGGCGCGTGGCGCAGCGTTCCGAGCAGAAGCGCCGGCAGCAGTTCGACGACGTGTCAAGGTAGACGTTGCCGCACCGCTCGTCGGCGCACACGCCGAAGCGCGCGCTGCCGTACTCGCACAGCCACACCGCCAGGCCCCACACCGCCCGCGCGACGTACTCTGAGCAGACCGAGGCGCCCCGGCTGGTGATGTGCATGTGCCAGTCGCTGGCGTCGTGCCCGGAGATGTGGGGCTGCGCCGGGTACGCCTCGAGCAGGGTGTTGAGCGTGTCGACCGCCTCACCGTCCCTGCCCAAAGCGCCGCAGGTGAAGACATCGCGAAGCCTTCGTTGGGCCCGCCGGAACATCGCTAGATCACGCTCGGTGAGCTCCCGCCCGATCAACGTTTCGGGGCCGAGGAACTCCGCCAGGTCGTCGAGGTCGTCGAGGTGCGCGTTGACGAGTTCGACCGCGCTGCGGGCGTACGCATCGAAGTCCACTCGACAACGTTAGACAACATTGCGCACGTGGGCGATACCTGTGCGGTTTCCGAGGCGCGGGCAGGCGGCACAATCGGCCCGGCGGGGCATCAATCGGGCGCGGCGTGGGCCGGGGTATGTCGGGGACCGGCCATCGGGGCGGGCGTTACGCTCGGCACATGCTCCGCAGATCGATCCTCGCCGCGGCCCGGTCACCCCGGGTCGAACGGCTGATCTCTACGGCCCCGCTCACGCGGGACGTCGTGCGCCGTTTCGTGGCCGGCACGGCCATCGCCGACGCGCTGCGCGTGACCCGCGAACTCGTCGACGAGGGCCTGACGGTGAGCCTGGACCACCTGGGCGAGGACTGCCATCTGGCCGAGGACGCGGTCCGCGCCCGGGACGAGTACCTGCGGTTGCTGGAGGCGTTGTCCACCGCGGGGCTCACCCGGGCCGCCGAGGTCAGCGTCAAGCTGTCCGCGCTCGGACAGCGCTTCGACGAGCAGATGGCGTACGAGCATGCGCGGACCATCTGCGCCACCGCCACGGACGCGGGGACCACGGTCACCCTCGACATGGAGGACCACACCACCACCGACTCGACGCTGCAGATCCTCGCCGACCTGCGTAAGGACTTCCCGCGTACGGGCGCGGTGGTCCAGGCGTACCTGCGGCGCACCGAGGCCGACTGCCGGGAACTCGCGACTCCGGGATCGCGGGTACGCCTGTGCAAGGGCGCCTACTCCGAGCCGGAGTCCGTCGCGTACCAGTCCGATCTGGACGTCGACAAGTCCTACGTGCGGTGCCTGAACATCCTCATGTCCGGCGAGGGTTATCCGATGGTCGCCACCCACGACCCCCGGCTCATCGCCATCGCCGAGGACCGCGCGCGTTGGTTCGACCGGTCGCCGGACGAGTTCGAGTTCCAGATGTTGTACGGCGTGCGGCCTGCCGAACAGCGGCGGCTCGCCGGTGCTGGCTACACGGTGCGGGTGTACGTCGCCTACGGCACACAGTGGTACGGGTTCCTGATGCGTCGGATCGCCGAGCGCCCCGCGAACCTGGCGTTCTTCCTACGCGCGCTGCGCTCGCGCAGCTGACCTGCCAGCACTCTTGGGGATGCAGCCGCGACGTCCGCCAGCCACCATTTCTTGGAGAATCCGAGAAACGTCCTGGAGAACCCAAGAGAGCCGCGGAGGGTCAGTCGGCCGGGTTGATGGGATACCCTCCCGCCGTGGCACCTGGGGAGGGCGAGCAGCAGGGGACCGGAGCATCGGTGAGCGGTCGCGGAGATCCGACCGAGGGGCACGCCGATTGGGTGGCGCCTGATTCCGTGGCGGGCTCGACCAGCTCGCCCGCCGGTCCGCCCCAGCCCGGCCCGTTCCCACCGCCACCCGCGGGCTCCGCCCAGCCGGCTGCGCCATGGTCCGGGCCGGCCGGCCCGGACTTCGGGTACCCCGGCCCCGCCCATCCGGCACAGCACGGCCCGCACCATGCCGGCCCGCACCATCCCGGCCCGCACCATCCCGGTCCGCCCCATCCCGGGCCGCCCTACGCTGGTCCGCCCGGTCCCCCCTACCCTGGTCCGCCGGGTCTGCCCTATCCCGGTCCGCCTGGGCCGCCCTACCACGGGCCCCCTGGTGCGGCCTATCCGCCCCCGCCCAGCCCGGCCTTCCCGCCCCCGCCCGGTTTTCCGCGGCCGCCGGGCTATCCGCCGCTGGGGGGTTATCCGCAGGGGTTCCCGCCCCCGATTCCCGTACCGGCTCCGCGGCGCGGCCGCCGGTTGGCGCTGCTTCTGGCCGTACTCGGCACGGCGCTGATCGTGCTGTGCGGCACGTCCGTGGTACTGCTGTCGCAGTACACCTCGACGCTGTCGAGCACGGACCGTGCGGGAAGTGGGGGGCTGGCTGCCAGCCCCACGCCGACCGGGCCCCACAGCCCGCAGCCCGGCGATCCGCCCCGCGTGCACGCGGCCTGGGTGCGCGCACAGATAGACAAGGTCCTCGAGGGGCAGGCCGACGCGCTGCTGCGCGGTGACGAACAGGGGTTCCTCGCGGTGGCCGCCGCGGACGACGCGACGGTGCGCGAGGAGTTGACCCGTCGGTACCGCTCGCTCACCGCGTTGCAGGTGGCCCGCTGGACGTCCGTGGTCGCGGCCCCACCGCGGCAGGAGACGAGCGCGGACGGGCGCACCGAATGGGTGGCCCGGCTTTCGCTGCGCCACTGTTTCGCGGTACCCACCTGTAGCGAGAGCGACCTGCGCGTGGAGTCCCGCTGGGTCGAGCGGGACGGCCGACCGTACCTGGTGAGCCTGCAGACATCCGGCGCGAGCCAGAACGGGCCGCGCCCGTGGGAGGTGGCGGACCTGCGGGTGGCCGCGGGCCAGCGTGCGGTCGTGGCGACCACCGCGAAGTACGCCTCCCGCCTGCCCGGCCTGCTGCGTGAGGCGGAACGGGCGGCGGCGGTGGCCGACAAGTACGTCATCGGCGCCCCGCCGGACCGCTACTACGTGTACTTCGCGGGCGCGGAGGAATGGAAGCAGTGGTACAGCGGCAACCTGCCGAAGTGGGCGGCCGGGTTTGCGGTGCCGGTCAGTGCACGCGACATCGAGGTTGTGCTCAACGCCGCGCAGACGCCGTCCAGCTTCATCGACGACATCATGCGCCACGAGCTCACCCACGTCGCCGCGCTGCGCGGAGCCCGCGACAAGGGGAACAAGTGGTGGCTGATCGAGGGTCTGGCCGAGCACGCGGAGCTGCACGGTCAGGCCGTGCGCCAGCACGACGCGGTGTCCACCGGCGCGGTGCGCCGATTCATCCGCTCGGGCAAGTGGGACGGCGCCGTCACGGTCACCGAGCCGGGATCGAACGCGTCGGCCGAGGAGGCCGCGGCCCGGTACGGCATCGCCTTCCTGGCGGTGCGCCGGCTGGTCGACCGGTACGGCGAGGCGAAGGTGCTCTCGTTCGTCGAAGCAGTGGTGCACGACGACAAGGCACCGGAGGTGGCCGCGCCGGAGGTGTTCGGCGTGGCGTGGGCGGCCGTGCAGGCGGACTGCGTCAGCTACATCCGCAGCACCGCCGGCTGAACCCGCGAACGCACCCGCCGCCCGAGTGCGGATGATCTATCGCTGTCCCGGCCCGAGCAAGATCAGAAAAACGAAGTTCTAGGTTCCACTGTGCTTGCTGTGACTTATCCTGTTTCTTGGGAACTACTAGAACGAAAGGTCAAGATCGGGTCAGTTGTTGCAGGTAGGTCGCCCGCGTTTCCAGGTGATCTCTGTTTCTGCGACTAGTGGCCTTCTTGATCAGTCGTGCCGGTAGTACGTGCGTCGCCGGACCGGGGCGGACGCCGGGGGATGGGATGGGCTGGTGGACCATGACCGGATCACCACAGGACAGCCGGTTGGCGGAGGTGAAGTTCCTGACCGTCGCCGAGGTCGCGGACCTGATGCGGGTGTCGAAGATGACCGTGTACCGCCTGGTGCACTCGGGCGAGCTGACCGCGGTGCGGGTCGGCAGATCGTTCCGGGTGCCCGAGCACGCCGTGCACGAGTATCTGCGCGGCGCGTTCCGCGACACGGCCTGACACCGACCTGCGTTACCGATCAACGGGCGGCCCGGCTACCCTGGACGGGCCAATTCCACGGTAACGAGGGGACAATCGTATGGGCTCGGTGGTCAAGAAGCGCCGCAAGCGCATGGCGAAGAAGAAGCACCGCAAGCTGCTGCGCAAGACCCGGGTCCAGCGTCGCCGCCTCGGCAAGTAGCTGTCCGGCGGGCGGAAGTAGCTGTCCGGCGGGCGGACCGTCCGCCCAGGAGGCGTCATGAGGACCGTCCTCGTCACCGGGGCCAGCCGGTACATCGGCGCCCGGGTGGCTGCCCGCCTCGCGCATGACCCGGCCGTGGACCGGGTCATCGGTGTCGACACCTCCGCGGATGTCGATCCCGACGTGGCGGTGGCGCGCGACATGCCGGGCGTCCTCGCCGGGGTCGAATTCGTCCGCGCGGACCTGCGCGCCACCGAGATCGCCGCGCTGATCGCCGACGCGCGCGTCGACACCGTCGTTCACCTGGCCGTGGTCACATCGCCGGAGGCGGTCGGCGGCCGGGCGGCGATGAAGGAGCTGAACGTCATCGGCACCATGCAGCTCCTCGCCGCATGCCAGCAGGCACCGAGCGTGCGGAAGCTGGTGGTGCGCTCGTCCACCGCGGCGTACGGCGCGTCCTTCCGGGACCCGGCGGTCTTCACCGAGGACACCGAGCCGCGCGAGATCCCGCGCGGTGGTTTCGCTCGGGACATCCTGGACATCGAGGACTACGTGCGCGGGTTCTGCCGCCGCCGGCCAGACGTCATCACGACCATGCTGCGGTTCGCGCCGTTCGTGGGCCGGCACGCCGATACCAGCCTCACCCGGTACTTCTCCCAGCCGGTTGTGCCCACCGTCCTCGGGCGGGATCCGCGGCTGCAGTTCGTGCACGCCGACGACGCGCTCGAGGTGCTGCACCGTTCGGTGACCGAGGACCACCCGGGTACGTACAACGTGGCCGGCCCGGGGGTGCTGCTGCTCTCCCAGGCCATCCGGCGGGCCGGGCGCGTCGGGGTACCCGTGCCCGAGTTCGGCCTGTCCGCCGCCGCCACGCTCGTCCCGGGATTCAGCCACGACCAGGTCGATCTGTTCGTGCACGGCCGGGTGGTCGACATCTCCCGCCTCGTCGCCGAGTACGGCTTCGCGCCGCGGCCGACCGCCGAGGCGTTCGACGACTTCGCCCGCTTCCACCGGCAGAGCGCGCCGCTGGCGCCGGACCGTGTCGCCGCGGCGGAGGCGACGGTCCGCGACAGCATCCGGCTGCTGCGCCTCGGCGGGCAGTGGGCGCACCGCCGCGTGACCCGGGGTCGGGAGGGGTAGTGGCCGGCCACGAAGACGGGTGGGAGGCCCGGCTCGCCTCGGCGCTGGCGCTGCTGCGCCGCCGGATCACCGGGGAGTACGAGGTCGACGAGTTCGGGTTCGACCGGGAGTTGACCGATGAGCTGATCTACCCGGCGCTGCGCCTGCTCTACCGGCACTGGTTCCGGGTCGAGGTCGTCAACGTGGCGAACATCCCCGCCACCGGGTCGGCACTGCTAGTGGCCAACCACGCGGGCACCGTGCCGGTGGACAGTCTGATGCTCAGCCTCGCCGTGCACGATGAGCACCCCGCCCACCGTCACCTGCGGCTGCTCGGAGCCGACCTGGCGTTCCGCACGCCGATCGTGTCGGAGCTCAGCCGCAAGATCGGCGGCACCCTCGCCTGCCACCCCGACGCCGAGCGGCTGCTCGGCGCCGGGGAGTTGGTTGGTGTGTTCCCGGAGGGTTTCAAGGGGATCGGCAAGCCCTACTGGCGGCGGTACCACCTCCAGCGATTCGGACGCGGTGGCTTCGTGAGTGCCGCCCTGAAGACGAAGGCGCCGATCGTGCCGGTGTCGATCGTGGGGGCGGAGGAGATCTACCCGATCCTCGGCAACATCAAGCCGCTGGCCCGCCTGCTCGGCACTCCGTACTTCCCGGTGACCCCGGCGTTTCCGTGGCTCGGCCCGCTGGGCCTGGTGCCGCTGCCGTCGAAGTGGCTGATCGAGTTCGGTGAGCCGATCGATCCGACGCCGTGGGTGGGCCGGGCTGACGATCCGATGGTCGTCTTCAACCTGGCCGACCAGGTCCGCGAGGTCATCCAGACGACCCTGCACCGGCTGCTGGCCCGCCGGCCGGACCCGTTTGCGGACTGAGGGGGAGGTCGGGTGTGCCGGCCGAGGCCCGGCGGCCTAGCTGCTGCGGTCGCGGCGGTGGCGGACCGCGAGCCCTGCAGAGACCGCGCCCACCGCCACGCCGGCGGCGAGGGCCGCCGGTACGGCGATCTTGACGGCCTTTCGGCCGGTGCGGAAGTCCCGGATCTCCCAGCCCTGTTCCCGCGCCTGGCGCCGCAGCGCGGGATCCGGGTTCACCGCCACCGCGTGCCCGACCGCCGAGAGCATCGGGATGTCGTTGGCGGAGTCGCTGTAAGCGGTGCAGCGGGTCAGGTCAAGGCCCTCGGCCAGGGCGAGAGCACGGATCGCGTCGGCCTTGGCCGGCCCGTGCAGCAGCTCGCCGACGAGCCGGCCCGTGTAGACACCGTCACGGATCTCCGCCACGGTTCCCAGCGCACCGGTCAACCCGAGCCGCCGTGCGATCACCCGGCCCAGCTCGACCGGCGCCGCGGTGACGAGCCACACCCGCTGCCCCGCATCGATGTGCTGCTGCGCCAGGGCACGCGTACCCGGCCAGATCCGTTCGGCCATCAGCTCGTCGAAGATCTCCTCGCAGAGCCGCGCCATGTCCTCGACGCGCCAGCCCTCGACGAACGCCAGGGCGGCCTGCCGGGCCTGCGCCATGTCCCCCGCGTGCTCGGTGGCGAGCAGCCGGAACCGCAGTTGCCGTAAGCCGAACCGGAGCAGGTCTCCGGTGGTGAAGTAGTTGCGCGAGGCCAAGCCGCGGGCGAACCAGTAGATGGATGCGCCCTGCATCATCGTGTTGTCGAGGTCGAAGAACGCGGCGGCCGCCTGGTCGGCTGGCGGTGGCTGTGACTTCGGGCCGACGGGCACGGGCACCGGATCGCGAAGGATCGCACTGCTTCGTGGCCGTACTCGGGATGGCACGCCGCTCCCTCCGCCTGCCGACACCGGGGCTACCCATGCGAGGGTAGCGAACGCCGGTAACTGGGCGGCGCGCCCGGCCACGCGGCCCGGCGCCGGAGCGGTCAGGACGTGGAGACCTTCTTCGCCTGTCCCGGAGGTGTCTTGGCCTGCCCAGGGGGTGTCTTGGCCTGCCCAGGGGACGCCGCCTGGCCCGGCACCCGGTCGGCTGCCGGTGGCCGGTCCGCCCGTCGCTTACCCGGCTTTCCCCGGGGTTCGGTCGCCTGACGGCTGGCGCGGTCGGCTGCGGCGCGGCGGCCGTCGCGCTGCGGCGCCTGCCCGCTCGTGCCGATGCCGTGTGATGTGGCGCCGCACGGTCTCGGCAACGCGCCGAGCGCGTCACTGCCGCTCGCGGCGCCGCACGCCAGGGTGGTACGCAGAGCCGTCGCCCGCTCGGATATCTGATCGAGCAGGGCGAGCGAGTCCAGCACCCGGGCCTGGGCCCGCGTCTCGTCGAGCAGTTTGCTCACGTGCTCCCGCTGGGTCTCTACGAAGCGTTCGATCACGTCGAGCGCCACCGGATTCTGCCCGGACACCGCGGCGCTGGTCAGCAGCCTGACGCCTTGCCGGGTCTCGGCATCCATGTCGCCGAGCACCCCGACCAGGCTGGCCTCGTCGGACGTGACCGCTGCGGCCTCGGCCACCCGGGTCTTGGCGAACTCCAGATAGAGCTGGCCGCGGCTGACGTCGGAGCTGGCGAGCGCCAGCTGCGCCCGTTCGGTGGACCGTTTCAGGCCGTAGAGGGCGTCACCGGGGACGGCGTCTCCGCTGGCGACGGACATGCCCGACAGGGCGAGGGTGCCGGCCGCGACGCCGGCGATGACCGCACCGCGCGTGCGGGCCCGCCGGCCCGGCGTACCGGTGAGGCGCCGCGGCGCGGACCGCAGCCGGGCCAGTCGTCCTGTCGTGGCCGGGCGTCGGGCGACCTCGGGCAGCACGACGGTGGCGTCCGCGTTCTCGCGTTCGGCGGCCGCCACCAGCATGGCGCGCAGGTCGGTGCGGAAGGTCCGGTCGGGCGTGATCTGTGGGTTGATCTGACGCAGGCGGGTGCTCACCGCGATCAGGCGCGCGAACTCCTCGTCCAACTCGGCTTGGCGGTGATGGCGTCCTCGACCGCCGTCGGCCTCGTCAAGTCGCGCAGCGAAGCGCTCCGCACGAGAACGGTGAAAGACGGGTGGGCCCACGTGCGCACCTCCCCTCGCTTCCGACAGACACTGCCGGTCATACCCGCTCTAACGGCGCGCGCCGCGCGTGGTTACGGGCAGTGGTCGAATCCCGTAACCGTCAGTGACACAAATCACCCCACACTTTGGTTGAATCCGTCTGGGAGCAGGCGCGCGAGCGCTCGGACCGCGCGGTACTGCAGCGCCTTGATCGCGCCCTCGTTCTTGCCCATGGCCTGTGCGGTCTCGGCGACCGAAAAGCCTTGCAGAAACCGCAGAACGATGCACTCCTGCTGTTCTGGATTGAGTTGCTTGACGGCGGCCAGCAATTCGACGTTCGTGATGTGGTCGACGACCGCTGCCTCGGGACTGCCCTCCAGGCCCCGATCCTCACGATCAGCGTCGAGAACGTCACTCATAGTGATTTCCAGCCGGTACCGGCCGGACTTGAAGTGGTCGGCGACCAGGTTGCGGGCGATCGTCACCAGCCAGGCCCCGAGGTCACGGCCCTGCCAGGTGAAGCTGCCGATGCGCTTGAGCGCCCGCAGGAACGTGTCCGCGGTCAGGTCCTCGGCGAGTTGTCGGTTGCCGACCCGGAAGTAGACGAACCGGAAGACGGTATCCACGTACCGGTCGTAGATCAGCCCGAACGCCTCCGCGTCCCCTGCCTGTGCGCGTTCGATCAACGCCCATACCTCGGCCGCGGCGTCCGACGGATCGGGCCGGTCGGGAAATTTGTCCGGATCCTCGCCGGGGCCACCGCCAGCCGGCTGCTCGGCCACGACCCCGTTCGGTGTGGTATCGCCCGGTTCAGCCGTGATCCGGGGTAGCTCGATGGTGTCCGTGCGCGCGTTCAACTGCCCGGGGATCGGCGTGCCCTGGCGCACGTCCCGCGTGGCCGAGCCCGGCTCGGTGCCCGGTCGGTGCCCAATGGCCTGGGTATCGGGCTCATGAGCGGGGGCGTGGCCCGCGTTGCGCGCGCGCCGGCCGCCGGTGGTCGCCTGACCCAGGCCGAGTGCCCCGCGCACAGCAGCCAACCGGTCGTTCCGGGCCCCCACCGTCCGCAGCCTCTCCGGGCCGGCCAGCCCGTCGGCGAAGTAGGCGTGCGCGTTCACTGCCACCCCCCGCTGCGCTCGCAGGCTCGCCCGTCGGGCACCGCCGCGCCGAGGGCGCGGTACGCGCCAGGCTGCGCAGACGGGTGAGTGCCTGTGCTGCGCCTTGATGGTCCGGGCGCGGCAAACCGACACACACCCATGAGGTGGTTGTGCAGTGCTTTATCGGGCACAGCGTCCTCCTCAGGGTGAGGGGTATCGACTCACAGCAAAACGGGTGAGCCGACCCCAAAATGATAGGGCCAACATCACCTGCGAGTGTGGAGTCCGTTACGGAGAGACGCAGTTTTTCTCAGAATTCACTCTGGTCGTCGCACATGCTGTGCGCTATTGCAGGGGGATGAATCGGAGAAAGACTCACACAGAGGCCAGTTCGACCAGCGGTAGTGGCCCTCATCGCGCACCCTACACTGGCCGGGCGGTCAGGGCGTCGTGACGCGCCGGCGGCCGGCGGGTCGACGGCGGATCTGGGTGCTCGATCAAGGGGAACGTGCTCGATCAAGGGGAATATGCGGAAGGTGGCGCTGCGCGATGGCTGAGCCGAGGCTCACCCTGCTCACCCGCCCCGGGTGTCACCTGTGCGACGTGGCCAAGGAGTCGATGGACCGGGTCGCCCGGACCGCCGGCGTCGGCTGGACCGAGGTCTGTGTCGAGGGCGACCCCGAACTGGAGCGGGAGTACGGCGACCGGCTGCCGGTGATCCTGCTCGACGGCAAGGAGCACGGGTTCTGGCGCGTGGAGGAGGACCGGCTGCTGCGCGACCTCGGCCACGCGTGATCGCCGTACCCGGGCCACGGTCCTTATCTTTGGACGATGCACCTCGTGTGGGACTGGAACGGCACGCTGCTGGACGATCTCTCGCTCGTGGTGGCCGCCACGAACGCCTCGCTAGCCACGGTCGGCGGGCCAACGGTCACCGCTGACGAGCACCGCCGCAACTTCCGGCGGCCGGTGGCGGCGTACTACTCCGACGTGCTGGGTCGGCCGGTGGACGACGCCGAGTTCGCCAGGCTGGACCGGGCCTTCCACGAGGCGTACCGCGCCCGGTTGACCCGCTGTGAGCTGGCCGCGGGCGCGGTGGCCGCGCTGGACGCCTGGCCCGGCACCCAGTCGCTGCTGTCCATGTGGTTCCACCACGAGCTGGTCGGGCAGCTCGACGCCCGCGGCCTCACCGGCCGGTTCGTCCGGGTCGACGGGCTGCGGGCCACGATCGGTGGGGATGTCAAGGCGGGGTACCTTGCGGCACACCTGGCAGCGCTCGGAGTGGCCGGGCCCGACGCCGTGCTGATCGGGGACAGCCTGGACGATGCGGACGCCGCGGCGGCGGTCGGCGCGCGGTGCGTGCTCTACGCCGGTGGCTTCACCGACCCGGCCCGGTTGCGCGCCACCGGCCTGCCGGTCGCGCGGACGCTGACCGAGGCGGTGGCGCTCGCCCGGGGCGGCGTACCGGCCGCGCGCACCGGGGCCGATGGCACCGTTCGTGTGTGAGGTGGTCGTATAAGTCCGACTTGGGCCATAATCGCCGAGCAGGCGTTGTGTCGCCTGTGACATCGGGCGATGGAGGGCAGCGGTGAGAATCGGCGACCCGGTGCGGTCAACGCCGCCCCGTCCTGCCCAAACTTCAAGATCGCGATTTGTGCAAACCTTCACAAATACCTACCCTGTCCTCGGGACGAGCCCTGCTAGCAGCGCGGGTGACCTCCGCGAATGGGCCTGTCGCAGGTACGCCAGAGCGTCGGCACGGAGTCACATGAGCGAGCACCGCCCCGGGGAGGGGCCAGGCACAACACAACACTCCAGCGGGTTCCGGTTCGCCACCGCTCCGGAGTTTCCGGATCTGCCGGAGGCGACCATCGCGCGGCTCCCGGAGTACCTACGTGCCCTGCACATGCTCGCCGACGCGCGCCAGGAAACGGTCTCCAGCGAAGGGCTGGCCGCGGCGGCCGGCGTCAACTCCGCGAAGCTGCGCAAGGACCTCTCCCACCTCGGGTCGTACGGCACCCGGGGCGTCGGGTACGACGTGGGCCTGCTCATCGAGCAGATCGAATACGTGCTCGGGATCACCCAGAAGCGCGCCGTCGCGCTGGTCGGCATCGGTAACCTCGGGCACGCTCTCGCCGACTACGCCGGGTTCGCCAGCCGCGGGTTCCGCATCGCCGCGCTGTTCGACGCGGACCCGAAGCGGGTGGGCGAGCAGATCAACTCGCTGGTGGTTCGACACATCGACGAGCTCGCCGAGGTCGTCCGCCAGGAGTCCATCTCGATCGCGGTGATCGCGACCCCGGCCACGGCGGCGCAGCAGGTCGCCGACCGCCTCGTCGCCGCCGGCGTGACCAGCATCCTCAACTTCGCGCCGTGCGTGCTCTCCGTGCCCGAGGGTGTGGACGTGCGCAAGGTCGACCTCGCCATCGAGCTGCAGATCCTCTCCTTCCACGAGCACCGCAAGTCCGCACTCACCGCACTGCCCGGTGGCCGCTCCGGCCCCAACGCGCGGGGTTCCCGAACGTCGGGCACGCAGGCGCCGGGCACCCGGGCGCCGGGCCGGCAGGCGTCGGATCCCCAGGAGTCGGATCCCCAGATGTCGGGCACGCAGGCGCCGGGCCGGCAGGCGTCCGATCCCCAGGCGTCCGATCCCCAGGCGTTCGGTCCCGAGGTGGTCGCGACGTGAACCTGCTCGTCGTCGGAGTGTCCCACCGCACCGCCCCAGTGACGCTGCTGGAGCGGCTGGCCGCGCCCCCCGCCGAGGCACCCCGGATCCTCGGGGAACTGCTCGCCCAGGCGTACGTCGGCGAGGCGGTCCTGCTGTCCACCTGCAACCGGGTGGAGGTCTACACCGCGGTGTCCGCCTTCCACGGCGGGCTCACCGACATCGCCGCGGTTCTCGCCACCAGGGCCCGCTTGTCGCCGAACGAGCTCGCGCCCCACCTGTACGTGCACTACGAGGCCGACGCGGTGCGCCACGCGTACCGGGTCGCCGCCGGCCTGGACTCGATGGTCGTCGGGGAGTCGCAGATCCTCGGCCAGTTGCGGGACGCCTACGCGGTCGCCGCCGAGCACGACACGGTCGGCCGGCTGCTGCACGAGTTGATGCAGCAGGCGTTGCGGGTCGGCAAGCGCGCCCATGCCGAGACCGGCATTGACCGGGCCGGGCAGAGTGTGGTGAAGGCCGCGCTGGAGCTGGCGGCCGCCCGCATCGGTGCACCGGCGCGGCGTGTTGACGTGGACGGTGAGGCGTCGCTGCCCTCGCTGCAGGGTGTGCGAGCGCTGGTCGTCGGAGCCGGTGCGATGGGCGCGCTGGCGCTCGCCACCCTGCGGCGGGCCGGGGCCGCGCCGCTCGCCGTCGCCAACCGCGGCGCCGACCGCGCCGCCCGCCTCGCCGACGCGTACGACGCCCGGGCGGTGCCCTTCGGCGACCTCGGCGCAGTGCTGCCCGACGTGGACCTCGTGTTGTGCGCGACGGCCGCGCCGGAGACCGTGCTGACCGAGCACGTGGTGCGCGCCGCGCTCGACCGGCGCGGCGACCGCCCGCTGTTCGTCCTCGACCTGGCCGTGCCGCGGGACGTCGACCCGGCCGTGGCTGATCTGCCCGGCGTGGTCTTCATCGACATCGAACGGCTCAGCGCGGCGGACCTCAACCACGTCGCCACCGCGGACGTCGCCGCGGCCGAGCAGATCGTCGCCGACGAGGTGGAGGCGTTCCTGGACTGGCTGCGCGGCAGCGAGGTCGTACCCACGGTCGCCGCGCTGCGTGCCCGCGCCGATGAGGTCGTCGCCGCCGAGCTGCAGCGGCTCGCCCACCGGCGACCCGACCTGACCGACGAGCAGCGCGCCGAGGTGGCCCACACCGTGCACCGCGTGGTGCGGCGACTGCTGCACTCGCCGACCGTCCGGGCGCGCGAACTGGCCGCCCGGCCGGACGGCCGGGCGGCCGCCGCGCTGCTCAGGGAACTGTTCGACCTGCAGGTGCGCGGGCCGCGGCGCGCCGATGAGATCCCATCCGTGGCGAGGGGTGAGAACAAGTGACGCTACGCCTCGGTACCCGCCGCAGTGCGCTGGCGGTCGCGCAGTCCCGCACGGTCGCCGCCGCGCTGCGCCGGCAGACGGGCCGGGACGTGGAGATCGTCGAGATCGTCACGATCGGCGACCGGTCCACCGCCCCGGTCGCCCGGCTGGGCGTTGGGGTGTTCGTGTCCGCGTTGCGCGACGCGCTCACCGCCAAGGAGATCGACTTCGCGGTCCACTCGTACAAGGACCTGCCCACGGCCATGCCCGACGGCCTGCGGGTGGCTGCGGTGCCACGCCGGGCGGACCCCCGCGACGCCCTCGTCGCCCGCGACGGCCGCACGCTGGCCGACCTGGGCCCGGGCGCGCGGATCGGCACCGGCTCGGTGCGCCGCATCGCCCAGCTGCACGCGCTCGGTCGCCAGTTCGAGCCCGTGCCGATCCGCGGCAACGTGGACACCCGGCTGAAGAAGGTCGCCGATGGCGAACTGGACGCGCTCGTCCTCGCCCGCGCCGGGCTCGCCCGCCTCGGCCGTGAAGACGAGATCACCGAGACGCTGGACCCGATGCTCATGCTGCCCGCCCCGGCCCAGGGCGCGCTCGCCGTCGAGTGCCGGGCCGAGGACAGCGAACTCGCCGAGCTGCTCGCCGCGCTCGACGATCCGTACACCCGCGCGGCGGTGACCGCCGAACGCGCCCTGCTCGCCGAACTCGAGGCCGGGTGCAGTGCCCCGGTCGCGGCCCTGGCCGAGGTCGTCGAAGCCGACCCGGCCGGCCCGCCTGGCGCCCAGCAACCGGTCCAGCCGCACGCGGGGCGCGACGCAGAACGACAGATCTACTTGCGCGGTGCGGCGTTCAGCCCGGACGGCACCCAGGCCATCCGGCTGTCCCGCACCGGTTCGCTCACCGACGCCGCACAGGTGGGACGGCTGCTCGCGGCCGACCTCCGCGACGCCGGTGCCGATGGTCTGGTCGCGCCGGTCCTGGCCGGCGCGCCGGATGACGATGCTCTGGGAGTACAGCCATGACCCGCAATCGCAAGCCTGCTGGCCGTATTTCGTTCGTGGGAGCGGGGCCCGGTGACCCGGGTCTGCTGACCCGCCGCGCCCACGAGGCGCTCGTCAACGCCGACCACGTGGTCTACGACCGACGTGTGCCCGAGCCGCTGTTGGCCGCGATCCGGGCGGAGGCGCGACCGGAGGCCGAGTTCAGCGTCGCCGAGGGCGCCCCGGGCGACGTGGCGAACGTGCTGCTGTCCGCCGCGCGGTCCGGACTGCGCGCGGTGCATCTCGTCGCCGGCGACCCGTTCGGGCACGAGTCGGTGGTCACCGAGGTCCAGGCAGCCGCGCGCACCGCCGTACCCTTCGAGGTCGTGCCGGGCATCGGTCAGGCCGCGGGCGTGGCGACCTACGCCGGAATTCCGCTGACCGGCATCCGCACGACGGCCGATGTTGACGACGTGAGCGCGATGGACTTCGAGGCCGTCGCCACCGTGGTCAGTCGCGGCTCGGTCGCGCTCGCCATCGACGCCGGCGATCTCGCCGCGGTCCGCGACGGCCTGCTCGCCGCCGGGGTGGATCCCACCACGCCGATCAGCGTGACCGGCGACGGCACCGGCGAGACCCAGTACACCATCACATCCACCGTGGACAGCGTGGTCGCCGCCGCGCTCGGCTTCACCGGTCGCATCGTGCTCGCCATCGGCGGGCAGGTCACCGAGCGCGAGGCGCTGGGCTGGTGGGAGACCCGCCCGCTGTACGGCTGGAAGGTGCTCGTGCCGCGCACGAAGGAGCAGGCCGGCGCGATGAGCCGGCGGCTGCGCGGGTACGGGGCCATCCCGTGCGAGGTGCCGACCATCGCGGTCGAGCCCCCGCGCACCCCGGCCCAGATGGAGCGCGCGATCAAGGGCCTGGTCGACGGCCGGTACGCCTGGGTGGTCTTCACCTCGGTCAACGCGGTGCGGGCCGTCTGGGAGAAGTTCGCCGAGCACGGCCTCGACGCCCGCCACTTCGGCGGCGTGAAGATCGCCTGTGTCGGGGACGCGACGGCGGACGCGGTGCGCGCGTTCGGGATCCAGCCGGAGCTGGTGCCCAGCGGTGAGCAGACCTCCGAGGGCCTGCTCGCGGACTTCGCCCCGCACGACCCGGTCCTGGACCCGGTCGGGCGGGTCCTGCTGCCGCGCGCGGACATCGCCACCGAGACGCTCGCGGCCGGGCTGCTCGAGCGCGGCTGGGAGGTCGACGATGTGACCGCCTACCGCACCGTCCGCGCCGCCCCGCCGCCCGCCGAGATCCGCGACGCCATCAAGTCCGGCGGCTTCGACGCGGTGCTGTTCACGTCGTCGTCCACGGTCCGCAACCTGGTCGGCATCGCCGGCAAGCCGCACGCCCGCACCGTCGTGGCGGCGATCGGCCCGAAGACCGCGGAGACGGCCCGGGAGTTCGGCCTGCGGGTGGACGTGCAGCCGGCGCACGCATCCGTGCCGGACCTGGTGGAGGCGCTGGCGAACTACGCTGTGGAGTTGCGCGAGAAGCTCGCCACCATGCCCGCCAAGCAGCGCCGGGGTTCGAAGGTGCAGGGCCCGACCGCGCTGCGGTTCCGGTAGGGGGTTGGCGATGGCCCCGATAAGGGGTTATCGAGTCCGATAGGGGTTGGCGATGACGTACCCGGATGTGCGTCCCCGGCGGTTGCGCCGCAGCGCGGCTGTGCGCCGCATGGTCGAGGAGACCCGGCTGGCGCCCGCAGAGCTGGTTCTGCCCCTGTTCGTCCGGGAAGGACTGACCGAGCCGCGGCCGGTCGCGTCGCTGCCCGGCGTGGTGCAGCACACCCGCGACTCGCTGCGCAAGGCGGCGGCCGAGGCGGTCGGCGCGGGTATCGGCGGGATCATGCTCTTCGGCGTGCCGGCACGCCGGGACGAGACCGGCTCCGGCGGCACCGACCCGGACGGCGTGCTCAACACCGCGATCCGCGACGTCGTCGCGGAGGTCGGTGACGCGGCCGTGGTGATGAGCGACCTGTGCCTGGACGAGTTCACCTCGCACGGGCACTGCGGTGTGCTGACGGCCGACGGCAGCGTCGACAACGACGCGACGCTGGCCCGGTACGCCGAGATGGCGGTCGCGCAGGCGAACGCCGGGGTCCACATGGTCGGCCCGTCGGGCATGATGGACGGCCAGGTCGGGGTCGTCCGTCGCGCGCTCGACGCGGCCGGCCACCAGGACGTGTCGATCCTGGCGTACGCGGCGAAGTATGCCTCGGCGTTCTACGGCCCGTTCCGTGACGCGGTCGAGTCGACGCTGGACGGGGACCGGCGCACCTACCAGCAGGACCCGGCGAACCTGCGCGAGGCGCTGCGGGAGGTGGCTCTCGACGTCGCCGAGGGCGCGGACATCGTCATGGTCAAACCCGCGCTGCCCTATCTGGACGTGGTCGCCGCGGTGCGCGATGCAGTGCAGGTGCCGGTGGCGGCGTACCAGGTCAGCGGTGAGTACGCGATGGTCGAGGCGGCCGCGGCGAACGGCTGGCTCGACCGCGAGCGGGTGATCCTGGAGACGCTGACCGCGATCCGCCGGGCCGGTGCCCAGGTGATCCTGACGTACTGGGCACTCGAGGCCGCCCGTCTGCTGCGCGACCGCTACTGACCCGCCCGAGCGCTACGGCACTGCCCGACGGGAATGCGCGGCGGGCCGCTGGCGTCAGCCGAGCAACCTGACGAGGTCCGGAATATCCGCTTCGTACTCGCGCCATTCCCGGTCCGGCCGGTAGCCGAGCTCTGCGTTGATCTTCAGCAGGAACTCGTTGTCCGGCGCGTTCCACGTCTGGACCTCGCGCAGCGCCGGCTCCGCCGAACGCAGCTCGAACAGCATGCGCGCCTTGATGGCCTGCGCCACGCCGTGCCCCCGGTGGTCGGGCACCACGATCGTGTCGTACTGGTCGGCTCGGGTCGGGTGCTGTACGGGGGTGACCACCTCGGTGAGGCCGGCCACCGTGCCGGATTCCTCGTGGACTGCGACGACCAGGTGCGGCCTCATGCCGCGCGCGTTCAGCGTGGCCAGGCTGGCCCGCAGCCGGTCCGGATCGTACGAGCTCGGCCGCAGGTCGCTGTCCGCGTCGTCGCGGACCATGTGCTTCGCCGCGGCGTACGGCTCGATCAGCGCGTCGGGCAGCCCGCCGGAGTGGTACTCGATCCGATAGCTCGCGCCGATGCCGGCGGTCATGTCCGCAAGTGCCGGCCAGTTGACGTCGGCGAGGGACAGCACGCTGCGGATCTCGACGTACGCGCACCGGAACCCGTTCGCCTCGTAGAAGTTTACGGCCGGGGTGCCGCCGACCACCTCCACGCCGACCGAGGAGAAGCCCTCGTCGTGAGCCCGGGTGATCGCGGTCGCGAGCAGCCGGCGGCCCAGGCTGCTTCGCCGCGCCTTCGGGTGCACCAGCACCTGCAGTACCCCGGTGTCGCCGAACAGCAGGATGTCGGCCATGCCGAGCACCGGGCGGCCCGAGGCGGCGTCGCCCGGCGACTCCTCGGCGATCCAGCAGATTCGGCGTTCACCGGGCATGGTCACCGACAGGTACTCGCGCAGCTTCACGTTCTGCCACGAGGGATCGTCGGGCAGGTCGGCCGCGATGACCGCGTTGACCGTGTCCAGCACGGACTCCAACTCGGCCGGGGACGCGGACCGGGGATCCCATTCGCGCACGTTCACCCGTCCAGCTTGCCCGTTCGGCCGCCCGGGCGGAAGGGCCTGGTGCATGAAAAGTGGCGATGAGATTACTGTGTGTTGCGAGACTGCTGTCCGTACCGGTTCGCCGTCTCGAACACCTCATCCAGGTATGACTGCACGTTGTTGTACGCGAGGACGGCTTCGCGCCAGCCGGCCGCGGTGGAGAGATCCCGGCCACCCGCGCACAGGTACTTGGCCGCGGCGAGCGCCGCGTCGTCGATGTCGTGCGGGTCGCGTACGCCGTCGGAGTCGGCGTCGGTCGCCCAGGACCGCCAGGTGCTCGGGATGAACTGCATCGGCCCGATCGCCCGGTCGTAGACGGGGTCGTTGTCCAGCTCGCCGTTGTCGGTGTCCCGGATGAGCTTCCGGCCGCCCTGCCCGTCCAGCGGATCGCCGATGATCGGCGGGAACGCTCGCCCGTCCGGGGTCAGCGTGGCGCCTTTCGCGCGGCCGTGGTCCGACTCGACCTTGCCGATCGCGGCGAGCGTGGTCCAGCCCAGCCGGCAGCTCGGCTGCGTCTGCTCGATCACCCACTGCGCGTAGCCGTACGCCTCGAGGGCCGTCTGCGGGACCTGCAGGCGTACCGCGAGCGGCGCGGCCCAGCCGGCCAGTTTGTCGGCCTCGCGGCCAGCCGCGCCGGGCGGTGTGGTGGGGATCTGCACCGGGGGCGGCGGCTCGGGCGCGGCCGTCGTCGGTTCCGCGGCCGGGGCGGTCTGCGTCGGCTCGGCGGCCGCTGGGATCGGGGCCGCCGGGGAGATCGCCGGGACCAGGTAGCCGCCGGCGGCACCGGTGACGCCGACCATCGCGGCGATCAACAGGCCGGGCAGCGCGAGCCGGCCGACTGGTCCGCGGGCCCAGCGGACGGCCGCGCGCCACCCCGGCCCCACCCACCGGGCGACCGCACCCCGCACCGGGCCGGCCCACCTGGTCGCCGCGCGTGAGGCGGCACCCACCCAGCCGGGCACGCGTACCGCCCGGCGCGCCCGCGGGGTCGGCCCCCCGGCCGGATCGGCCGCGCCGGGTACGGCGGGCCGCAGCGGGGTGGTGGCGGATTGGTCCGATCCCGCCCGTGGAGTCACCCCGTCCGGCACGTGGTCGAGTATCGCCCATTGCGTACCCTTGATGCCATGCCTCGGTACGAGTTTCGCTGCCGCGCGTGCGGCGACACGTTCGAACTGAACCGGCCGATGAGCGAGTCCTCGGCCCCCGCGGCCTGCCCGGAGGGGCACACGGACACCGTCAAACTGTTGTCGACCGTCTCGCTCGGCGGGCGCGGCGGGGCGTCGTCCGGCCCGTCGGGTGGGGGTGGCTGCTGTGGCGGTGCCTGCGGCTGTGGCGGATAGCCGCGGCTAGCAGCGGGGACGGATCGCCGCGCGAGCGGTTCGAGGCGACGGCGCCGGCCGCCCTTCGGCCGTTCGGGTGATCATCCGGACGGCCGACAATCCATGTCATTTGGTGCCACAACGCGGGCCACCTGTCGTCGTTGTGTCAGCCGTAACCGTCAACCCGCTGGCCGCTGGTCGATCGTCATATCGCCAAGCTTGCGTCGAAATTGAACCATGTGTGGCCCCTCAGGAGTCCGTTCCTATGATGTGGCGGTGAGCGGGGTGCGGAACGATTGGTTCCGGCTTCCAGGGGGCGGAGGTTCCACGCGTGTCGGCTCAAGCTCACCTGCCGCGAGGGCAGGTGACTTTTCTCTTCACCGATATCGAGGGGTCGACCCGGCTGGCCCGGATGCTCGGCCCCGGATACCGCCCGGTGCTCACCGAGCATCGGAAGGTGCTGCTGCGCACGCTCACCGCCGCCGGCGGAACTCCGCTGTCCACCGAGGGAGACTCATTCTTCGTCGCGTTCGCCGACGCCGCGGCCGCGCTGACCGCCTGCGTCGAGGGGCAGCGGGCGCTGGCCGCGCACTCCTGGCCGACGCCGCAGGCCCGGCCGTTCGTCCGGATGGGCCTGCACACCGGGTACGCGGAACCGGTCGGCGGCGAGTACGCCAGCCCGGAGGTGCACCGCGCGGCGCGGATCGCAGCGGCGGCCCACGGCGGGCAGGTGCTGTGTTCCGCGGCCACCGGCCGCAGCGCCCAGGACCGGCTGCCCGAGGACGTCTGGCTGCTCGACCTCGGCCTGCACCGGCTGCGTGGTTTCGATGACCGGGAGCGGCTGTTCCAGCTCGTCGCGCCCGGGCTGGAGCGCCGGTTCCCCCGGCCGCGTACCGCCGGGGAGGCGGCGCACAACCTGCCCAGCGCGGTCACCTCGTTCGTCGGGCGCGAGGAGGAGCGGGCGCAGCTGCGGGCCCTGATCGCCGAGCACCGGCTGGCCACTGTGGTCGGGGCGGGCGGTTCCGGCAAGACCCGGCTCGCGATCGAGGTCGCCCGCGACCGCGTGGCAGAGCACCCCGACGGTGTGTGGTTCGTCGACCTGGCCGCGGTGACCGATCCGGGTCTCGTGGCGGTCGGGATCGCCGACGTGCTGGGGCTGCGGCCCGAGCCCGGCCGCCCGGTGCTCGACACACTCGCCGAATACACCTCGGCCCGCAACCTGCTGCTGGTGCTCGACACCTGCGACGCGCAGCTGTCCGCAACGGCCGCGGTGGTCTCCCGCCTGCTGCACAGCTCCCGGGGCGTGCGGGTGCTCGCCACGAGCCGGGAGCCGCTGGGCATGCCCGGCGAGGCGGTTTGGCGCATCCCGCCGCTGTCGCTGCGCCCGGCGCCTGGCGGCGGCCCGAGCGACGCCGTGGCGCTGCTGCTGGCCCGTACCGCCGCGGCCCGCGGCGGCCGGCCGGCCGCCGCGGACGAGCTCGAACACCTGGCGCGCGTCGCGACCCGGCTGGACGGCCTGCCCCTGGCGCTGGAGCTGGCGGCCGCGCGGCTGCGTGTGCTCTCGGCCGGTCAGCTCGCCGACCGTCTCGACACGGAGCTGCCCGGCGCGCCCGGGGACGTGATCGGCACGCTGGACGCCGGGCGCGGCGAGGCGTCGGTGGATTCCCGGTGGCCGGAGGATCCCCAGGAGCAGGCCGTGCTGCGCCACGCCACGCTGCAGGCCACGATGGCGTGGTCGTATCGCACGCTCGGCGCCCGCGCCGCGGCGCTGCTGCGCCGGCTGTCCGTGTTCGCCGGGCCGGTGGAGCTGTCCGCGGTGGAGTGGATGCTCGGTGACGCCGAACCGAACGAGGCGGCCCTCCGACCCGATGTGATGGACCCGCTCGCCGTTCTCGTCGACAAGTCTCTGGTGCAGGCCGAGCCGGGTGCGAGCGGAACCACCTACCGCATGCTCGATCCGATCCGGGCGTACGCGGCGCGGATGCTCGCACAGGCCGGCGAGGAGCGCGCCGGGCGGGACCGGCACGTGGCCTGGTGCCTGCACGCGGTGCGCCGCGCCCACATCGGCGCGAACGGCCAGCTGGTCACGCTGTCCATGTACGCGCTCGACCCGCTCGCGATCGAGCTGCGCTCCGCGCTGCGCTGGACGGTCACCGCCGGCAGCGCCCGGCAGGGATTGCAGCTCGCGGGCGGCCTTGACCAGTGGTGGCGGGAGCGCGGGCTGGCCCGGGAGGGCCGCCTGTGGCTGTTCCGGCTGTACGGGCGCATCGCCGAGACCGGGGAGCGGGTCCCGCAGGCCGAGCTCGCTGCGGCGTACCACATGCACTCGTTGCACGCCGGCGCGGACGGCGAGTTCGCCGAGGAGCTGCGCTTCTCGCAGCAGGCCGAGGAGGCGGCGCGGCGGGCCGGTGATCCGGGGTTGCTGGCCCAGGTGTTGGCGGGCCGGGGCGCGGCGCTGGTCGGCCTGGGGCATCCCGAGCAGGCGGAGCGGGCGTGTCGGGACGTGATCGCCTGGGCGGCCGAGCACGGGGTCGGCGACGAGGCGTTGTTGGCGGTGTACTGCCTGGCGCAGTTGCTGTGGCGGCGCGGCGCGCTCGACGAGGCGGCCGACCTGCTGGCCGGAGCGCGGCCGTTCGAGGCGGCGCGGCCCGCCGAGCGGGGCCGCCGGACGGTGGACATGCTGCTCGGCATCGTGGCGCTCGCCCGGGGGGATCTCGTCGCGGCGCACGACCATCTGGTCGTCGCGCTGCGCTCCCGGATCGGCTACGGCTTCCACTCGGGTGCCTGCGACTCGATCAACGCGATGGCGGTGCGCTGCGCGCACGGCGGCGATCCCGCGACGGCCGCCCGGCTGTTCGGCGCCGCTCAGGCGGCCCGGTCGGAGCTGCGCGTGACGCGGAGCCCGTTCGAGGCGTACTGGGTTGAGCAGCAGGCGGCCGTGCGTGCGGCGCTGGGCGATGCGGCCTTCGACGCGGCGTACGCGAAGGGGGCGACGATGAGCCTGGAGGAGGCCGCTGCCGAGGCGCTCGCGGTCGAGCACCCGGACCTGCTGGTCGGCTCGGACCGGTTCGCCTCCTCGACCTGACGCCACCCCTCCGCCCGCATTGCTATGCCCCGCTGCGCCCGCTGGCGGCCGCTGCGTTGGCTGCGGCCATCCGGGCTTCGCCCTCGGCCTTGAGCCGCTGCGCCGCCGCGAGCTGCTCGGCCGTGATGAACGTGTTGCCGAACGCGCGGACCGCCTGGTAGTACGTCCACGCCAGCGAGTAGCACGCGGGCCGCACGTAGCTGTTGTACGTGGCGCACTTGCGCTTCATGTCGGAGTAGAAGGCGTCGTCGAGCCGGGACTTGTTGGCGGGGAACTGGCCCATCGCCTTGTAGTTGCGGTAGCCGAAGTCGTGCCGGTGGCAGGAGAGCCGGAAGTCGAAGCCGAGCGGGTTGTCCGGGCTGTTCGAGCAGTAGTCGGTCGACCAGTCGAAGCCGTACTCGGCCCAGGCGCCCTGGTTGAGCCGGGCGGCGTTCCAGGCGTCGTAGCTGGCGGCGCTGGTCTGGGTCCAGCTGGACAGCACCGCGAGCTTCTGGTCGACGGTGACGGCGTGCGCGGGCCCGGCCAGCCCGAGCCCGCCGAGCACGGCGGCGGTGACGGTGGCGAAGAGGGTGATCAGCCTGCGTCGGTTCATCGCTTCACCTCTGTCGAAATCGGTGGGCATGATTCTCTAGGCATCGGCTTAGGCCGATGTCTTGTCAAGTCGACCGATTCGCAGAGTGCGTGCAAAACGGCGGGTGCCCCGGGGCATGCGCCCCGGGGCACCCGCATCTGTGGGTCAGGAGACGAACCGCGGTGGGCTGGGCGGACTCTCGTTCCACACCCGGTCCAGCCCAGTGACGTAGTACGTGTAGGTCTTACCGGGCTCGGCGGTCGTGTCGACGAACGTCTGGACCCGTTCGTCGACCACCCGCTGCGTGGCGATCAGGTGGCTCGCGTCGGCGAATCCGCAGGCGCCGGGGAAGGCCTTCCCTTCGAACCGGTAGATCGCGTACGACGTGACCTTGCCGAACGGCCCGACGCCGCTCGCGGTGTCGTGCCAACGCAGGGTTACCGCCCCGCTGTCCCGGTCACGCTCGTGGCCGGTGATGACCGGGAACAGCAGCCGCTTGGCCGGCAGGTGGCTCATCGTCGGCACGAGCGCGGGCCGAGAGTAGTGCTCGGCGGCGTAGATGTCCACCGCGCCGAGCCGGTTGTCGCGCACCTGGACCGCGCTGAAGTGCACGTTGCCCTGCACCTGCGGATAGTCCTGGTTGAACGTCAGGTGCCGGCTCATCTCGTACGGGTCGGACCACGCCGGCTGCGCGTCCGCGGCGATCTTGTAGTCGGCCTGCCCGATGTAGAGCTGCACCTGGGTGCCGGAGACCACGTCGGACCACCACGGGACCAGCTTGGCGTAGTCGGCCGCGGGGAACCCGATGTTCCAGTACACCTGCGGCAGGATGTAGTCGATCCACTCCTCCTTCACCCATGTGCGGGTGTCGGCGTAGATCGCGTCGTACGACTGCAGCCCATTGGTCTCCGAGCCCAGCGGGTCGGTGGCCTTGTTGCGCCAGATACCGAACGGGCTGACCCCGAACTTCACCCACGGCTTCGCGGCCTTGACCCGCTCGCCGAACTCCTTGATCAGCAGGTTGATGTTGTGTCGCCGCCAGTCGCCCTTGTTCGTGAAGCCCGCGCCGTACCGCGCGAACGTGGCGTCGTCGGCGAAGTCCTGCCCGGCCGCCGGATACGGGTAGAAGTAGTCGTCGAAGTGGACGCCGTCGATGTCGTACTTCAGGACGGCGTCCATCATCGCGTCCTGGACGAACGCGCGGACCTCCGGGATGCCGGGGTCGTAGTACAGCCGGCTGCCGGCCGCGTCGACCGGGTAGGCCTTCACCCACTCGGGGTGTTGGCGGGCCGGGTGGTCGGGGGCGAGCTTGTCGATGTCCGGGCCGGCGCCGCCGGGTGCCGGCATGCTCACCCGGTACGGGTTGAACCAGGCGTGGAACTCGAGGTTGCGCTTGTGCGACTCCTCGACCAGGAAGGCCAGCGGGTCCCAGCCCGGGTCCTGGCCGCGTACTCCGGTCAGCCACTCCGACCACGGCTCATACGGCGAGGGCCAGAAGGCGTCGGCGGTCGGCCGCACCTGCACGATGACCGCGGTGTGGTTGAGCCGCTGGGCGAGGTCCAGCCAGGCCCGGTACTCGGCCTTGAGGGTCTCCTCGTCCAGCCCTTGCCGGCTCGGCCAGTCGATGTTGACCACGCTGGCGATCCACATCGCCCGGAACTGGCGCTTGGGCGTGTACGGGTTGGTGACGCAGGTCGTCGTCGACTCCGCCTCCTGGGATGCGGGGGTTTCGGTGGCGCTCGCGGGCGCCCCGACGGCCAGGAATCCGACCATCGCGGCGGCGAGCGCGGCTGCCGGTAGCCGGCGGCGATGAGCGCTCATGGATGCGTCCCTTCGTCCGGGGTGGACGCGGGCGGTGATGCAAGCAATCTCCGTAGACCGCGTCCGGTTAGGAGGAAAGTTTCACCGCCGGTACGCGGATCCGCAAGACCTTCGATTCGGCACCCATCGAGCGCCGCTGGACATCGGCGCGGTGCCTACCGCATCGACCACCGGCTTGACGACGAGCCGCACACCGTGCACGTCGGCGCGTCGACCGCCGCGCCGACGTGCACCGCTGCGTCTAGACGATCGTCCAGGTGTCGCCGGAGCGCAGCAGGGCGGCCAGCTCCGCCTCCGGAGACTGGCTCACCTTGGCCTTCGCCTCCTCGACCTGCGCCTGCACCAGCTCGTCGTACGTCGACCGCTCCACCGCCCGGAACACCCCGATCGGCGTGTGCCGCAGATCCTCGCCGGGCAGGCGCGACAGCGCGAACGCGTACGCCGGCTCGGCCACCGTACGGTCGTGCGTGACGATCTCCTCGGGCGCGACCTCGGTCGTGGGCCGGACCTGGAGCCCGAAGCCGCCCGGCGGATGCACCACGCACCACTCGCCGTCCTTGCCGAATGTGATGGGCTGCCCGTGCTCCAGCCGGATCAGGTAGTCGTCGCGGGTGGCGGGCTCCTTGAGCGCGTCGAACGCGCCGTCGTTGTAGATGTTGCAGTTCTGGTAGATCTCCACGAACGCCGACCCGCGGTGCTCAGCCGCCGCCCGCAGCACCGACTGCAGGTGCTTGCGGTCGGAGTCGATGGTCCGCGCGACGAACGTGGCCTCGGCGCCCAGCGCCAGCGAGATCGGGTTGAACGGGGAGTCCGCCGAGCCCACCGGCGTGGACTTGGTGACCTTCCCGAGCTCGGACGTGGGCGAGTACTGCCCCTTGGTCAACCCGTAGATCCGGTTGTTGAACAGCAGCATCTTCAGGTTCACGTTGCGGCGCAGCGCGTGGATCAGGTGGTTGCCGCCGATCGACAGCGCGTCCCCGTCGCCGGTGACCACCCAGACCGACAGGTCCGACCGGGTCGCCGACAGGCCGGTGGCGATCGCCGGCGCGCGTCCGTGGATCGAGTGCATCCCGTACGTGTTCATGTAGTACGGGAAACGGGACGAGCAGCCGATGCCGGAGATGAAGACGATGCGCTCGCGGGGAATGCCCAGCTCCGGCATGAACGACTGCACCGCGGCCAGGATCGCGTAGTCACCGCAGCCCGGACACCACCGGACCTCCTGGTCGGACTTGAAGTCCTTCGCGGTCAGCTTCAGGGCGACCGGACGCGCCGGCGCGCCGTTGGATCCGTTCGCGTCAGACATTCTTCACAACTTCTTCCAGCATCGACTCCAGCTCCGCCGCCGTGAACGGCAGGCCGCGTACCTGGTTGTAGGCGATCACGTCGACCAGGAACCGGGCCCGGATCACCTGCGCGAGCTGACCCAGGTTCATCTCCGGGATCACCACGCGGTCGTAGCGGCGCAGCACCTCGCCCAGGTTGCCGGGCAGCGGCGCGAGGTGGCGCAGGTGGGCCTGGGCGACCGACAGGCCCCGCCGGCGCAGCGCCCGGCAGGCCGCGCCGATCGGCCCGTACGTCGAGCCCCAGCCGAGGACCAGCACGCGGGCGTCCCCACCGGGATCCTCGACCTCGACGTCGGGCACGTCGATGCCCTCGATGCGGGCGGCGCGGGTCCGCACCATGAGATCGTGGTTGGCCGGGTCGTAGGAGATGTCCCCGGTCTTGTCCGCCTTCTCCAGACCGCCGATCCGGTGCTCGAGGCCCGGGGTGCCCGGGACCGCCCACGGCCGGGCCAGGGTCTCGGGGTCACGCAGGTAGGGGAGGAACTGCCCGTCCGGCCCGTTCGGCTCGGTAGCGAACGCCACCCGCAGGTCGGGCAGCTCGTCGACCTCGGGCAGCAGCCACGGCTCCGAGCCGTTGGCCAGGTAGCCGTCCGAGAGCAGCAGCACCGGCGTGCGGTAGGTCAGCGCGATGCGCGCCGCCTCGAGCATGGTGTAGAAGCAGTCGGCGGGCGAGCGGGGCGCCACCACCGCCACCGGGGCCTCGCCGTGCCGGCCGAACAGGGCCATGTTCAGATCGGCCTGCTCGGTCTTGGTCGGCATGCCCGTGGACGGGCCGGCCCGCTGCACGTCGATGACGACCAGCGGCAGCTCCAGGGCCACCGCGAGCGAGATGGTCTCGCCCTTGAGCGCCACGCCCGGGCCGCTGGTGCTGGTCACACCCAACGCCCCGCCGTACGAGGCGCCGAGCGCCGCGCCCACCGCGGCGATCTCGTCCTCGGCCTGCATCGTGGTGATGCCGAACCGCTTGTGCTTGCTCAGCTCGTGCAGGATGTCGCTGGCCGGGGTGATCGGGTAGGCGCCGAGGAACACCGGCAGCCCGGAACGCACGCCCGCCGCCACGATGCCCAGGGCGAGCGCCGTGTTACCGGTGATGTTGCGGTAGTCACCGGGCTGCAGGCGGGCCGGCTTGACCTCGTAGCGGACCGCGAAGCTCTCGGTGGTCTCGCCGTACGCCCAGCCCGCCCGGAACGCGGCGATGTTCGCCGCGGCCAGCTCCGGGCGCTTGGCGAACTTGCGCTCCAGGAACGAGATGGTCGACTCGTGCGGCCGGGAGTAGAGCCAGGAGAGCAGGCCGAGGGCGAACATGTTCTTCGCCCGCTCGGCGTCCTTCTTGGAGATCGGGTGCCCCTCGAGGGCCTTGACGGTCATCGACGTCAAGGGGACCCGGTGCACGGCGTACCCGTCCAGCGAGCCGTCGTCGAGCGGGTTGCTCCCGTACCCGACCTTGGTCAAGTTCCGGGGGGTGAATTCGTCGGTGTTGACGATCACGGTCCCACCCCGGGGCACCTCCCCGAGGTTCGCCTTCAGCGCCGCCGGGTTCATCGCGACGAGGACGTCGGGCGCATCGCCGGGCGTGAGGATGTCGAAATCGGCGAAGTGGACCTGGAAGCTGGACACGCCCGGCAGGGTGCCGGCCGGTGCCCTGATCTCGGCAGGGAAGTTGGGCAGGGTGGAGATGTCGTTGCCGAGCTCCGCGGTTTGGGACGTGAACCGGTCCCCGGTAAGTTGCATGCCGTCGCCGGAGTCGCCAGCGAATCGGATGACCACCCGATCCAGCTGGCGGACTTGTTTGGTCACGTGAGCTGACCTCCTTGGAAGCCGGCGGTGCTCCGGTAGCACGGTGACATGGCCGGCCGACTCCTTCTTACACTGTCAAACTTACCTCGCGATATCCCTGAGTCGTTTCCAACCTCGTTTCGGGTTGTAGATCACGGGCTGCTGGCGGCGGTGCCAATCATCTAGGCTCGGCGGCGTGGAGAGCTATCTCGGCTCGTACGCGCTGCTCGGGCTGCTCCTCGTCGCGGGTGCGCTCATCTTCGTCGGCGCCTTCACCGCGAACCGGCTGCTGCGCCCGGCCAACCCCGCCGAGCCGCCTGGTAAGCGCGCCAGCTACGAGTGCGGGCTCGACCCGGTCGGCGGCGACTGGGCGCAGGCCCAGGTCCGCTACTACGTCTACGCGTACCTCTACGTGCTCTTCGCCGTGGAGAGCGTGTTCCTGTTCCCGTGGGCGGTGGTGTACGCCAAGCCGGGCTTCGGGATGGTCACCGTCGTGGAAATGGCGATCTTCGTCGGGGTGCTCGCCCTCGGCATCCTGTACGCCTGGCGCAAGCGGGTGCTGCGCTGGGTGTAGCCGGGCGTCAGGCCAGACCGCGGCGGGAGACGGCCGGCTGCCGGTGCCCCTGGATCGCGGCGACCATGTCCAGGACCCGCCTCGTTGCGCGCACCTGGTGGGCACGGAACACTCGTGCGCCGTGCCACGCGCACACCGCCGTCGCGGCGAGCGTCCCCTCGAGCCGGTCGTCGACCGGCAGGTCGAGGGTCTCGCCGACGAAGTCCTTGTTCGACAGTGCGACGAGCACCGGCCAGCCGGTGGCGACCATCTCGTCGAGCCGGCGGGTGACCTGCAGCGAGTGCCGGGTGGTCTTGCCGAAGTCGTGCGCCGGGTCGATGAGGATGCCGTCGGCGCGCACCCCGGCGGCGACGGCCCGTTCGGCGAGGCGGGACACGGTCGCGAGCACGTCCGCCACCACATCGTCGTAGGCCGGCCGGTACGGCCGGGCCCGCGGCGCCAGGCCACCGGTGTGCGAGCAGACCAGACCGGCCCCGGTCGTGGCCGCGACCTCGACGAGCCGCGGATCGGCGCCGGCCCAGGTGTCGTTGATCAGGTCCGCGCCGGCGGCCACCGCCTCGGCCGCCACCTCGGCCCGCCACGTGTCGATCGATATCACGATGTCCGGGAACTGTGCGCGCACCGCCGTGATCGTCGGAACGGTGCGCCGGATCTCCTCGGCCACCCCGACCTCGTCACCCGGCCCGGCCTTGACGCCGCCGATGTCGATGATGTCCGCGCCGTCGGCCACCGCTTGCGCGGCCGCCCGCAGCGCCGCGTCCGGGGCGAAGGTCGCGCCATGGTCGAAGAAGGAGTCCGGGGTACGGTTCACGATCGCCATCACGGCGTACTGGCCCGGCCCGAAGGTCCGCCTACCCAGCCTGAGCACCCTCGCCCCTCTCATCCTTCGATCATGACGTACGGGTGGTCGGCTCACCTGGCTCGAGTGGTGGGGTCGCCGGGCCCCATCGAGCATGCCACGATCGACGTATGGGTCAGCTGTTGCTCCTCCTCGTCGGGCTGGTGGTGCTCGGCGCGGTGATACTCGGCGTGGCCGTGCTCATCACCGGCACCGATCCGGGGCTGGAGACCGCCGAGCCGGACGGCCGGGCGATCCCACTGCCGACCCACCGCCCGCTCGTCGAATCCGACGTGCAGCGGCTGCGGTTCGACACCGCCGTGCGGGGGTACCGGATGAGCCAGGTGGACCAGGCCCTGCGCCGGATGGCGTACGACATCGGTTACAAGGACGAGCTCATCGGGGTGCTGGAGGCGGAGGTCGTGGCGCTGCGCTCGGGCCGGATCGATGACGCCGAGGCGCTGCGCCGGGCCCGCGAGGCGGCCCAGGCCGGGACAGGTGAGCCCGCCGGCAGCCGGACCCCCGGGACCGATCCGACCCGTGCCCCGGCGGCTGCCGAGACGATGACCCCCATTCCGGCGGAGCCCGACGTTGAGGATCACCCGGGCCCGGCGGCCGGGGCCGCGACCCGGGCCGACGTGGCGCCTGGGGATGCCGACGTGGCGCCTCGGGATGCCGATTCGACGCCCGCGGATGTCGCGGACGCCGACGGCGCGGCCGAACCGGTGGTCGGGACCGAGGCGCTGGACATGCGGCCGGGGCGGCGGTGAGCGAGCCGAGCGACGACAGCGTCCCGGCCGACGTCCGCGCCCCGGGCGCCGGCGAGGTCACGGCCACGGTGATCGTCAACGCCCCCGCACCGCGGGTCTTCGCCGCGCTCACCGCGTGGGAACGGCAGGGCGAGTGGATCCCGTTCACCACGGTACGGCTGACCCACGGTGACGGTGGCGAGGGCAGCACGGTCGAGGCGGTCACCGCCGTGGGGCGTGCGGTGCTGCGCGACGAGATGCGGATCGTCCGCCTGGATCCGCCGTACGAGGTCCGGGTGGTCCACTGTGGGAACCTGCTGCGCGGGCCCGGGTCGATGCGCTGCACACCATTGGGCGGTGACCGTACCCAGGTCGTCTGGCACGAGTGGTTCCACCTGCCGCTGGGCGTGGCGGGGCGCATGGTGTGGCCGGTGCTCTGGCCCGGATCGAAGGTGGGCCTCACCCAGGCGCTGCGGCGCTTCGCACGCCTCGTCGAGCACGGCCGGCTGCCCTAGCCCGCCGTCGCTGCGCCACTCCACCCACGCGCATTCCGCCCATAAGCGCTGGCGGCGGCCGGCTGTCGGGGGCCGTGGCTAGGGTGGGCGCGTGACCGACCTCGCTCTCGGCCCGGACGGGCTGGCTCGCTGCGCATGGGCGGACGCCACGCCCGACTACCGCGCCTACCACGACAAGGAGTGGGGGCGGGTGCTGCGCGGCGACGACGCGCTCTACGAGCGCCTGACCCTGGAGGCGTTCCAGTCGGGCCTGTCGTGGCTGACCATTCTGCGCAAGCGGGACGCGTTCCGGGCCGCCTTCGACGGCTTCCGGATCGAGACGGTCGCCGGCTACGGCGTGCGCGACGTCGAGCGGCTGATGGGTGACGCGGGCATCGTCCGCAACCGGGCCAAGATCGAGGCGGCGATCGTGAACGCCCGCGCCGCGCTGGACCTGCCCGACGGCCTGGACGCGTTGCTGTGGTCGTACGCGCCGACGGACCCGCGGCCCCGGGCGCGCTCGCTCGCCGCCCTGCCGACGAAGACGCCCGAGTCGACCGCCATGGCCAAGGAGCTCAAGCGGCGCGGCTTCCGTTTCGTCGGCCCGACCACGGCCTACGCGCTGATGCAGGCGACCGGCATGGTCGACGACCACATCGCCGGCTGTCACGTGGTCGCCGACTCTCACGTGGTCGCCGGCTCTCACCTGGCGACCGGTCCGGACGCCCGGACACCCGGGCCCTCTCGCCGGGCGGCGGCATCGGTCGTGATGTGATGTGGGCATGCAGTACTGGGCGGTGGTTGTGCCGGCCGAGCGCTACGAGGCCGAGCGCCTGTTTCACCACGAGACGCTGGACCTGACCGGCCTCGAGCCGCCGACCTACCGCGCCCACGGCCCGTCGCCCGGCGATCCGGTGCTGCTCGTCGCGGCCACGGATCCACCCGTGGTCTTCGGCCTCGCCCGGGTGCGCAGCAGCACTCCGCTCGTGCTCTCGTACACCCGGCGCGGTCTCGACGCGCCCCAACCCGTCGAGACCGCGCTGGGCGGCGCGCTCGGCGACGCCGGGCTCGGGGTGCTGCGCGGGCTGGACGAAGCGACCTACACCGCGCTGGCCGCCCAGATCCCCCCGCCGGCGCCCCGGCGGCCGTGGCTGGTCAGCGTCGACCTGCCCATCGAGGCGGAGTCGCCGGCCGAGGCGGTGCGGGAGTTCTGGACGTACCTGGTGCGGCTCGGGCCGCGCGAGCTTCCGGCCTTCGTGTCGCCGTCCGGCGACGAGTTGGCGATGCAGGCGTACGTGCTGGGTGAGCTGACCAACCTCGACCCGGAGGAGGACGAGGACGAGTAGCGGCGCCCGCTACCGCCCCTGGACCCCCGGCCCGCTACCGCCCCTGGAAGACGGCCTGCCGCTTGCCCACGAACGCCATCGTGGCCTCGCGGTGGTCGGCGGTCGCGCCGCAGGTCGCCTGCGCCTGCGCCTCGGCGGCCAGGGCATCGGCCAGCGTCCCGACACCGCCGATCGACAGCTCACGCTTGATCGCGCCGTACGCCACCGTCGGGCCGGCGGCGAGCCGGCCGGCCAGGTCCTGGGCCGCTGCCAGCACCTGCTCATCGTCGTCAACCAGGCGGGTCAGCAGGCCGAGCCGCAGTGCCTCGACTGCCGGGACCGGCTCGGCGAGCATCAGCAGCTCGAGGGCCTTGGCGTGGCCGACCAGGCGAGGCAGCGACCAGGAGACACCGGTGTCCCCGGCGAGGCCGACCTTCGCGAACGCCATCAGGAACGAGGTGGACGGCCCACCGATGCGGAAGTCGGCGAGCAGCGCCAACGACGCCCCGGCCCCGGCGGCCATGCCCCGGACCGCCGCGACCACCGGCTTGGAAAGGCCGGCGAGGCTCTGCGCGATCGGGTTGTAGTGGTGGACGACCGTGTCCAGCGGGTCCTTCGCCCCCGACTCCAGCGTGGCGACGTGCTCACGCAGATCCTGACCGGCGCAGAAGGCGCGACCGGCGCCGGTGAGCACCACGGCCCGGCAGGTCCGGTCGGTCTCCAGGTCGGCGAGCGCGTCGCGCAGCGTCTCCTTCAGCACCGTGTCCAGGGAGTTGAGCGCGTCCGGCCGGTTGAGCGTGAGGGTCACCACGGCATCGGTCCGGTCGATCCGCAGGGCGTCGGTCATGGCACGCTCTCCTTCGTCAGTCGGCCGGCCTGCGCCGGTCCACGGGCCGGGCGGATGCTCTGCGCCAGGCAGGTGTCAACGTAGCGGTCGGCGGCCGGGCGCAACCGCGCGGCATGGTGGTCGAAGAACGCCGCGGCGCTCGCGCCCGGCCATTGTTCGGGCAGCAGCGCCGGCGGCAGTTGCGGATCGCGGAACAGGAACGTACGCCAGGCGTGCACGAGCTGGAACCGCGCGACGTACGCCTTCTCGTCGTCGTCGCGCTCGGACACCGGCTCGACGACCGGCGCGAGTTCGTGCACGAACCGCTGGTACGCGGCGCCGATCTCGTCGAGGTCCCACGCGTGGCGGACGAGGGCGATGGCGCCCGGTAGGTCGGCCGCGTGCCGGCCGACGAACCGTTCGTACCGGATGCCGGCTTCGGCCAGCAGCGTGCCGACCTCCTCCGAGCGGCGGGTGGCGACCCAGGTGGTGCCCCCGAGGGTGCCGTAACCCAGGTAGGCCAGCTGTGCGGCGAGGCGCAGCCGCTCGGCACGGGCGGCCGGCGGGTCGATCACCAGCAGGTCGAAGTGCCCGTCCCAGTCCTCCTTGGCGGTGCGGTAGATGCGGGCCGCCGCCTCGTCGAGGCGCCGGACGGCCTTCGGGGTGAGCAGGTAGCCCGGTCCGCTGGACAGGCGCAGCGGGTGTAGCCAGCCCTGCCGCACCATCCGGGACACCGCGGTGCGCACTGCCGGTGAGGCGATGCCGAGCGGGGCCAGCAGGCGGACCAGGGCCGCGACCGGTGCGCGACCACCGCGCGCGCGCAGGTAGTCGCCGTACAGGTCGAAGAGCGCCGACCGGGCCTGCATGACCGGACATTGTGACAGCTATTCGACCATCGGGCTAGATGCTGTCACAACCTGGGAGGCCCGGTTTGGGCCGAGCGGCCTTCATCAGGGAAAATCATTGGTCAGCGTCGGGCGGAGCCGGTGAGGCGCCAACGGGGGTGCCTGGGGACGTCCGGGTCGGCAACCGTGTGCCGGGGCCGGGCGGCCGTGCTCGGTGACGCTGGCGTACGCGCATGGGTAGCCATGCTCGAGAAGTCTGAGGGGAGAACACATATGGCGGCGATGAAGCCGCGGACGGGCGACGGTCCGCTTGAGGTGACCAAGGAGGGCCGGGGCATCGTCATGCGGGTTCCGCTCGAGGGCGGTGGCCGGCTGGTCGTCGAGATGACCCCGGACGAGGCCAACGCGCTCGGCGAGGCGCTGAAGGCTGCCGTAGGCTGAACCGGGTCCGTTTCCGGACACGGTCGACGCGCATCCAAGGTCATGTTCCGGAGGCCGCGGCCTCCGGAACATGACCTTGGATGGTCCGTTGCGGGCACCCCGCGCCACGGGCAGGTTGCTGACAATCGATTGGATCTCCCACGTGCTTCGCGCCCGTCTCGTCGCCGACCGCGGCATTCCCGCCGTGCTCGCCGTTCCGGTTCGGGCCGTCGAGCCAGCCGGTCAGCCCGCCGAGACCGGCCAGCCCGCCGAGCCTTGTGTGGCGCTGGGCCCACCGCTGAGTGCTGAGATCAGCGCGTTCCTCGCCGATCGTCGGCATACCGGGCGGGCTGGCCTGCTCGAGGTGCTGCCCCGGCCGCTTGGCACGCCGCGGCGGCTGCTGCTGGTCGGCATCGGTACGGGCAGTGAAGGGGATTGGCGGGCCGCCGGTGCGGCGGTGGCCCGGGCAGCACGACAGGACGAGTCGGTCACCGTGGCGCTGCCCGCGGGTGTGCCGCCGGCCGGGCTGCGCGGGCTGACCGAGGGCGCCCTGCTCGCGGCGTACCGCTACCGGCTCGGCGCCGACGCCGAGGACGCGGCGCCCCGGCTCTGCGAGGTGGTGCTCGCCGTCGACGGGCTCGCCCCAGCCGGCGAGCCCGGGGCGTACGAGGACGCGGTGCGCGTCGCCCGGGCGGTGGCCGAGGCGACGATCCTCGCGCGCGACCTGGTGAACACCCCGAGCGCGACGAAGAGCCCGGCCTGGCTGGCCGAGCGCATGGCCGCCGCGGCCGCGGACCGCCCGGGGCTGACCGTCTCGGTCCGCGGCCCGGACGACCTGGCCGCCGAGGGGTTCGGCGGCGTCCTCGCGGTCGGCGGCGGCTCGGCCCGCGCGCCCCGGCTGGTCGAGCTGTCGTGGCGGCCCGACCACGCGGCCACCCACGTGGTGCTCGTGGGCAAGGGCATCACCTTCGACACCGGGGGCATCGTCATCAAGCCGCGTGAGGGTATGAAGCTCATGCGCAAGGACATGGCCGGGGCCGCCGCGGTGGCCGCGGCCGCCGTGGGGGCGGCGGCGCTGCGTCTGCCGGTGCGGGTGACCGCGCTCGCGCCGCTCGCCGAGAACATGGTCAGCGGCTCGGCGTACCGGCCGGGTGACGTGGTACGGCACTACGGCGGGCTGACCAGCGAGATCCGCAACACCGACGCCGAGGGCCGCCTGGTGCTCGCCGACGCCCTCGCCTACGCCGTCGACCGGCTCGCCCCGGACGTGCTCGTCGACCTCGCCACGCTCACCGGGGCGAACGCGGTAGCACTCGGCAAACGCACCGCCGCGCTGTACAGCGACAACGACGAGCTGGCGGCGGCGCTGGCCGAGGCTGCGGCGGCCGCCGGCGAGCGGATCTGGCGGATGCCCCTGCCCGACGACTACGTCCCCTCGCTCGCTAGCGACGTCGCGGACCTCAACAACGCGCCCGACGGCGCCGGCTCGGTCACCGCGGCGCTGTACCTGCGCGAGTTCGCCGGCGGCGCGCGCGACGGTTGGGCCCACATCGACATGTCCGCCCCGGCCTGGGCCGACGGCCCGGACGCGGAACTCACCAAGGGCGCGACCGGTTGGGGCGTACGGACGCTACTGCGCTGGCTGGCGTCGCTGGGGTGACTACCGTCCGTCGCCGGCCGAGCCGGCGGACGAACGCCACGCCGGTCCCGCCGCCTGCCGGTACCGCTCGATCAACGCGAACCCCCGGTGCAGCGTGGCGGGTGCCTCTGGCGGTGGCTGGTCGAACGTGCGGGGGCTCTTGGGTCGCTTGCCGTGCGTGTCGTGGCAGATCAGCACGACAGCCGTCTCGCCCTCCGGCGACCAGGCGCGCACGGCCCAGCCCGGCAGGGAGTGGGTCACGTCCAGCCGCGTGACACTCGCCCACGGCACCCGGATCCGCTTGATCGGCTCGACCGCGGTGACCCCGGAGCGGTCGAGGATCGTGCGCACGCGCAGGCTCGCGAGACTGTAGCCGGCCAGCACCGCCAGCCCGACCGCCAGGCTGCCGCTGATCAGCAGCCCGCCGATTGAGGAGGAGCTGGTGGCCGCAACGCCGGCGACCGCCGCGAGCAGCCCGAAGACGACCAGGCCCACCGCGCACATCACCAGCCACGGCCAGTGCCGCAGCGTCTGCCGGTCGGGCAGGGCCGAGCGCCCGCTCTCCTTCGGACCGTGGTCAGCCATGCTTCACCGCGCAGAGCAGCCCGTCCCCCGCCGGCACCAGCGCGGAGATCCACTCGTCGGACTCCCGCACCGCCTTGACCATCTCCCGGATGGCCACGGTGGTGTGGTCGCGGGCGGCCGGGTCGCCGACTCGACCGCCGGCCAGGGCGTTGTTAATCGCCAGAACCCCGCCCACACGCAGCAGCCGCCGGGCCTCGGCGGCGTACGCCGCGTGTTCGTCGGGATCGGCGTCGAGCAGGACCAGGTCGTACGCCCCGTCGGCCAGGCGGGGCAGCACCTCCAGCGCGTGGCCGGCGATGATCCGGGTACGGCTCGGCGAGTAGCCGGCCGCGGCGAACACCCGCTTGGCCATGCGCTGGTGCTCGCTCTCGATGTCGATCGTGGTGAGGATGCCGTCCGGGCGCATGCCCCGCAGCAGCCAGAGGCCGCTCACACCGGTACCCGTGCCGACCTCGACCACCGCCTTCGCGTTGCCGGCGGCGGCGAGCAGGCGCAGCGTGGCGCCCGCGCCCGATCCGATCGGGGTGAGCCCGACCTCCCGAGCCGCCTGGCGGGCCGACTGGAGGATCGCGTCTTCGGTGACATAGGACTCGACGAACTCGCGCGCCTGCACGACCCGCGCGCTCGTCTCCCTGGCGAGGGCGGAGATGACCCACCTCCTCGGGGTTCGGTGACTCCGGGCCCAGCCTAACCACCGGATGCCCGTACGCCCGTCGGCCGAGCGTCCGCAACTGACGGCTGAACGTCGCCGAATCATGCGATCCTGGACAGGGACGGGTATGCAGGGAAGGGTGCCAGGTCGTGACCGACGGTTGGAGCGGCACGCCCAGTGGTAAGGGGCGGGAGTCGCCGTGGTGGTCGGACGCCTTGGCCGATCCATGGCGTGACCCGCACGCGCCGTCGAAGGTCGTGGTGCACGCACCCCCGCCGGCCGCGCCACCTGGCGACGACGTCGACCCCGGTGACGGCGTACCCGCGCAGCCGCTGCGCCTGGTCGTCCTGGCCTGTCTCATCACCGCCCTGCTCGCCGGCGCCCTGGGCGGCACGCTCGGTTTCGTGTTCGCGGCACGCACTGGGGCGGGGACGGGGACTCTGCTCGGCGGTGTCGGCCCCTCGCCACCGGCGCTCGCGCAGCGGGAGCCGGACTCGCTGGCCGGTGTGGTCCGCCGTGTCCTGCCCAGCGTCGTCACGATCCGGGTCTCGACCGCGCGCGGCACCAGCCTGGGCAGCGGCTTCATCGCCTCGAGCGACGGGTACGTGATCACCAACGATCATGTCGTGGAGGGGGCGTCGGGCACCGCGACGATCACGTTCGACGACAACTCGACGGCGCCGGCCAAGCTCGTCGGCCGGGACCCGGAATCGGACATCGCGGTGCTCAAGGTCGACCGCACCGGGCTGACGCCGGTGCAGTTCGGCGACTCGGACTCGATCGCGGTCGGCGACCCGGCACTGGCGATCGGCTCGCCGCTGGCGCTGGCCAACACGGTCACCTACGGCATCGTCAGCGCCGTGGACCGCACGATCCAGGCGGGCGAGCGCGGGGGACCGATCCGCTACTACGCCGCGATCCAGACCGACGCGGCGGTCAACCACGGCAACTCGGGCGGCCCGCTCGTGGACGGTGCCGGCCGGGTGATCGGCGTGAACTCCGTCATCAAGTCCCTCGCCTCCAGCCAGGAGGAGGCCGGCAACATCGGCCTAGCCTTCGCCGTACCGATCAACCAGGCGAAACGGGTCGCCCAGGAGATCATCGACACCGGCAAGGCACGGCGTACGGTGATCGGCGCGCAACTGGACGGCGCGTACCGGTCGGCCGCCGGCGGGGTGCGGCTCATGGCGGTGGAGTCCGACGGCCCGGCGGCCGGGGCGGGCCTGCAGGCCGGGGATGTGATCGTGCGGTTCGGCGGCCGGCCGGTGAACGAACCACCGGATCTGATCGCGTTGGTCCGCAAGCACGCGCCCGGCTCGGTCGTGGTCGTGGAGTACCAGCGGGGCATCGGCACGGTGCAGCGGGCCTCGGTGAAGCTCGCCGCGGACGCGAAGTAGGAGTCAAGGCCCGCCCACGGCACTGCGGCAAGTGGCTCACCCGACCGTGCGCCCCGTACGCTGGCGTAGTCACACCGTCACGCCGGCGGGGACGGGCGGAGGAGAGCACGGGCGATGCTGGACAACCTGAACTGGTGGGAGATCGGAGCGCTCCTCGTCATCGCGTTGTTGATCTTCGGGGACCGGCTCCCGAACGTGATCGGCGACGGGCTGCGGATGCTGCGCAGCCTGCGGGCCATGGCGAACAACGCCACCCGGGACCTCAGCCGGGAGCTGGGCACCGACATCCAGTTGACCGACCTGCACCCCAAGACCTTCATCCGCAAGCACCTGCTCAGCGAGGAGGACGAGGCGGCGCTGCGCAAGCCGATCGAGAGCCTGCGCGACGACCTGCGCCGTGACCTGCAGGGCGTCCAGGGCGAGTTCAAGGCAGTCGCGGAGAGCATGCAGACGTCGGTATCCGCCCAGCCGACCGTGCCGGCCCAGCCGGCCGAGCCGGCCGCCCCGGCTCCCCAGCCCCCGGTCCGGCGCCTCTTCGATGCGGACGCGACGTAGCCGGCCGATCTTCGGTGGCCGGCCGATCTTCGGTGGCCGGCAGATCTTCGGGAGTCAGTGGATCTGCGGGGTAGCCGGCGGATCCTCCCCGGCCCAGCGCCGCGCGGATCAGGACGCGGACCGCGCGGGCCGCAGGCCGAGCGGCTTGCCGGCCAGCGACTCGCGGCGCACCGCCAACCGGTCGGCGACCGACAGCAGCGCCTGCGCAGCCGGCGCGGCCGGTTCCGTGATCACCAACGGCTTGCCCTCGTCGCTGGACTCCCGGAGCCTGGTGTCCAGCGGAATCTGCCCGAGCAGCGGCACCGGCGTGCCGGTGAGCCTGGTCAGCGACTCGGCGACCGTCGCGCCGCCGCCGCTGCCGAAGATCTCCATCCGCTCGCCGGTCGGCAGCTCGAGCCAGGACATGTTCTCCACCACGCCGACCAGCCGCTGGTGGGTCTGCAGCGCGATCGCGCCGGCGCGCTCCGCCACCTCGGCCGCGGCCACCTGCGGCGTGGTCACGACGAGCAGCTCGGCGTTGGGCAGCAGTTGCGCCAGGGAGATCGCCACGTCGCCGGTGCCCGGCGGCAGGTCGAGCAGCAGCACGTCCAGGTCGCCCCAGTAGACGTCGGCGAGGAACTGCTGCAGCGCGCGGTGCAGCATCGGCCCGCGCCAGACGACCGCGGCGTTGCCCGGGGTGAACATGCCGATCGAGATGACCTTCACCCCGTGCGCCTCGGGTGGCATGATCATGTCCTCGACCTGGGTGGGACGGCCGTCCGCGCCGAGCATGCGCGGCACCGAGTGCCCGTAGATGTCGGCGTCGATCACCCCGACCGCCAGCCCTCGGGCGGCCAGCGCCGCCGCGAGGTTGACCGTCACGCTGGACTTGCCGACCCCGCCCTTGCCCGAGGCCACGGCGTACACCCGGGTGCGTGAGCCCGGCTGGGCGAACGGGATCACCGGGTCGGCGGCGGCCGGGCCGCGTAGCCGGGCCTGGAGCTCCTTGCGCTGCTCCGGCGTCATCACCCCGAAGTCGATCTCCACCCCGGTCACCCCGGACACCGCCCCCACCGCCTGGGTGATGTCGGTGCGCAGCTTGTCGCGCAGCGGACAGCCGGCGATGGTGAGCAGGATCGACACCCGCGCCATCCCGTCGTCGGACACCGTGACCGACTCGACCATGCCCAGGTCGGTGATCGGACGCCGGATCTCCGGGTCGTGGACGGTGGCGAGGGCGGCCTGGACCGCCGCTTCCAGGGTCTGGGCCGGTGCTGCCATGGCACCCATGCTACGTCGGGGCCGGCGGCCCCGATCAGTGTCGTTGATCGCTATCCGCGTCGAATCACGATCTCCGTCGACGGCTACCCCTGCTGGTCGCTGTCGGCCTCGTCGTCGGCGGGCTCGTCGGGCTGCTCGCCGCCCGGCCGGCGACCCGTCCGCTGCAGCCGGGCGCGCCGTTCGACGCGGGCCAGCTCCTCGGCGAGTCGGTTCAGTTCCGCGCGCAGGAAGTCGCGGGTGGCGACCTCGCCGACCGCGACCCGCAGCGCGGCGATCTCGCGCGTCAGGTATTCGGTGTCCGCCTTCTGCAGGGCGGCCCGGCGGCGGTCCTCCTCCAGCGCCAGGCGGTCCCGGTCGGCCTGCCGGTTCTGGGCGAGCAGGATCAGCGGCGCCGCGTACGACGCCTGGATGGAGAGCATCAGGGTCAGGAAGGTGAAGGTGTACGGGTCGAAGCGCCACTCGGCCGGCGCCAGGCTGTTCCACGCGATCCAGGCGGTGATGAAGACCGTCATGTAGACGAGGAACTTCCCGGTCCCCATGAACCGGGCGAAGTTCTCGGCCCACCGCCCGAACGTCTCCGCGTCGAACGTCGGCATCCGCATCCGGCGTGGCTCGCGCGGCTGCTCGAGCCGGCCCGAACGCTGCTCAGCCATTCGGCGCCTCGGCCTCACCGGTCGGCGAGTCGTGCTCCCGCCAACGCGGCGGCAGCAGGTGGTCGAGGACGTCGTCGACGGTGACGGCGCCCACGAGCCGGCCGGTGTCGTTCACCACGGGCATCGCGACCAGGTTGTACGTGGCCATCCGTCGGGTGATCTCGGGCAGGGTGGTCTCCGGGGTGAGCGGTGGGATGTCGTTGTCGACCACACCGCCGAGCAGGTCGCTGGGCGGTTCGCGCAGCAGCCGCTGGAAGTGTGCCACCCCGAGGTACCGGCCGGTCGGTGTGGCCATCGGCGCCCGGGTGACGAACACCTGCGCGGCCACGGCCGGCGACAGCTGTGGCTCGCGGATCCGGGCGAGGGCCTCGGCGACGGTCGCGTCGGGGGTGAGGATGATCGGCGTGGAGGTCATCACCGCCCCGGCGGTGCCTGGGTGGTACTTCATCAACTGGCGCACCGGCGCGGCCTCGTCGGGCGCCATGAGGTCCAGCAGCATCTCCTGCTCCGGCTTGGGCAGCTCGGCGAGCAGGTCGGCCGCGTCGTCGGGGTCCATTTCGGAGAGCACATCCGCGGCGCGCTCCCGGTCGAGCGCGGCGAGGATCTCCACCTGGTCGTTCTCGGGCAGCTCCTCGAGCACGTCGGCGAGGCGCTCGTCGTCGAGTGCGGCGGCGATCTGCACCCGCCGCGTGTCCGACAGGTGCTGCAGGACGTTGGCGAGGTCGGCGGGGCGCATGTCCTCCAGCACGGCGAGCAGCGACGCGGTGCCCTGCGGGACCACCGGGACGCCGATCAGCCCGGTCACCTCCTGCCACTCCAGTTGGTGCACCTGCCCGCGGCGGCTCAGCCGGCCGGTGTACTCGCGGACCGCGACGCGGGTCAGCCACCAGTCCCCGGCGCGGTCCTGCTCCATCGCCACGTCGATGACCGTGCCCTGCATCCCGGTTGCGGCGAGGGTGATCCGCCGGTCGAGGAGTTCCTCGAGCACCAGCAGCTCGACCGGCCGCTTCTCGAACCGGCGCAGGTTGAGCGTGCCGGTGCCGAGCACGATGGCGTCCGCGTCGATCGACACGACGCGGTGGATCGGGATGAAGATGCGCCGGCGCAGCGGCAGGTCGACGACGAGTCCGACGACCTGTGGGGGACGGCCGCCCACACGCAGCCGGGCCACCGCGTCCCGCACCCGCCCGACCTGGTCGCCGTTCGGGTCGAACACGGCCAGGCCGGCGAGCCGGGCGATATAAACCCTGGTCGCCGTTGTCACGCCATTCAGGGTAATAGGGTGGGCGTTCATGAAGACCTTGTCGTACGAGGTGGTGGACGTCTTCACCGACCGGCCGTTCACCGGCAACCCCCTCGCGGTGGTCTTCGGCGCGGACGAGCTGGCGCGCGACCAGATGCAGGCGATCGCGCGGGAGTTCCACCTTTCGGAGACGGTCTTCGTGCTGCCGCCCGTCTCGGGCGGCACCTACCGGGCCCGGATCTTCACCCCGACGGAGGAACTGCCCTTCGCCGGTCACCCGAGCGTGGGCGCGGCGGTCACCGCCGTACGCCTCGGCCTCGCGCCGGCCGGTCGGGTGGTGCAGGAGTGCGGCGCCGGGCTGCTGCCCATCGAGGTGCACGCCGAGGGGCGGGCGATCCTCACCGGGGGGCCGCCCACGGTCGGCGAGGAGATCGACCCCGGCACCCTGCTCGCGGTCGTCGGACTGTCCGGTTCGGACTATGTCGGGCCGGCGCCGCGGTGGGCCGGGTGTGGGCTGGAGTTCGCGTACCTGTCGGTGGTGCCCGAGGCAGTGGGGCGCGCGGCGCCGGACGCGGCGGCGGCCCGGGCGAGCGGCATCGGCCGGGTGAGCGTGTTCTCGTGGGCCGCGTCGACCGCGACGGCGCATGCCCGGGTGTTCGCGCCCGGGGTCGGCGTGGATGAGGACCCGGCGACCGGCTCGGCGGCCCTGGGCCTGGGCGTGTGGCTTGTCGCCGCCGGCCTGCTGCCCGGCGACGGCATGTCGTCCTACACCGTGCGGCAGGGTATCGAGCTGCAGCGACCGTCCACTCTGGAGTGCACGGTGACTGCCACCAGTGGCGCGGCGGTGGGCGCGACGGTGGCCGGGCATGTGGTGCCGGTCGCCCGGGGTGAGATCGCCGTGCCGCCGTTCGTCGGCTGACGCACCCGC
>VSCG01000004.1:0-55614 GCA_047459115.1 Micromonosporaceae bacterium
CTAGGGCCTTGCCGCCCGGCGGTGGTGGCCACCGTACCCTCAGACCGAGGGCTCGCACGGCGGCCACCCGCACCACACCGGTCGCCGCGAGGGCTCGGACTACGACGCGCGCCGAAGACCGCGCCGGAGCTCCGCGAACGGCCAGGCCAGCCGACTACCCACCAAGGTCGGTCAGCGCGGTGTCCGCGCCACGGTGCAGCTCGATCGGGTCGGTCTTGCGCGCGCGGTCTAAGGCATAGGTCTCGGTAGCTCGGCTGCCCGGCACCACCCGCCGGCTAGGCAGGCCCGGTCACAGGATGCGGGGAGCGGGCTCGAGCGCGGTCGCCACTTTCTGCACGAGCAGCGCGCTCTCGTAGCCGACCTGCCCCAGATCGCAGCCCGGCTCGGCGAGCACAGCCAACTGTCCCCGCTCGGCCACCGCCATCAGCAGCAGCACTCCCCCGTCCATGTCCACCACGGCTTGACGTACCCGTCCGGTGTCCAGGCAGCGGGCGGCGCCGACGGTGAGGCTGGCCAATCCGCTGGTGATCGCCGACAGTTGGTCGGCCCGGTCGGTCCCGAGCCCGTCGGAGGCCGCCATGGTCAGGCCGTCGGCGGACACCGCCAGCGCGTAGGTCACCGAGGGCACCCGCTGCACGAACGAGGTCAGCAGCCAGCCCAGGTCCGACTGTCCGTTCACCTGGTCCCTTGCTTCGTTCACTGTTCACTCCACTGCGACGCGGCCGGTGGCGGTGCATCGCGGCGGGCCGCCGCGAAGCCGCCGGCGAGACTGGCGAGCCTGGCCCGGACCGTTTCCGGATCGAGAAAACGCTCCTCTCGGTCACGGCCGGCTTGGGAGGCGGAGACCGCCCCGGCGCCCGAGCCGCGGGCGGGTGATTCGGCCGAGGTGGCGGAGGTCAGGACCACGGCGGACGTGACCGCGGCCGGCAGCTTGTCCACCACGGGGCCGGGGGCCGGATCCGACGCGGGGGGCAGCCCCAGGCGCGGGAGCGCGAGCGCGCGCACCGGCGTGCCCGGCACCAGCTGCACGCGGCGTGCGACGCCGGCCGGCGCCGCGACGAGCAGCGCGTTCGGCAGCCGTACCTCCGCGATCGCACCGCCCACCGGGCCGCGCCCGAGACGCACCTGGACGCCGTGGCGTGCCGCCAGCCGCGCGACGACGAGCAGGCCCATCGTGCCGACCAGTTCACTGGTGAGGCGCATGGGCTCGGTCAGCCGCCGGTTGGCCTCCGCGATCTGCTCGTCGGACAGCCCGATACCCGAGTCGATGATGGACAGGGTGACGCCGTCCCCGTCGTCTCGCAGCAGCACCCGCACCCGGGTGTGCGGTGGCGAGAAGGCCGTCGCGTTGTCGAGCAGTTCGGCGAGCAGGTGAACGACGTCGCGTACGGCGTGTGCCGCCACCCGCACGTCATCGGCGGCCGGCACGTCGATGCGCGGGTACGCCTCGATCTCCGCGGCCGCGGTACGGACCACGTCGGTGAGGGTGACGGGTTCGGCGAACCGGCGCCCGGGTTGACCGCCGGCGAGGACCAGCAGGTTCTCCTCGTTGCGCCGCATCCGGGCGGCCAGACTGTCCAACGCGATCAGCCGGCCACGGACCCGTTCGTCGCGTTCGGACCGCTCGAACTCGCCGATGAGTTGCAACTGCCGGTGCACGAGACTCTGCCCGCGCCGGGACAGCGCGGCGAACACCGCGGAGGCGTCGAGGCGCAGCAGCGCCTGCTCGGCGGCGAGCCGCAGCGCCTGCTCGTGCACAACGCCGAACGCCGCCGCCACTTCCGCCAGCTCGTCGCGCCCCGCGTCCAGCATCGCGTCCACCCGCCGGTGCGACGCGCTCATCGCCTCACGTACCGCATCCGGGTCCTTCGCCTGGGCCACCTGCGCGACCGCCGTCGGCAGCTCACCGCGCGCCACGCGCAGCGCGACCTGGCGCAGCCGGCGCAGCCGCCGGGTCGTGCGTACGGCCAGCGACGCCCCGCCCGCCAGCGTGGCGGCCAGGAGGACCGCGGCGAGACCGCCGGTCACCGCCGCCTGCCGCTGCGCGACCTCCTGGTTGCGCAGCGCCTCGCGGGCGAGTGTGCCGGTCACCTCGCGCTCGATCGTGCGCAGCTTGTCCACCGCGCCGCTCTGCGCGGCGTACCAGACATCGGGGTCGACGCTGAGGGCGGCGGCGTCGCCGACGCGCAGGGCCGCGTGGCGCAGCTCGTTGGCGGCCTGCACGTCTGACCCGAGGTAGGTCCGGGTGAAGAGGCGGCGCGTCTCGGCGGTGGCGGTGTGCGCGAACTCGGACAGCTTGGCCTGCCGCTCGCCGTCGAGCGCGGCGAGCGTGACCAGTTCGGCGCGGCTGAGTTCGCCGCGGATGAACGCGAGCCGCAGCAGATCGCGCTGTTCGGCGGCGAGGTGCTTGATCTCGCTGATCATGGCCGCGCTGCGGGCGAGGTTGCCCAGGCGCTGATCCGAAAGCTGCTCGGCGATGGCCGCGGTGAGGTCGAGCAGGTGGTGGGTGATCTGCTCGAACGCGTCGCCGAAGCCCGAGAGCGTGACGCCGGGTTGAAAGGCCTCGGCGCGGGCCCGCGCGAACGGCTGGAGCAGCGCCGTGACGTGGCTGAACGGGCCGGCGATCTCCGGCGCCTCCGCCAGCGCCGCGCGGCTGGCGGTCAGGTAGTCCGCCATCGCCTCGTCGGTGCGCGCCCGCTGCGCGACCAGCGGCTGCGCGTCGGCTGCCGCGCCGCGCTCGCGCGCCCCGTTGGTCTCGGCGACCTCCTGCTCGATCTCGTCGACCAGGCGCAGCGCCGCAGCCGCGCCCTCGACGAGCACGTGGGCCCGCTGCGCCTCGTCGGCCGCACGCATCGACGTCATGACCAGCACGACGCCCCCGGCGACGAGCCCGATGCTCGCCGCCACGATCGGCAGCATCAGGCGGAACCCGATCGACCCGGTGCGGCGTACCCGGTTGTGCCCGGCGATGTCGTTGCTGGTGAGGGTCTGCTCCGTGCGCGTTGCGGACTTCGCCGCGGTCCCGCTGCCACGCATCGGGCTCCCTCCCCACGATGTCCCCGATTGGGCTACCACAGGTTCACCCTGGGTATCGCCGCACCGCAACCCCCGCCACCTCCGTCGGACGGCCAGATTCCGGCGGCGGCTCGGCCTGCCGGATCGGCCGTGGGGACCGGCTCGGCCGCCGGCCAGCGCCGGGCAGCTGCGCGCCGAGCCCGGCGGATTCCGCCTCCGACCGGGCTAGGCTGGTGCCGTGACGACCACCGTGACCAGCGAGGCGTGCGGCCTGACCGTGGTGCGCGCCGGAGTCGTGGACTACCAGGAAGCGTGGGACGAGCAGCGGCGGCTGCATGAGGCGGTGGCGGGCGGCGCCCCGGGCACCGTCCTGCTGTTGGAGCATCCGAGCGTCTACACGGCGGGCAAGCGCACCGAGCCGTGGGACCGCCCGCTCGACGGCACGCCGGTGATCGACGTGGACCGCGGCGGCAAGATCACCTGGCACGGCCCGGGGCAGTTGGTGGGCTACCCGATCCTGCGGCTGCCGGACCCGGTGGACGTGGTCGCGTATGTGCGCCGGGTCGAGCAGATGCTCATCGACGTGTGCGCGGAGTTCGGTCTGGCCACCAGCCGCGTCGAAGGCCGCAGCGGCGTATGGGTGCCGGCGGACGAACGCGGCCCGGCCCGCAAGATCGCCGCGATCGGGATCCGGGTGGCGCGCGGCGTCACCCTGCATGGATTCGCCCTCAACTGCGACTGCGACCTGACCCACTTCGACCGGATCGTGCCGTGCGGCATCCGGGACGCGGGGGTGACCAGCCTCACCGCCGAACTCGGCCGGCCGGTCCCGGTCGCCGAGGCCCTTCCGCTGGTCGAGCGGCACCTGGGCACCCTGCTCGGTTGACCGGCACACACCAGGCGCTGACCGCACCCGTACGCGTCTGCCCGACACTAGCCGGGTGGAAGGGCCGATGTTCCAGGTCGCCGAGTTCGCGCGGCTCACGCGGGTGAGCGTCCGCGCGCTGCGCCAGTACGACGAGGCCGGGCTGCTGGTGCCGGTGCAGGTGCACGCGGCGACCGGTGAGGACGGCTACACCACGGCGCACCTGCCCCGGCTCAACCGGATCGAGGTGCTGCGAGCCCTCGGGCTCGGCCTGACCGAGATCGCCGAACTGCTCGACGCCGGGGATCCGGCGGTGGACCGGGTGGTCGCCGAGCACGAGCAGCGCCTGGTCGACGAGATCGCCCAGGCGAATTCCCGGCTGCGGCTCCTGCGGGCGCTGCGGACGCTGCTCGCCGACACCGACGACCTCCCCGAGGTGGAGGTGCGACCGGTGCCGTCGCTGCTGGTCGCGGCGCGGTCCGCACCGGCGGGCGAGGACGTGACCGGGCTGCTGGCCGAGGTGGAGGCGTACGTGGCCGGCCACCGGGCGCGGTCCAACCGCCCGCCGCTGGCGCTGCTGGCCGACCCCGACGACGAGACCGTCACGGTCGCCGTGCCGCTGGCCCGGCCCGTACCGCCGGACGGGCGCCTCGAGGTGGGCTTCCTCGACCCCGAGCCGCGCATGGCCTGTCTGGTGCACCACGGCGACCCGGCACGCCTCGGCCACGTGCTGCAGCGGATGCTGCGGTGGCTGGAGCACACCGGCCAGCGCCCGGGTGGTCCGGTCCGGCAGGTCTACCTGCGGATGGGGCCGCAGCCAGCGGGTCGGCCGCCGAGACAGCGCGGCGACGAGCCGGCCGAGGCGGTGACCGAGCTGCAGGTGCCGCTTCGTCCGGCCGGGATGCGTCCAGAGGGGACGCATCCCGGCACGGGTCCGACTACGCCCGGCCCGCGTCGCGCTCCCGTTCGCAGTACGTCTTGAGGCCGTTCGCCTCGGCCTCCAGGTAACGGCGGGTGAGCCGGTCGGTGAGCAGCCGGCCTAGGGCGGCGAGCGGACCGGAGTGCTCGACGCTCAGCGTGAGCAGCGTGGTGCCGTCCGGCTCCGGGGTCAGGTAGTGCCCGGCTACGGTCGTCACCCCCGGCGACCGCCTGGACCAGACGAAGGACTTCTCCGGATCCAGCTGCGTGATCTCGTACACGGCCGCCCCGAGACGCGGCTGGACCAGGCGGGCCCGCCGCCCCACCCGCACCGGCCCGGAGTCGAGCCAGGTGGCGGTGGTCACCGTGGTGGTCCACGTCGGCCAACGCTCCACATCAAGCAGGACGCGCCAGATCGCGGTGGCGGGCGCGGCGATGCGGATCGACGTACGCATCAGAAGCTCCTCCCGGTCTGGGGGTACGGCATGGCCGGACAGTACCTGTGCGAGGCGACAGTGTGACGACGACCCCTGCACACGGCAACCAATGCACTGAAACCGGTGTATCTGGTGCTATTGGGACGTGAGCCGCGTCGCGCTTCACCAGTTCGGCGGGGGCGAATCCGTCGTTCGGGCGTACCCTGGCGTCGTGACCATGGTTGCTCCCGAGGGCCGGCGGCTGCTGCGCATCGAGGCGCGCAACGCGCAGACACCGATCGAGCGCAAGCCTGCGTGGATAAAGGTCAAGGCCCGGATGGGACCGGAGTTCACCCAACTGCGTGGCCTGGTCGAGCGCGAGGGCCTGCACACCGTCTGCCAGGAGGCCGGCTGCCCCAACATCTACGAATGCTGGGAGGACCGGGAGGCGACCTTCCTCATCGGCGGCGACCAGTGCACGCGGCGCTGCGACTTCTGCCAGATCGACACGGGCAAGCCGGCCGAGTTCGACGCGGACGAGCCGCGCCGGGTGGCCGAGTCGGTGGCGACGATGGGCCTGCGGTACGCGACCGTCACCGGCGTGGCGCGTGACGACCTGCCTGACGGGGGCGCCTGGCTGTACGCGGAGACGGTCCGTCAGATCCACGCGCTGGTGCCCGGCTGCGGGGTGGAGCTGCTGATCCCGGACTTCAACGGCGACCCGGACCAGCTCGGCGAGGTCTTCTCAGCCCGGCCCGAGGTGCTCGCGCACAACGTCGAGACCGTGCCGCGGATCTTCAAGCGGATCCGGCCGGCGTTCCGCTACGAGCGCTCGCTGGAGGTGCTCACCCGGGCGCGGGACGCCGGGCTGGTGACCAAGTCGAACCTGATCCTCGGCCTCGGCGAGGAGCGGCACGAGATCTCCCAGGCCCTGCGCGACCTGCACGACGCAGGCTGCGAGCTGCTCACGATCACGCAGTACCTGCGGCCGAGCTCGCGCCACCACCCGGTGGTGCGCTGGGTGAAGCCGGAGGAGTTCGTCGAGCTGCGCGAGGAGGCGCTGGCGGTGGGCTTCGCCGGGGTGATGAGCGGGCCGCTGGTGCGCTCGTCGTACCGGGCCGGCCGGCTGTACCAGCAGGCGATCGAGGCCCGCCGGGGCGGGCAGGCGAGCTGACCACGGCAGCCCGCGCGGCGCGCCGACTAGACTTTCGACCATGGCGAAGGCCCAGCAGCAGGAGAAGGTCGGTTTTCGTACCCGGCTCAAGCAGATCGGGATGGTCTTCTCGTTCACCGCGAAGCGGGACAAATGGTTTGTTCCGCTGGTCTTCGCCGCGGCGGTCCTGCCGCTCGCGCTCACCGTGGTCGCCGGGATCGTCTGGGGCTGGCTGTGGGTCCCGATCGGCGTCATGCTCGCGCTGCTCGGCGTGCTCATCGTGCTGAACCTGCGGTCCAACACCGCAATGATGAACGAGGCCGAGGGCAAGCCCGGCGCGGCGGCCCAGATCCTGCAGACGATGCGCGGCAACTGGCGGGTCACGCCGGCGATCAGCTCGACCACCCAGTTCGACATGGTGCACCTGGTCATCGGCAAGCCCGGCGTGATCCTGCTCGGTGAGGGCAACCCGCAGCGGGTGCGCGGGCTCATCGGCCAGGAGAAGCGGCGCCTGGCCAAGGTGATCGGTTCCGCCCCGCTGTACGACTACGTGATCGGCAACGGCGAGGGTGAGCTGCCGCTGCGCAAGATGCGCATGACGCTGGTGCGGCTGTCGCGCGATCGCAACCTGACCGGCAGGGACATCAACGCGCTGGACCGGCGCCTGACCGCGCTGACCTCCCGGCCCCAGCTGCCCAAGGGCGCGATCCCCAAGAACCTGCGCCCGCCCAAGGGCGCCTTCCGCGCCATGCGCGGCGGCCGCCGCTGACCGCACCGACCGGCGCGCGTTGATCATGGTGTGGGCAGCACGACACGCCGCGAGGTTCGCCGCCAGTTCCATGATCAACACGGGCGGGGCAGGGGAGAGCGCGGGCAGGTCGGGTACGGCGTAACACAGGGGAAACAGCGGGGACACGGGTGGGCAACGGCGGCGCCGTAGCGTCGCGAATGGCCCGAACCGAAGCCGCACCAGCCAGGAGGACCCGTGTTCGCCAACTCTGAAGAACTGCTCGCCTACCTGCGAGACGAGGGCGTGAAGTTCGTCGACGTACGCTTCTGTGACCTGCCCGGGGTCATGCAGCACTTCACGATGCCCGTGGAGGCGTTCGACGACAAGGTCTTCACCGAGGGCCTCGCGTTCGACGGCTCATCGATCCGCGGATTCCAGCAGATCCACGAGTCCGACATGCTGTTGCTGCCGGACGCGGCGACCGCGTTCGTCGACCCGTTCCGGGCGGAGAAAACCGTCGCGCTGAACTTCTTCATCCACGACCCGTTCACCCGCGAGCCGTACTCCCGTGACCCGCGGAACGTGGCCAAGAAGGCCGAGGCGTACCTGGCGGCCAGCGGCATCGCGGACACCGCGTACTTCGGGCCCGAGGCGGAGTTCTACGTCTTCGACTCGATCCGCTACGACACCACCCCCAACGCCGGCTACTACTACATCGACTCGGTCGAGGGAGCGTGGAACACGGGCAGCGAGGGCGACGCCAACGGCCCCAACCGCGGCTACAAACCGGCCTACAAGGGTGGCTACTTCCCGGTGCCGCCGGTCGACCACTTCGCTGACCTGCGCGACGCCATGGTGACCAACCTCCTCAAAGTAGGCATAACGGTCGAACGTGCGCACCACGAGGTCGGCACCGCCGGCCAGGCGGAGATCAACTACCGGTTCTCCACGCTCCTGCACGCCGGCGACACGTTGCAACTGTTCAAGTACATCGTGAAGAACACCGCCTGGGCGCACGGCAAGACCGCCACGTTCATGCCCAAGCCGCTGTACGGCGACAACGGCTCGGGCATGCACACCCACCAGAGCCTGTGGCTGCGCGGTGAGCCGCTGTTCTACGACGAGACCGGCTACGCCGGGCTGTCCGACACCGCCCGCTGGTACATCGGCGGTCTGCTGCACCACGCACCGTCACTGCTGGCCTTCACCAACCCCACGGTCAACTCGTACCGCCGCCTGGTGCCCGGCTTCGAGGCGCCGGTCAACCTGGTCTACTCGCAGCGCAACCGCTCGGCCTGCACCCGGATCCCGGTGACCGGCACGGACGCGAAGGCCAAGCGCATCGAGTTCCGGGTGCCCGACCCGTCGGCCAACCCGTACCTGGCCTTCTCGGCGATGCTGATGGCCGGCCTCGACGGCATCCGCAACAAGATCGAGCCGCCGGAGCCGATCGACAAGGACCTCTACGACCTGCCGCCGGAGGAGTTCGCTCAGGTCGCCCAGGTGCCCGGCTCGCTGCCGGAGGTGCTCGACGCGCTCGAGGCGGACCACGACTACCTGCTCGAGGGCGGCGTGTTCACCGCCGACCTGATCTCCACGTGGACCGAGTGGAAGCGGGCCAACGAGATCGACCCGATCCGGTTGCGCCCCACGCCGCACGAGTTCGCGCTCTACTTCGGAGTCTGACCTTGATATCCGTCGATTAATGATGTCGGTCGATTAGCGATCGGCGGGCGCGGCATGCTGTCCTGACGGCATGAAGCGCCCCCTGGTCCTGAAGATCGCACTGTCGACGGTCGCGGTTGTCGTCGCGCTCGCCCTCGCCGCCGTGATCGGCGGCGTGTGGGCGGTGCGGCACTCCTTCCCGCAGCACGGCGGGACGCTGCGCCTACCTGGCCTGAGCGCCCCGGTCACCGTGCACCGGGACCTGCACGGCATCCCGAACCTGTACGCCCGCACCGAGACCGACCTGTTCCGGGCACAGGGCTACGTGCACGCGCAGGACCGGTTCTGGGAGATGGACTTCCGCCGGCACGTGACGGGCGGGCGGCTCGCCGAACTGTTCGGCGAAAGCCAGGTGGCCACCGACGCGTACCTGCGCACCATGGGCTGGCGGCGGGTCGCCGAGCAGGAATGGCAGCTCATCGGCGACGAGGCGCGCCGGTTCCTGACCGCGTACGCCGAGGGCGTCAACGCCTGGCTGGCCGAGCACGACGGCGCCGCGGCCAGCCTGGAGTACGCGCTGCTCGGGCTGCAGAACCCGGGGTACGAGATCGAGCCGTGGAGCCCGGTCGACAGCCTGGCCTGGCTCAAGGCGATGGCGTGGGACCTGCGCGGCAACATGCAGACGGAGATCACCCGGGCGGCCCTGCGGGCCCACGGGCTGAGCGACGCGCAGATCGACGAGCTGTACCCGGCGTACCCGTACGAGCGGAACCTGCCGATCGTCACCGACGGGCGGGTGGTGGACGGAGGGTTCGACCCCGCCGCGTCGGCGCCTGCGACACCGCCGACGACGCCGACCGCCGGGGCGCTGCCGCTGGCGGCGCTGGACCGGCTCGCCGACGGGCTCGCCCGGATCCCGGTCACGGTCGGCGCGGGCGAGGGCATCGGGTCGAACTCGTGGGTGGTCAGCGGCGCGTACACCGTGAGCGGCAAGCCGGTCCTCGCCAACGACCCGCACCTCGCGCCGAGCATGCCCGGCATCTGGTATCAGATGGGGCTGCACTGCGCCTGCGGCTACGAGGTCACCGGCTTCACGTTCTCCGGGCTGCCCGGCGTGGTGATCGGGCACAACGGCCGCATCGCGTGGGGGTTCACCAACCTCGGCCCGGACGTCACCGACCTGTACCTGGAGCGGGTGCGCGGCGACGAGTACGAAGTGGACGGCGAGTGGCTGCCGCTGGAGCGGCGCGAGGAGACCATCGAGGTGGCCGGCGGCGACCCGGTCACGATCACCGTGCGCGCCTCCCGGCACGGCCCGCTGATCTCCGACGCCTCGGACGAACTGCGCGACCTCGCGGGTGAGCATGCGGTCGCGCTGCGCTGGACGGCGCTCGACCCGGGCCGCACGGTCGAGGCGGTGTTCGCGGTCAACCGTGCCACGAACTTCGCCGAGTTCCGCGCCGCCGCCGCGCTGTTCGAGGTGCCCGCGCAGAACATGGTGTACGCCGACGTCGACGGCAACATCGGCTACCAGTCCCCCGGCCGGATCCCGATCCGCGGCAAGGGCGACGGGCGGGACATGTCGCCCGGCTGGGACTCCGCGTACGACTGGACCGGCTTCATCCCCTTCGAGGAGCTGCCCTGGGTCTACAACCCGCCACGCGGCTACATCGTCACCGCCAACCAGGCCGTGATCGGGCCGCAGTACCAGCACCTGCTGACCACCGAGTGGGCGTACGGGGCGCGCAGCCAGCGCATCTACGACCTGATCGACGAGGCGATCGCGGCCCGGGGCCGCCTGGACGTGGCCGACATGCAGCGGATGCAGATGGACAACCGCAACCCGTTGGCCCCCGTGCTGATCCCGGCGCTGCTCGCGGTGCCGCTGGACGGGTTGGCGGCCCGGGCGCAGGACCTGCTGCGCGACTGGGACCACCAGCAGGCGGACGATTCCGCCCCGGCCGCGTACTTCAACGCGGTCTGGCGGCACCTGCTCTCGCGTACCTTCGACGAACTGCCTGCCGATTACCGGCCGGACGGCGGCGACCGGTGGTTCGAGGTGGTGCGGGGGCTGCTGGCCGACCCGGCTTCGCCGTGGTGGGACGCGACCGACACGCCTGAGGTGGAGACCGCCCGGGAGATCATCGCCGCGGCGCTGATCGACGCCGCCGAGGAGCTGCGCGCCAGGCAGGGGGACAACCCGGCGCGGTGGCGCTGGGGACGGATGCACACGCTGACCGTGGAGCACCAGTCGTTCGGCACGTCGGGCATCGGGCCGATCGAGTGGCTGTTCAACCACGGACCGGCCCCGATCTCCGGCGGCAGCGCCATCGTCAACGCGAACGGCTGGAACGCCGGCGCCGGGTACCGCGTGACCTACGTCCCGTCGATGCGCATGATCGTGGACATGGCCGACCTCGATGCGTCGCGGTGGATCCAGCTCACCGGCAACTCCGGGCACGCGTTCCACCCGAACTACCACGACCAGTTCGAGCTGTGGCGCACGGGCGAGACACTGCCGATGCGCTGGCAGCGGGAGTCGATCGAGAAGGCGGCCACCGACACGCTGACATTGCGCCCCTAGCGGTGCCCGTTTCGATCGAGAAGGGTTGGGGTCGCCATGGCGACCCCAACCCTTCTCGATCCACTCAGGCGGCGAACAGGCGCTCGACCGCTGCCCGGGCGCCGGCCACGCCGCCGAACCGCGACTGCTCCCAGCGCAGCGGCTCGTCGATGAGTACCACGGATTGCCAACCTCCGCCGAGACAGTACGGTCCCCCGCACATCGACCACACCAGCTCCCGCCACTTGTCCGGGTCCTCGTCGCGCAGCAGGTCCGCCGCGTCGGCGACCACGACGAACTCGCGTCGCGACACGGAACGCTCGTCGATCTCGGCGAGCAGGTCGTCCCAGCTGTGGCTGGCGATGTAGGGCAGTTGCAGCGCGGCGACGATCTGCGCGCCCGCCGCGCTCGCGGTCGTTGCGGCCCGCCCCAGGAGCAGGCGGACCTCCACCCTGTCGTCGTCGATGTCGTAGTAAAGGCGGTCGACCACCGTCTGCACCTGCGAGGTGGATAGCGCCACCACGGTGGGCCGGCCGCGCCTGGCGTGAATCTCGCGGATCAGCGGCCTGATGTGGTCGCCGTCGCGGCGATCGGGCACAGTGATGACGCCTCCTCACCTACCTGCCGCGCCACCAGACGGTACGGCGCAGCACGATCCACGCGACCAGGGCGATCGGCAGGCCGAGCACGGACCACGGTGACAGGCGACTGAGCACGGCGAGCGACCCCACCTCGGCCGCCGCGGCGGCGGTGTAGGCGACGTCGCCGTACGCGTATGCCCGGATCGAGTCGACGTGCGTGCCGACGAGCCCGGATCCGGTGATCGCGACTCCCTTTCGAAGCTCGTCCACCTCACCCACGAGCCTCCCGGTCACCCGGCGGCCGTCGATGTACCAGACCGCGTCGCAGGTGGCGTTGCCCGTCCGCACTCCCCTCTTGCCGATGGTCGTGGTGTACGAACACTTACCGGGCAGGTCGACGTTGATGAGCTGGCCGTAGTGCCGCTGGACGGCCCCGCTCGTGTTGAGGACGAGGCTGGTTCCCCCGAGGCCACCCAGCGGAACCCCGACCACGACGGTCAACAGGAGCGCCAGCGCCGCCAGCCGGCCGGGTGCGGAAGGCTGGCGCACCTGCGCACCGGTGCGGCTCGGGCGCCAGTACAGTGCCGTGCCGGCCAGCAGCAGCGCCAGCCCGACGGCCATCGCCAGCGTGCCGGCCAGGCGGGTCGGCGCGAAGAACAGGGACTCCGCCCCGGCCACGGCGAGAATGAGCCCGGACACCGCGAGCGCCCTGAGCCGAGGTGTGCCGCGCATCATCAACGGATAGACGAGAAGAAACGCGCCGACGCCGGCGAGCACCAGCATCGGTCCCGCCCGTCCAGAACCGAAGACCCAGAAGCCGACACCGACGGCTGCGACCACGACGGCGACCACCAGGCCACATCCCATGACCGTGTCCTCGGTCGTCGCCGGCTGTCGCCCGGTGCCCTGGGAATCCCTGGTAGCGACCACAGTGGTGTTTCCTCGTATCGCGTTGGTAGGCGCGCCGACAGGACACTTCGACCGGCGACGCTACACGCCGCGCGCACGGTTCGCCACCCGCACTGGCACCTGCAAAGGCATCGGAGGACTCAGGCGGCGAACAACCGCTCGACGGCCGCGCGAGCGCGGCGGGCCGTTCGCAGGTAGCCGTCGACGAAGCGACCCGGGTCGGACTCGCCGAGCACCGCGACCACCCCGGCCAGGTCGACGCCGTGACGGGGCAGCTGGTCGACGGGGCGTCCACGCACGAGCATCAGCGCGTTGCGCACCCGCGAGGCCAGCCGCCATGCCGCCGCCAGCGCGGCGGCGTCCGTGGGTGGCACCAGGCCCGCGTCCCGGGCAGCGGCCAGCGCGTCGAGGGTACGGGTCGTGCGCAGCCCCGGCACGGCGTGCCCGTGGCGCAACTGCAGCAGCTGCACCGTCCACTCGATGTCCGCCAGCCCGCCCCGGCCGAGCTTCGTGTGGGTCAGCGGGTCCGCGCCCCGAGGCAGCCGCTCGGCGTCGACCCGGGCCTTGATCCGGCGGATCTCGGTGACCTGGCCCGGGCGCAGCCCACCGGCCGGGTAGCGCACCTCGTCGGCGAGCGCGAGGAACCGCGCGCCCAGGTCCGCGTCGCCGCACACGAACCGCGCACGCAGCAGCGCCTGCGCCTCCCACACGTGCGACCAGCGGGCGTAGTACTGGCGGTATGCGGCAAGGCTGCGCACCAGCGGTCCCTGCCGTCCCTCGGGGCGCAGATCCGCGTCCACGCCGAGCGGTGGATCGGGTGCGGGGATGCCGAGCAGGCGACGCATCTCCTCGGCGACGGCGTGCGCTGCCCCCGAGGCGGCGTCCTCGGCCATCCCCGCCGGCGGCTCGTAGACGAACAGCACGTCCGCGTCGGAGGCGTAGCTCATCTCGTACCCGCCCAGCCGGCCCACCCCGATCACGGCGAACCGCAGTCCGGCGGCGGGGTCCGCGGCGTGCAGCGCCGCGCCGAGCGTCGCGTCGGCGACGTCGGACAGCGCCTGCCCGACCGCCACCTCGTCGAGCCGGACAGCCGGCGCGAGCCCGTCGCCCGCGTCGGCGAGCAGGTCGGCGCAGGCGACGCGGAACAGTTCCCGGCGGCGCAGGGCGCGCACCGCGCGGATGGCCGCCTCCGGGTCGGCATCGCCGGCCTCCACGTACCGCGCGGCCGCCGCCCCGAAACCCTCTACAAGGGACTGACAGGTCCGCGGCACCAGCTCATCGTCATCGGCCAGCAGGCGTAGCGCCTCCGGGTCGCGCACCAGCAGGTCCACGGCGTACCGCGACAGCCCGAGCAGCCGGGCCAGCCGCATCGCGACCGGCCCCTCATCACGCAGCAGCCGCAGGTACCACGGCGTGCCGCGCAGCGCCTCGGACACCTGCCGGTAGGCCAGCAGCCCTCGGTCCGGCTCGGGCGCGTCGGCGAACCGCTCCAACAGCACCGGCAGCAGGGTACGCTGGATCGCGGCCGCCCGGGACACCCCGTCGGTGAGCGCCCCGATGTGCCGCAGCGCCCCGGCCGGATCGGCGAACCCCAACGTGAGCAGGCGGTCGCGGGCCGCGTCGGGCGTCAGGCGCAGCGAGTCGGCCGGCACCCGGGCCACGGCCTCGAGCAGCGGCCGGTAGAGCAGTTTCGCGTGCAGCCGCCGTACCTGCGCGGTGTGCGCGACCCAGTCGGCGCGGAACGCCTCCACCGCCTCCCGACGCGTGTCGGACCGGTACCCCATCGCCTGCGCGAGCCAGCGCAGCGCCGCGGGAGCCGCCGGCACGGTGTGGGTGCGGCGCAGCCGCTGCAACTGCAGGCGGTGCTCGACGGTGCGCAGGAAGCGGTACGCGCCGACCAGCGCCTCGCCGTCGGACCGGGCGACGTAGCCGCCGGCCACCAGGGCGCGCAGCGCATCCAGTGTGGACGGTGAGCGCAGCGTGTCGTCGGCCCGGCCGTGCACGAGTTGCAGCAACTGCACGGCGAACTCGATGTCGCGCAGCCCACCCGGCCCCCGCTTGATCTCCCGGTCCCGCTGCGCGGCGGGCACGCTGTCCAGGATGCGCCGGCGCATGTCGCGCACGTCCGCCACCGCCTCGGGGCGTTCGGCCGCCTGCCAGACCAGCGGATGCAGCGCGGCCAGCCACTGTTCGGCCAGCGCGGCGTCCCCCGCGGCCGGGCGGGCCTTCAGCAGCGCCTGGAACTCCCACGTCCGCGCCCACTTCGTGTAGTAGGCGACGTGGCTGGCGAGCGTGCGCACCAGCGGACCCCGGCTGCCCTCGGGGCGCAGCGCCGCGTCGACCGGCCACGCCACCTGCCGGCAGATCGCCATCAGCCGGGTGGCGATGGCGGTGCCGGCAGGCAGATCCTCGTCCCCGGCCGCGACGAACATCACGTCCACATCGGAGACGTAGTTGAGCTCGCCGCCGCCGCACTTGCCCAGCGCCAGCACCGCGAGCCGCGGCCGCGGCCGGCCCGCCGGCAGTTCCGCCGCGGCGATCGCGTACGCCCCGCGAAGCGTCTCGTCGGCGAGCGTGGACAGGTCCGCCATCGTGCGCTCCACGTCGCACGCCCCGGTCAGGTCGTCCGCCGCGATCCGCAGCAGCCGGCGCAGGTACCCGCGGCGCAGCGCCGGTACGCCGTCGTCGTCCAGCGGCACGTCGTCCACGGTTGCCAGCGAAGGCCAGAGGGTCGGGTCGCCGACGAGGTGGTCGCCGAGGGCGGCCGAGGCGCCGAGCACGGCGATCAACCGCTCGCGCAGCACCGGGTCGGACCGGATCGCGACGGCCGGGCCGGGGCCACCCGACCGGCGCGAGGCACCCGCGGCGTCGCTGGCGCCGTCGGCGCTTGACCGACTCCGACGCGAAGATTCCTCGATGCGGTGCAGTTGCCGCACCGCGAGATCCGGGTCGGCCGAGCGGGACAGCGTCTCCAGGATCTCGCCCGCCGCCGGGTCCGGCGCGTCGGCCGCCACCGGGTCCCACAGCCCGAGCAGGGGCGAGCTGAGCAGGCCGGCCGCCTGGGCCGGATCGGCGAACCCGTACCGGGCCAGGCGCCGGGGGTTGCTCGCCGGTCTCGGCATCACCGGATCAGGGGCAGAGAGCGTGCCGCCGGCAGCTCGCCGCGCACGAGCGCCGCGAACCGGGCGGCGAACGGCTGCCAGACCTCCTGCACGTCGGACAGGATCGCCTCGGTCGCCGCGACCACATCCTCGGGATCGAGGCCCAGGTCGGCGAGCATGTCCCGGCTTCCCGCCGCCCATTCGGCGATCATCTGCGCGTCGCACTCCACGTGGAACTGGATGCCCCACGCCCGGTCACCGAGGCGGAAGGCCTGGTGCGGGTAGCGGGTGGAGGCGGCGAGCAGCACCGCACCAGGGGGCAACTCGGTGATCTCGTCCTGGTGCCACTGGATCACGTCGGGGGTGAACGGCACGGGGTCGAAGAGCGGATCCTGGTCGGCGGCATCGCGGCGGGCGACGAGCGCGGGCCCGATCTCCGGCCCGGCCGCGCTGCGCTGCACGGTGCCGCCGTTGGCGGTCGCCACCAGTTGCGCGCCGAGGCAGACCCCGAGCGTCGGCACCCGGTACCGCACCGCCTTGCGCAGCAGCCCCTCCAAGTCGGGGAACCACGGCGCGCTCGGCTCGCCGTCCGGCCCAGGGTACGCGTGCTGCCGGCCGCCGAACACGAGCAGCGCGGCGTACCCGTCGAGCGACGCCGGCAGCGGGTCACCCGCGTGCGGGCGGACCACCGAGAGGTCCAGCCCTGCGTCGGTCAGCCACTCCCCGAGCCGCCGCGGGTCGTCCGTGGGGTCGTTCTCGATCACCAGTGCCGTGCTCACCCATCGAGGCTATCCCCTCGCCGCATACGGCAAGCTGAGGCGGTGACCCGAGACAGCCTTCGCCCTCCCGCCCTGCGCCCAGGCGACCTCGTGGCGCTGGTCTCCCCCTCCGGCCCGGCCTCGCCCGAACACGTCGAGCTCGGCGCCGCGGTGCTCGCCTCATGGGGGCTGCGCGTCGAGGTCGGGCCGCACGCGCGCGCCCGGACCGGCTTCCTGGCCGGCACCGACGAGCAGCGCCTCGCCGACCTCAACGCCGCGTTCGCCGATCCGCGGGTGCGCGGCGTGATCTGCACCCGCGGCGGCTACGGCGCCCAGCGCATCGTCGACCGCCTCGACCTGGCCGCGGTGCGCGCCGACCCGAAAGTGGTGGTGGGCTTCTCCGACATCACCGCGCTGCAGCTTGCGCTGTGGCGCACCGCACGCCTGGCGACCGTGCACGGGCCGAACCCGCGGCGGCTGCGCGACCTCGACCCCACGTGCGCCGAGGCCCTGCGGCTGGCGGTGATGACCGACCAGCCGGTGGTGGTCCGGCGCGACCCGGCGGAGGAGACGGCGTCGGTGACGGTGCGCGGAACCGCCCGAGGCACCCTGCTCGGCGGGAACCTGTCGCTGCTCGCCGCCTCCATCGGCACCCCGGACATGCCGGACCTGTCCGGCGCGATCCTGCTGATCGAGGACGTGGACGAGGCCCCGTACCGGGTCGACCGGATGCTCACCCACCTGCGCCGCGCCGGTGCCCTGAGCGACCTGGCCGGCGTGGCCGTCGGCCAGTTCACCAACTGCGTCGACCGGTGGCCGACCACGGTCTCGGAGGTGCTGCTAGAGCGGCTGGGTGACCTCGGCGTTCCGGTGCTCGGTGGGCTGCCGATCGGGCATGGTCCCGGGCAGCTCACCGTGCCGCTCGGCGTACCGGCCACGCTCGACACCACCGCCGGAACCCTCACCGTCGACAGCGCCGTACGGCCGGCATCATGATGCTTTGATGATAGGATGCGGTTATGCGGACCACCATCGACCTGCCCGATGACCTGCACCGGCAGGCCCTGTCCATCGCCAGGGATACGTCGCGGACCCTGAGCGAGACGATCGCCGACCTCATGCGTCGCGCCCTTGGGCAGGGCGAGGCAGCAGAGATGGCCCGCAGTCCGCGCACTGGTCTTCCCGTGGTCCGCCTCGGCACCGTCATCACCACCGACGATGTCCGCACGTTGGAAGACGACGACCTGTGACCATCCTCCTGGACGCCAACGTGTTGGTCGCGCTCGTGGTGGCCGACCACGTCCACCACGACGCCGCCGAAAGCTGGCTCGCCGCAACCCCAGGCAGCTTCGCCACTTGTCCGATCACCCAAGGCAGCCTCGTGCGGTTGCTCGTTCGAAAGGGCCAGACGACCGAGACAGCGAAGGCGCTCCTGTCCGCTATTGCCGCCGACCCCCGCCACGAGTTCTGGCCGGACGACCAGCCGTACCGCGATGTACCGCTGACCGGCGTCATCGGCCACCGGCAGGTGACCGACGCCTATCTCGCGCACCTGGCCCGCACCCGGGGCGGCCGACTCGCCACCTTCGACCAAGGGCTGGCCAAGCTGCACACCGACGTCGTCGAACTGGTCCCGACGATCGCCACGGGGTCATCGCTCGATTAAGCGTCTTGTGCCGCTAGCGTCCCGGCAACGCCATCGGTTTTGACTGCCGGTAGTAGCGCGCCGCGCCGGGGTGCAGGCGGATCGGGAAGGTGGCCAGGGCGGACCGCTGGTCCAGCCGCCGCGCCTCCTCGTGTGCGGCCACCAGCTCCGGCTTCGCCTCGAACAGCAGGGACGTCAGGGCGTAGGCCACCTCGTCGGGCAGGTCGCTGCGGACCACCAGCACGTTGGCGATGCCGAGCGTGGTCACCTCCGCCGCCAGGCCGTAGACGCTGGTCGGGATCGACCTGGCGAGGTAGAACTCGCCGTAACGCTCCTGCAGGGCGGTGATCTCGTCGGGCAGGGACAGCAGGCGGATGGGCATCTGCCGGGCCACTCCGGCCACGGCCGGAGTGGGCAACCCGCCGCTGAAGAAGAAGGCGTCGATCTCACCGGCCGACAGCGCGTCCGCCGAGGCCTCCACGGACAGCCGCTGCCGCTCGATGTCCCGGTCCGGGTCGATCCCGGCTGTGGCGAGGATCCGCGCGGCGATGATCTCCGTGCCGGAGCCGGCGGACCCGGTGGACACCCGTCGCCCGCGCAGGTCGGCGACGCGGCCGATGTTGGTATCGGCCGGCACCACGAGCTGCAGGTAGTCGTCGTAGAGCCCGGCGATGGCGACCAGCGACAGCGGACGGTCGAACGGTTCATGCCCCTCGACCGCCAGCGCCGCCGAGTCCACGGTGGCGAAGGCGATGTCGGCCTTGCCCTCGGACACCAGGCGCAGGTTCTCCACGGACGCCGCGGTGACCAGGACATCCACGGTCGCCGACCACCGCTCCCGCGCTGCGCGGGCGAGCGCCTGGCCGAGCGCGTAGTAGACCCCGCCACGCCCCCCGGTCGCGATGACCAGGTGATCGACCGGCGCCTCACGTGGCCGTTCGCAGCCGGCCACGAGCAGACTGGCGAGCAGCAGTCCCACGCCCGCCGCCGCGCGCCACGCGACCCGCGCGGGCGACACGGTCACAGCCGCTCAGCCTCCCCGACCCGGTCGGCCTCCCCGGCCGTGCCCGGGCGGGCCGGCAGGCGGATCCGGGCCCGCACGCCGCGCGGGTGGGCGGGCAGCAGGTCCAACCGGCCCCCCGCGGCGCGCACCAACGCGTCGGCGATGGTGACCCCGAGCCCTGAGCCCTCGACGTTCTGATCGGTGCCGCGGCGCCAGAACGGATCCACCGCCCGGGCCAGATCTTCCGGCGACATGCCCGGGCCGGTGTCCGCGACCTCGATCTCCACCCAGGCATTGTCCCTGGTCGCCACGGAAACCACCACGTCGGCACCCGGTCCGGCAAACTTCACCGCGTTGCTGATCAGGGCGTCGAGCGCCTGGTCGAGCACCTGGCTGGCCGCGTACACCCGCGCGTGCGGGCCGTCTGCCCGGACCAGCCGTACCCCGGCGCGCTGCGCGACCGGCCGCCACACGGCCACCCGGTCGTCGGCGACCGCGCCGGCGTCCATCTCCTGCGCGTCCTGCGCCGTCGCCTCCGCCCGCGCGTAGGTCAGCAGGGCGTCGCAGATGCCGGCCAGGCGCTCGACCTCCTCCGACAGCATCCGGTAGTCCGCGGCACCCTCGGGCGCCACCGCCGGGCCGAGGTTCTCCACGGTCAACCGCATCGTGGCCAGCGGGGTGCGTAGCTGGTGACTGGCGTAGGAGACGAACGAGCGCTGGCGCTCGATCAGCGTGGCGATACGCTCGCTCATCGTGTTGAACGACTCGGTGAGCCGGCGCAGCTCCGGCGGGCCGGAGGCCACCACGCTGCGCTCCCCGAACCGGCCCTCGGTTAGCGCGTGCGCCGCCTCGTCCAGGTCGTGCACCGGCCGCAGCATCCAGCGAGCCAACGGGGCCGCGGAGGCCGCACCGACCAGCAGCACCACGACGCCCACCGCGGTCAGCAGCAGCCAGCTACGCGCGGTGACCACGCGCAGGGTCCCCGTCGGCGACACCGTCAGGACCGCCCCGATGATCTCCCCACCGCGCCCCACCGGCTCGGCTACCACCAACGGTTCGCTCTGCCACGGCCACATCACCTCGCGCAACGCGGCCCGTTGGCCGGACAGCGCCGTCTCGATCCGCCGGCGGACCTCCGGTGCGTCGAGGTCCAGCAACGGCCGCGAGGTGAGCACGGGTTGACCGTCCCGCCCGACCACCGCCACACCGATGTCAAACAGCGCGTCGTACTGCCGCAGCTCCGCCTCGATCGCCTCGGTACGCCCAGTGCGCAGCGCCGGCTCGGCCAACGACGCGAAGCGGGCCGTGTCGTTGAGCCGGTCGATGAACATCGTCTGGGTGTCCCGCGCCGCCAGCGTCAGCGCCAGCGGAACGGCCAGACCCAGGAGCACGGCGGCGAGCAGCGTGCCGTAGGTGATCAGCAGGCGCCGGCGCACTCAGCCCTCCGCGCCGGCCGCGGCCAGCGGCGCCGGGTCGTCGAGCGGCGCGATGCGGTAGCCCACCCCACGGACGGTCTGGATCTGCGCGCCGGAGCTGATCTTCGCGCGCAGGTTCGCGATGTGCACGTCGAGCGTGCGGGACGTGCCCCGCCACGACGTGTGCCACACCTCGGCGAACAGCCGCTCCCGGCGTACCGTCACCCGCGGCCGGGCGACCAGCTGCGCCAGCAGCTGGAACTCCTTGCGGGTCAGCACCACGGGCCTGTCGTCGATGTAGGCGCGGTGCTCGTCGAGGTCCACCCGCAGCCGACCCACCACCCGGCTACCGGCTGCCCGCGGTCGGGCCCGCCGCAGCACCGCCTCGATACGGGCCTGCAGTTCGGCGAACCCGAACGGCTTGACCACGTAGTCGTCCGCGCCGCAGCGCAGGCCGGCGACCCGGTCACGCTCGTCACCGCGTGCGGTCAGCATGATGATCGCCACGTCACCGTCCGCGCGCAGGCGGCGGCAGACCTCCAGCCCGTCGAGGTCGGGCAGGCCGAGGTCCAGCAGCACCAGGTCGCAGGCGGCCGCGTCGAGCGCCGCCGCCCCGGTCGCCGCGTGCGCCACCTCGTACCCGCTGCGTCGCAGGGCCGCCGTCAACGCGGTGGCGAACCGCAGGTCGTCCTCGACCAGCAGTACCCTCATCCCGACCCCCTTCGCACATGACGATCCTCGCCTCGCGCCGCCGGCTGTCGGGAGAGCCGCGGACGCTAATTGTTGGTCAAATTTTCAGCCGCTTCGGTCCGCCCGGCGGACCGCCACTCTACCGTCCCGGGTAGGTCAGCAACGGCCGGCCGATCCGGTGCGTAAGGAGTGCCGATGTACCTTGCGGTGCAGCGCGCCAGGCCGCGGCTCGCGACCGCCGCGCGCCCGCGCCTGGCGATGCCCTTCGAGGCGGCGACCATGTACCTGTGCGCGACGACGCACGGCCGGGCACACCAGCGCGGGCGCGGCTCGGTCCGCCGCCCGGCAACGGTGGGCGACGGCGCGACGGCGGTAGTGGCGGACTTCGACCTGCCCGACGCCGCCGCGCGGTTCCGCGCCGCGATCGCCGACGAGGTCTCCTACCCGGTCTGGACGCAGACACTGCGGTCCGGCATCCGGCACCGGTTCGAGGTTCATCGGGTACGGGTGCCCAAGGAGCACGCCGCGGACCTGCTGACCATGCTCGCCGACGCCTGGCGGCGTGGCGCCGAGCTGTGCACCAACGCCCAGCCGGTCTCCCCGTCGTCACCGCGGTGGCGACACCGCCAGGATCTCGCCACCGCCGTCTGGCGGGGGATGCTGCTGTCCGGCCCGGCGGTGCGCACCCGGCGCGGCCTGCGGGTGCGCACCCCCGGCGACGTCGCGCCGGTGGTGGTCCGGGCCGCGCAGCTGCTCGGCGTCACGGCGCAGATGCAGTACCACCCGAGGACGCCGGTCGTCTGCGTCGACGACGAACGGGAGGCTCACATCCTGCTGTCCCTGCTGAGCCTGCAAAGCGAACCGCACCCCCGGCCGGCCAGCCTTCGTCCGGTCGTGGCCGGCGCGGACGCCTACCTGCTCAGCCGGACCGCCTGACCGCCCGCACCCCGCCCTCAGCCGATCCGGTACGGCTGCGCGTCCGCCTCGCGGAACTCCAGGCCGTTGCCGGGCACCGTCAGGTCCGGCGTGAGCACGCCGCCGTCCGGCGGACACACCCCGTCGAAGAACATCGACTCCATGCGGGCGTGGTCGTGGAACCACTCCAGGTGGCGCACGTTGTCCGTAGCCGCGGCCACGTCGAGGTGCAGGTTGGGGGCGGTGTGCCCGGAGACCTGCAGGCCGTACGCGGCGGCGAGGCTGGCGGCCCGCAGCCATTCGGTGATCCCGCCGCAGCGGGTCACGTCGACCTGCACGCAGTCCACCGCGCCCGCCGCGCACATGTCCCGGAAGTACGGCAGGGCGTAGCCGTACTCGCCGGCCGCGACGTCGGGCTCGACCGCGTCGCGGACCTCCCGCAGCCCGTCCAAGTCGTCGGAGGAGACCGGCTCCTCGAACCAGCGCACCGCGCTGTCGGCGGCCTGGTGCGCCACCCGGATCGCCTGCTTGCGCGAGTAGCCGCCGTTCGCGTCCACGTACAGATCGGCGTCGGCGCCGATGACCGCGCGGGCCTGGCGCATCCGGGCCAGATCGCGGTCGACCGCCCCGCCGAACGACTCCCCGATCTTGATCTTCACGCGGGGGATGCCGAGGTCGTGCACCCAGTGCGCCAACTGCGCGGTCAGCCGGGTCTCGTCGTAGTCGGTGAAGCCGCCGCTGCCGTAGATCGGCACCCGTTCGTGCACCTGGCCGAGCAGCCGCACCAGGCGTACCCCCAGCAGCCGGGCCTTGAGGTCCCACAGCGCGGTGTCGACCGCGGAGATCGCGCTGGCGGCGATCCCCGGCCGGCCGATGTTGCGCACCGCCCGGCTCATCGCATGGTAGGCGCCGGTGACGTCCAGCGCGCAGCGGCCGGTCACCACACCTGCCAACAACTCGCCGATCAGCCCGCCGGCCGCGCCCGCACCGTACGTCCAACCGGTGCCCACCATGCCGCCGGCCTCGACGCGGACCAGCACCATCGTGGTGGCGGTCCAGGTGATCGTGCCGTCCGCCTCGGGCTGATCGGTCGGCAGCCGGTAGACCGCGTGGCGCACCGCGTCGACCGGTACGTCAACCCCGGCCATCGCGCGGACCCCGGCCAGCACGCGCTTCCCGGCCGCCGCGTGCCTCCCGGCGCAGCGCGACCGTCCGTTCTGGAAACTCGCCGACCGGCGTGCCGTGCACGGCGGCGTTGACCACCTCGGCCAGGTGCACGCTGCGGCGACCGGTGCCGGCGCCGTCGATCTGGAGCCGGCAGGAGAACCCGTCAGCGAGCACCAGGGTGGCCGGGTCGGCGCCGCGCACCGCCGGCAGCAGGACCCGCTCGGCGCAGGCGAGCGACACGTCGCGGTGCTGGGGGACCATGCCGAAGTTGCCGGCGAGCCCGCAGCAGCCGGAGTCGAGCACCTGCGCGTCCAGACCGATCGCCGCCATCAGCTCGGTGTCCGCCCCGAACCCGAGCTCCGCGTGATGGTGGCAGTGGGTCTGCACGATGGCGGCGGGCCGCCCGCCGTCGACCGCCGTGACCTGAGGGGTGAAGTCCGGTGCGCGCTGGGTGAGCAGTTCGGCGAACGTGCTGGTCTGCTTCGCCAGCCGGTCGATATCGGAGCTCGGTCCGAGCAGGTCGCGCGTGTCACCGCGGAACACGGCCGTGCAGCTCGGCTCCACCCCGACCAGCGGCACGCCGTCGCGCAGGTACGGGGCGAGCGTGTCGACCGTACGGCGCAGCACCCGCCGGGCGATGTCGAGCTGGCCGGTGGAGATCCAGGTCAGCCCGCAGCAGAGCTGGCCGGGCGGAAGCATCACCCGGAAACCGGCCGCCTCCAGCACACCCACCGCGGCGGCGGCGATGCCCGGGGCGAAGTACGTGGTGAACGTGTCCGGCCACAGCAGCACCGGGCCGCCCTCGCCGGTGCCGCGCGGCGTACGCCGGCGAAACCACCGTTTGAAGCTGGCCTGAGCGAACCGCGGCAGCTCGCGGCGCCGGTCCACGCCCGCGAGCACCTTGGCGGCCGCGCCGATGCCCGGCACCCGGGTCAGCGCGTTGGCCGTGCCCGGGGCGACCTGGGCCAGCCGGACCATCACCGGCAGCCAGCCCAGGCTGTAGTGGTCGCGTGGGCGGATCCGCCCGGCGTAGTGGTGGGACAGGAACTCGGCCTTGTAGGTGGCCATGTCGACGTTGACCGGGCAGTCCCGCTTGCACCCCTTGCAGGCCAGGCACAGGTCGAGCGCGTCGGCCACCGCGTCGCTGCGCCAGCCGTCGGTGATCGTCTCGCCGCGCACCATCTCGAACAGCAGGCGCGCGCGGCCACGGGTGGAGTGCTGCTCGTCTCCGGTGACCATGTAGCTCGGGCACATCACCTCGCCTCCGTGCCGGCGGCACTTGCCCACACCCACACAGCGGTTCGCCGCCCGGGCGAAGCTGTCGCCGTCCTCTGGGTACCGGAAATGGGTCGCGGGCTCGGCCGGGGCGTAGCGGGGGCCGAGGCGAAGCTGTTCGTCGAGCCGGTTGGCGTGCACGATCTTGCCGGGGTTCATCCGGTTGTCCGGGTCGAAGATCCCCTTGAACTCCTCGAACACCCGCACCATCTCCGGGCCGTACATCTTGACCAGCAGCTCGCCGCGGGCCTGGCCGTCGCCGTGCTCGCCGGAGAGCGAGCCGCCGTGCGCGACGACGAGGTCCGCGGCGCGCTCGACGAACGCGCGGTACGCCCGGACCCCGTCGGCGGTCACCAGGTCGAACGGCAGGCTGGTGTGCAGGCACCCGTGGCCGAAGTGCCCGTAGAGGCTGGCCTCGTCGTAGTCGAACTCCCGCAGGAGCGGGATGAGGTCACGCAGGTAGTCGCCGAGCCGTTCGGGCGGCACCCCGGAGTCCTCCCAGCCGGGCCACGTGTCCGCCTCCTCGGGCACCCGTGCGGTCGCCGCCAGCGCGGCCTCGCGCACCCCCCAGAGCTGGTCCTCGTGGAAGCCTTCGTGGAAGACCTTGACCGCCGACGGCTGCCCGCCGTCGCTAAGCGCGCGCAGCAGGTCGTCCACCTTGGCGCGGGCCTCGCTCGCGCTGTCGCCGCCGAACTGCACCATCAGCCACGCGCGGGCCGGCGGCAGCAGGTGCAGCGCCTCCGGGTGCATGTGCTTGCGCATCTCATAACCGATGAGCTTGTCGTCCATGCCCTCCAGCGCGTACGGCTCGTGCAGGTTGATCTGCGGGACCGCGTACGCCGCGGCGACGATGTCGGGGTAGCCGAGGATGGCCATCGCCTTCGCCCGCGGTTCCGGACGCAGCGCCAGCTCGGCACGCAGCATCGTCACGCACGTCGACTCACTCGCCACCAGGGCCTGGGCGAGGTGGAATCCGTGCTCGGGCAGCAGCGCCGGCAGGTTGTAGCCGGAGATGCGCCGGGGCAGTCGGGGAAACCGGCGGATCGCCTCCGCGTGCCGGTCGCGCAGCTCGCGGATCCGCCGGTAGATGTCCGCCGGCCGGCCGCCCCGCTCGATGATGCGCTGGTACTCGTCGTCCGGGGTGGCGCCGACCCACATCCGGGTGCCGTCGTAGGTGAGGATCTCCAGCCGCCGTACGTTGTCCGCGGTGGTGCCGCTCCACTGCGCCGTCGACCCGCAGGAGTTGTTGCCGATCATCCCGCCGATCGTGCAATGGGTGTGGGTGGACGGTTTCGGGCCGAAGACCAGGTTGTCCCGGTGTCGCGTGTGCGCGTTGAGATCGTCGAGCACGATGCCCGGCTGCACCACCACCGTACGGGCGTCGGGGTCGAACGACTCGATCTTGTTGACGTGCTTGGAGAAGTCGATGACCACCGCCACGTTGCAGGACTGGCCGGCGAGGCTGGTGCCGCCGCCGCGGCAGAGCACCGGCGCGCCGTACTCCCGGCACACCGCCACGGTGGCGGCCACGTCGTCGATGTCGCGGGGCACCACCACCCCGATGGGCACCTGCCGGTAGTTGGAGCCGTCCGTGGCGTAGAGGGCCCGGCTGCCGTCGTCGAAGCGGACCTCACCGGCGACCTGGGTGGCGAGCGCCCGGGCCAGGCCGCGCCGGTCCACGTCCCGGCCGCGCACCATCGGAGTGGGCAGGGCTGTCGTAACCATCAACGCGCCCGCAGCTGCTGGATGCGGTCCTTGAACAGCGTGGTCGCGATCGCGACCTTGTGCGGCTGCCCGGCGAGGAACGCCTGCGCGAAGTTCTTCGCCTGGTCGTAGCTGACCTTGCCCGGCATCGGCGGCTCGTTCGGGTCGACCGCCACGTCGACCAGCGCCGGCCCCGGGTGCGCGAACGCCTCGCGCAGCACGCCGGCCAGCTCGCCGGGCTTGGTGACGTGCGCGCCGTAGCCGCCGCAGCCGCGGGCCCATGCCGCGAAGTCCGGCTGGGGCGACCCGAAGCGGACCCCGTGCTCCGGGTAGCCCAGCACCATCTGCTCCCACAGGATCTGGCCGAGCGAGTTGTTGTTGTTGATCACCACCTTGATCGGCAGCCCGTACTGCGCGGCGGTGTGGAACTCCGCCATCAGCATGGCGAAACCGCCGTCGCCCTGGAAGCAGATCACCTGCCGGTCCGGGTAGGCGAGCTGGATGGCGATCGCGTACGGCAGGCCCGGCGCCATGGTGGCGAGGTTGCCCGACAGGTAGTACTCGCGGTCGCCGCGGATGCACCAGTGCCGGGCGGTCCACGTGGCGATGGTGCCGGAGTCGCAGGTGAGCACCGCGTCATCGGAGGCGATCTCGTCCACCAGCGACGCCAGGTACTGCGGCGCGATCGGATCCCGCTGCGGCGACTCCAGCGCGTCCATCTTCTGGTTCCAGTCGCGCATCTTCGCCTGGTACTTCTCCAGGTGGCCCCGGTCGGTCCGGCGGTTGAGCAGCGGCAGCAGCGCCTCCAGGGTGGCGGTGACGTCGCCGACCAGCGGCACGTCCGTCGGGATGCGCACCCCGGCCCGGGTCGGCTCGATCTCCACCTGCACGACCTTGACCGTGCCCGGGGCCGGCAGGTGCTTGGTGTACGGGAAGTTCGTGCCGAGCATCACGAGCGTGTCGATGTCCTCGACCAGCTCCTCGCTCGGGCCCGTGCCGAGCAGCCCGAGCCCGCCCGTGGTGTACGGCGAGTCGTCGGGGATCACCATCTTGCCCGGCAGCGTCTTGATGACCGGCGCGGCGAGCGTGTCGGCGAGCGCCTCGATCAGCGGACCCGCGCCGCGTGCGCCCACCCCGGCCAGGATCGCGACGCGCCCGTCGGCGTTGAGCACCTCCGCCGCGCGGTCCAGGTCCTCGTCGCGGGGCCGCACGGGCGGCGGCAGGTACACCGGCGCGGTGGCCGGGGTGCGAGCGGGTGCGACCGGCTGGTACGGGTCGCTGCCGGCCAGAGCGATCTGGATGTCGTTGGGCACCGTCAGGTGCGCCACGCCGCGCTGGGCGTACGCGGTGCGCACGGCGATGTCCACCAGCGCCGGCAGCTGGGCCGGATTCACCACCATCTGCGAGTAGACGCTGACGTCGTCGAAGAACCGGTCGAGGTGCACCTCCTGCTGGTAGCCCGTGCCCAGCACACTGGTCTCCTGCATGCCGGTGATCGCCAGCACCGGCGCGTGGTCGAGCTTGGCGTCGTACAGCCCGTTGGCCAGGTGGATGCCGCCGGGACCGGAGGTGGCCAGGCACACGCCGAGCCGGCTGGTCGCCTTCGCGTACGCGGTGGCCATGAACGCCGCGGACTCCTCGTGATGGACGAGGATGAAGCGCACCCGGTCGGCGTACCGGCGCATCCCTTCCATGATCCCGTTGATGCCGTCCCCGGGCAGCCCGAACACGGTGTCCACACCCCAGTCGACCAGGCGGCCGATCAACGTTTCGGCGGCGATAGCAGGCATGCCGGGACCCGTACCCCGTGGCGGGCATACCCAACCCCACACCGGCCGAGTGTGGGCGGGCGGGCGCGATCCGCTGCGCGGTTGGCCGTCAGCTGGCGCTGGCCAACCGGAGCAGCGCGCCGACGCCGGTGCGGACCTCGTGCCGGGCAAGACCGGAGGAGCGCAGCGCGATGTCGGTGGCGAGGGTGAAGATGCGCGCCGCGCGGCTGGGGTTCCGCCATTGGTGGCCGTCGAGGAAGTCGAGCCACTGTGCGGGCGGGATGACCCGCTGGTTGGAGTAGTCCAGCTCCCCCCAGGTCACGGCCAGCTCCATCAGGTCGAGCATCTCGTCGAGGTCGGTGTCGACGAGGAGCAAGCGATCGTGATGACCGCGCAGCGCACGGCCGAAACCGCAACGCCGATCGCACGATGGACGGTCGAGGGCTCGGGACCTACCAGGACTCCTCGGCATGGTGCGCTCCTCACCGCGATCGGAGGCTCGCCGGGGGCGAGTGACGGTGATCTGGATCGGCCGCCAGGGCTACCGGCCGTCGGGGCCAGCATGCGCCCCGCTGTTGCACGGTTCTTGCGCCCGCATGCAACGCCCGCTCCGTCGCGCGACCGAACCGCGTTCGGCGCGCGGCGGTGCTGGCCCGGACGTTTCCCGGTGCACCGCGACGGGCCTCGTCCGACCGCGGGTCGCACCACTTCCCTGCGTGCGTCCGGTAGGGGACACTCTAGGGCCATGAAACATTGAGCAACGTCCGAACTGAAGATAGAGCCGAAAATGGCCATACCCGATATCGGCCGATACGAGTGGACAAGCTCTTCGATCAGCGGAACGCCGACGCGGCGCCTGCGGCTGATCGGCTCCTTCGCGGTGGAGGGGCGCCTTCCCGCGCAGGTGCCGGCGGGCAAGGCCCAGCGGTTGCTGAAGCTGCTCGCGGTGCGCCCCAATGCGTTCCTGCCCATGGCGATCATCGTCGACGCGTTGTGGCCGGACGCTCGGCCGGACAAGGCCGAGCGGAACGTCGCGGCCCTGGTCAGCCGACTGCGGAGGTCGCTCGGCAAGGAGCATATCGACGGCGGCCCGGAAGGGTACCGGCTGATCTGCGGCCCACGGTTGACCGTCGACCTGGACGAGGCAGAACGCCACGTGCGAGCGGCGGAGCACAACCTGGCCTGCGGCATGTACCCGGTCGCTTACGTGGCCGCCACGTCCGCTGAACAACTCTTGGCGGCCGGCAGGCCGCTGGCCGACGAGCCGGACGCCGCCTGGGTCGACGAGGTCCGGCAGCGCGTGGACCGGGACCTGCGCCGCTCCCGGGCGTGCCGCTGGCGCGCCGCGCTGGAACTGGGTGACTTCGCCGCGGCCGCCGACGCCGCCTCGGCCGCGCTCGCCAGCGATCCGCTCGACGAGGACGCGTGCCGGGCCCTGATGCAGGCGTACCGCGGCACCGGGCAGTTCGGGGCGGCGCTCGCCGTGTACGAACGCCTGCGGGCCGCCCTGGCCGAGGAACTCGGGATCGACCCTGCCCAGCCGACCAAGGCGCTGTACCTGGCCGTCTTGCGTGGGGAGCCCTCGACGGAGTCGAGCCGCGCGGCCGTCGGACGCCCGGCGGCCGCGCCGTCCCCGCTGGCCGGACGCGACGCGGAGCTGCGGGAGCTGCTGGCCGCGTGGTCCCAGGCGATCAGCGGCGCCGGCCGGCTCGTGCTGGTGGTCGGCGAGCCCGGGATGGGCAAGAGCGCGCTGGCGTCCGCGTTGGCCACGACCGTGAGCGACAGCGGCGCGCTGGTCGTGACCACCCAGTGCTTCGAGGCCGAGCGCTCCCTGTTCCTGCAACCGCTGATCGAAGCGCTGCAGACCGTGCTCACGCAGCAGACCCCCGAGGCCGTCCGGGAACTCGTCGGAGAATGGGCCGGCCCGCTCTCCGAACTCGTGCCCGAGATATCACGTCTGATCGGCCCGCTGCACTACGAGCGGGGCACTCCCGAGATCGAACACCGCCGCAGCCTCGAGGCGATCAGCGCCGTCCTGGGCGGGCTCGGAGAGCGCCGGCCGGTGCTGCTCGTCGTCGAGGAGCTCCAGCATGCCGGGCAGTCGACCGTCGAGGCCCTGCACTTCCTCGCCGGCCACCTGCCCAAGTACCGCCTGCTGGTCCTCGCCACGCTCTCCCCCACCAAGGGCCAGCCGGTCATCGCGGCACTGGGCGATCTGGCTACGCGGATCGACGTGGGACCGCTGCCCCCCGAGGCGGTCGAATTGCTGGTGCACCGGTCCGGCGTGTCCGTGGATCCCGCCACGCTCTACGAATGGACCGGCGGCTCGCCGCTGTACGTCACCGAACTGCTCCGGCACGCGCGGGTGACCTTCGAGCGGGGGCAGCGACCGCTGACGGTGCCCACGTCACTGCGCGACGCCGTGGTGGACCGCATCCAGCACGAGGGCCCTGAGGTGGAGCTGCTGCTCCAGGTGGGTTCGGTGCTGGGCAGCGCGTTCCTGCTCGACGACGTCGCCGCGCTCGGCCGGCTGGACGTTGAACAGTGCGCGCGCTGGGCGGACCGCGCGTTGCGGATGGAGCTGCTGCGGGAGCAGGGCGCTACGTTCCGGTTCGCCAGCGAGATCGTCCGCCAGGTGGCCTACGAGTCCACGCCCAAGCCGGTTCGGGTCAGCCGGCACCGGCGGGCCGCCAAGCTCTTCGAGGGCCAGCCGGAGGCGGTGGCGCACCACCTGATGGCCGCCGAGGACTGGGCACCCGCCGTGGAGGCGTGGCTGGTCGCGGCGGACGCCGCGCACCTCGCGTTCGCGAACCTGGAGGCGGACCGCCTGCTCACCAGGGCGGTGCACGCGGCCGACCAGTCGGGCGACCGGAGGCTGCTCGCCTCGGTCTACCTGAGGCGGAGCAAGATCAGGGCCGACTTGGGGCGCTACGATGCGGCGCGCGACGACCTGACCCGCGCCCTCGAACTCGCGACGGACCTCGGGGACGACCAGCTCGAGGCGCTCGCCTTGGAGCAACTCGGCTGGACCGCGCTGTACGCCCGCGACGCGCTGGCCGCCGTGGACCTGGCGTCGCGGGCGAACTACCTGGCCGAGACGGCGGTCGCCGCGCCGAGAGCGCTGCCCAGCGCCGTGCTGCTGCTCGGCCGGGTACGCCACTGGGACGGCGATTACGCCGCCGCGGACCGCGCCTACGAGGAGGTGCTCGCCGCTCACCCGGACGAGGCCACCACCGCGCTGGCGCTGGCCCACAAGGGCGCGTTGCTGGAGCACACCGACCGGTTCGACGAGGCGCGCCGGGTGCTGGACGAGGCGATCGCGCGATGCCGCAGCACCGGCATGCTGCGCCCCCTGCTGCAGTCGCTGTTCTTCAGCGCCCTCGCGCGCGGCAACGTCGGGGACTTCGCGGGGGCGCTGCGGGCGCTGGACCGTGCCCGCCGGCTCAGCGACGAGGCCAGCGTGAGCTACTACAGCGCGGGCATCGATACCACGATGTCGTGGCTGTGGCGGGAACTGGGCCACGTGGACCGGGCCAGGGAGCTTGCCGAGCAGGCGGTGGAGGCCGCGCACCGCGGCGGCGGCGCCTTGGAGCTGGAGCAGGAGCTGCACGCCCGGCTGGCCCTGGCCGACTGTGAGCTGGCTGTCGGCAAGGAGGATGCCGCCGCCTCGCAGTTGGAGGCCGCGGCGCCGTTCCTGGCCAAGCCGTTGCCGTTCCGCCCCAGGGCGCACCTGCGGCTGCTGGAGATGGAGGCGCGGTGGGACCGGTCACGCGCCGAGGCCCTCCTGGCGATGGCGCGTGCCTCCTCGTCAGTCAAGTACGAGGCTTTGGCGCTGTGGCACCTGGGGCGGTTCGAGGAAGCCGCTCAGCTCGCGACCAGGACAGGTTCGGACCTCCTGGTCGCCCAACTGGGGCCGCCCGCGGCGGCCCGCGCGGCGGTCCAGCGCATCGCGCTTGCCCTGCCCCCGGACCTGCGCTCGACCTTCCACTCCCGGGGCCGGCTGCCGCTGCTGGTCGCGGATCGCTGATCCACCCTCACCGCTCAGGCGCGTCCAACGGCGGCGACGGCGCTGCTTCGCGGATCACGGCGCTGCTTCGCGGATCACTCGGTATCGGCCGGTGGTGCCAGGGCGATGGTCATCGGTTGATGCGGCAATCCCACGTACGTCTCCACCTCCCCGGACCGCCGCCACCCGAGCCGTTCGAAGAAGCGGACGTTGGCGAGCTGCACATGGGCGATCATGCGCTGGCCGCCGAGCGCTGCGGCGGCTGCGACGGCGAACCGGACCAGCGGGCTGCCGATGCCGGCTGTGCGGTACTGGGGCAGGACGGCCAGTCGATCGCCCTGCCACAGGCCGGTGTCGGGGTTGAGGGGGAAGAAGCGGACGGTGCCCACGTAGGCCCCGCGGTAGACGGCTATCCCGTGGACCACGTTCGGGCGGAGGTCGTGTCGGTCCAGGTCGGAGCCGGCGAACACGCCCTGCTCCACGACGAAGACCTGGTGCCGGATGCGGTAGTGCCACATGCGCTCGCCGACGTCGGCGGCGGCCCGGCATTCGATGACCGCGCCGTGCGAATCGACGCTCGACAGGCACAGCGTGCGCCCGTCGCGGCGCGACAGGGCCGTGGTCATGGTCTTTCCCGCGGCGTCGCGGCCTCGCGCCGCGGTGTGATCTGTAGCAGGTTCTGCACTGTGTTCATCGCCGAGCAGGCCTGGCAGCGGGCGCACCCGGCGGCCACCCCGTCGGCGCGCAGCCGCCTGGCCGACAGGTAGGGGACGACCCTTCGGTAGATCTGCTCGGTGTACTCCCTCGACGGCGGCGGCACGTGCTCCATCAGGCTCCCGGCGACCGGGCGCAGCGGGACGACGAACGGGTAGACACCCATGTCGACGGCGCGCCGGCAGCCCGCTACGGTGAGGTCGGGATCCTCGCCCATGCCGAGGATGACGTACGTGGAGACCTGGCCTTCGCCGAACAGCGACACCGCGCGTTCCCAGGCGCGGAAGTAGTACTCGATTCCGGTGCGGGCCTTCGCCGGGGCGACGTGGGCGAGGACGCGGGGGTCGAAGGACTCCACGTGGATGCCGACCGAGTCGACGCCCATGGCGTGTACCTCGTCGATCACGTCCAGGTCGGCCGGCGGTTCGAACTGCACCTCGACCGGGAGTCCGGACGCCTCCTTGACCGCCTGACCGCAGCGGGCCACGTACCGCGCTCCCCGGTCCGGCGCGCTGGTGCTGCCCGTGGTCAGGGTGGCGTCCACCGCGCCGTCGAGTTCCTTGGCGGCGAGCGCGACCTCGGCGAGCTGGGCCGGGGTCTTCCTGGCGATGGTGCGGCCGGCTTGCAGGGACAGCCCGATGCCGCAGAACCGGCATTGATCGGCGTTGCCCCAGTAGGCGCACGTCTGCACCACCGTGCTCGCCAGCGAATCCAGGTGCAGCAGCGCGATCTTCCAGTACGGGATGCCGTCCGCCGTGGTCATGTCGTAGAAGCGCGGCCGGCGTGTGGCGGAGGCGCTCGCCAGGCGGCGACCGTCGCGGTAGATGCCGTAACCCTCGTCCTCGGCGCGCAGGACGTACGGTGAGCGGCCGGCTACGGGGCCCGCCATCGGCACGGTGACCGCGACACCTTCGATCCAGAGCATCCCCGAGTCGGAGGGGCCGGCACCGCCGCGCCGCGTCTCGATCTCGGTCTCGACGCGCAGGCCCACGCTCTGCAGTTCCATGATGAGTTCGGCGAGGACGTGCGGCTCGGTCGTGTCCGACGTGGATGTCGCGGCGTCGTCGGTGATGGTTCGGGTGTTCAAGCCAGCCACTGCGCACCTGCCCGCCATATACTTTCCGAAATACTACTCTACTATAGTAACAACACCTCCGGTCAACGGGGCAACGTCGAACGCACTGCCGACCCCGACCGGCGTCCGCCGAGACGGGTGACCCCGTCGCCACGCAGGTCCAGCACGACACGCCGCAGGGAGCCGCTGCGCAGCGCCACCTCGCCGGTGTCGTCGACCCGCCCGACCGCCTCGGCGACCAGGCCACGTGTGAGGAAGGGGTGGGCGCACTCCTCCTCGCGCCCGGGCGGGGAGCACAGCAGGAACCCGAAGCTGGGAAAGCAGGTGAGCCAGGTCGACAGCGGCACACCGGCCGGGCGGGGCAGCCGCGCCACGTCGATCGTCACGCCGAACCCACCCCACTCCAGCAGCATCCCCACCGAACCCACCAGGCCGGCCATGCTGATGTCCTTCGCGGCCACGCCCACCCCGGATCGGGCCACCTCGGCGAACACCCGGATGTCGCCGGCCACCCGCTCGCCGCGTGCCTCGAAGGACGGGAAGAACGGGAAGTCCTCCCGCATGCGGCCCTCCAGGCAGCACACCATCATGAGGCTCTGGCCCACCGCGACCCGGGTCACCGACAGTGGCCGGGGCGCCACGCCGAACGCGAACGCCGACAGCGCCGGCTGCCCTTGGTAGGCGGTGAGGTGGCCGCCGAGGATCGGCACCTGGTAGAGGCGCGAGGCGTAGGACATGCCCTCCAGCGCAACGCGTGCCCGCTCCTCGTCGGCGACGACCGTGTCGATGATGCCGAGCGGGACCGCGCCCATGGCCGCCAGGTCGTTGACGTTGGTCACCACGGCGGCGATGCCCGCCCCGAAGGGGTCGGCGGCGACGAACGGCGGCAACAGCGCCTCTCCGCAGGTGACCAGGTGTCCTCCAGCGACCTCGACCACGGCGCCGTCGTCGCCGGGGCCGGCGATCCAGTCGGTGTCACCGAGCACCTGCGACACGAGGCCGATGGACGCCTTGCCGCGCAGCCCCGGATGCGCGCGGACCGCCTCGACCAGGTCGTCGAGCGCCTCCGCGCTGTCGGGTACCGCTTCGCGAGGGGCCGTCACGTCCATGGGCGCTCCTCTGTCCGGGGTGCGCAGACCAGGCCGGGTCACCCGGACCGGCCCGGTCATCCGCGCCGCTGCCGCACCGTTGTCGGATAGTAAACGTCCATCTACTATATCAATGTGGTCCACCCGGCCTTTCTCACGCTGCCCCCACGACCCGGCAAGCCGCGCACGGCCGGCCTGACCCACGTGCTCGACAAGGGCCTGCCGGTCACCACGTTGGCCGCCGTGATCGCGGCTGCCGGCAAGTACATCGAGGTGTGGAAGTTCGGCTGGGGAACGGCCTACCTCGATGCCGCCCTGTCGGACAAGCTCGAACTGCTCGCCCGCTCCGACATCAAGGCCTGCCTCGGCGGCACCCTCCTGGAGATCGCCTGGTCCCAGGGCAAGGCCCAGGAGTGCCTGGACTGGGCGAGCCGGGTCGGCTTCCCCTGTGTGGAGGTGTCCCGGGGAGTGGTCCCCATGCCGCCGGCGGAGAAGTGGGCGCTCATCCGCGCCGCCACGAGCCGTTTCGTGGTGCTCTCGGAGGTCGGGGCCAAGGACCGCACCCGCCAGTTGACCCCGGCACAGTGGCTGACGGAGGCCGAGGGCGATCTCGCGGCCGGTGCCAGCTGGGTGATCGCCGAGGGGCGCGAGAGCGGCACCGAAGGGCTGTACGACCCGTCGGGCAGGGTCCGGGAGGAGGTCGTCGACGCCGTGGCGGCCAGCGGCCTGGACCGGGTCTTCTTCGAGGCACCCCGCAAAGACCAGCAGGCGTGGTTCATCCGCCGATTCGGCCCGGGAGTGAACCTGGCCAACGTGGCCTGGGATGACGTCCTCTCCGTCGAATCCCTGCGGCTCGGCCTGCGGTCCGACACGGTCGGCGTGGGCCAGGCGGAGCTGTTGTCATGACCGAGACCCGGCCGCCGTCCCGCAACCTGGTCCCGGGGCGCTACCGGGGCGTGGCCGTGGCCGCTGTCGACGGGCCGCTGGGCATCGCCAACCTCCGCGCGCACCTCCTCGGCCGCCCCGCGTACCGCCGCACCCGGTTCCTGGTGCTCCGCGGCCCCGAGGGGACCGCCCTCGCCCGGGTGCGCAAAGAGTCCGAGGAGCCCCTGTTCAGCCCGATCGTGGCGGTCGACCTGCTCGCCGGCCCCGACGAGTGCGCCTACGTGCAGGCGCCCGAGGTGGACACCGCGGTGCCGAGCGCGCTGGCCCACGCCGCCCGGCGCTACGCGCCCTCGTCCCGAGCCGTGGTGGTGCAGGGACGGTACGAGCACGTCAGCTTCATCCTCGATCCCGACCCGCTGCGCGTCGTGGTCAGCGAGGTCGTGCCGCCGTTCCCGCCGAAACTGTTCGACCAGGCCCGCCGCGTGCTGGACACGGCCGAGGAGTTGCCTCCGATCGAGCTGACGCACGAGCTGATCGACCTGCGGGACCTGGCCCGTGACCATCCGGCCGACGACTACCTGCTGCCGTGTCGGGGGTCGGGTGTGGACGTGCCCGGCGCCCGCACCCACTACCTCGACCAACGGCCGCCGCATACCGACTGGCTGCTGCTCGGATGCACCCGGTCCCGTGAGATCCACCAATGGTTCTACGGCCACACCCCGGACGGGATCGACTTCTGTCCGCGGACCCGCGCCGTCGAGGCGAATGACCGCGCGGATGAGCACGCCCTGCTCACCAAGTGCTGTCTGCAGGAGGAGAGTCTGGAGAGCAGGCCCGGCATGGTCTCCGTGCCCTGGGGTTCGTCGCTGGAGCATGTCCGGCGGGCGCTGGCGGAACTGGCACGACAGCTGGAGCCGACATGGGCACCCGGATGACCGACGCGGGCATGTACGCCCATCTGTGGGGGACCGACGAGCTGGCGGAGGTGTTCGCCGAGGAGGCCCGGCTGCAGACGTGGCTGGACATCCTCGCCGGCCTGGCCCGCGCGCAGGCCTCTTTGAACATCATCCCGGCCGCCGCCGCGGACGCGATCACCACGTGGGCGCGGGTGGAGTTGCTCGACCTGGACTACGTGACCGAGCAGACCCGTCTCACCAGCCACTCCACGCTGGGGCTGATCCGCGGGCTGCAGCGGATCTTGCCGGCCCACGCCCGCGAGCACGTCTACGTCGGCGCCACCGTGCAGGACCTGACCGACACCTGGTTCGGCATCGCGATGCGGGAGACCGGCGCGGTGGTGTGGCGGGACGCCTGGACCATCGAGGGAGTGCTCCTCGACCTGGCGGCCCGGTACCGCGACACCCCCATGGCCGGCCGCACCCACGGCCAGCCCGGTGCGCCGATCACCTTCGGCTTCAAGGCAGCGAGCTGGGCCGACGAGATACGCCGCCACCTCGAGCGGCTGCGCGCCGGACGGGACCGGTGGTTGGTCGGGCAACTGGCGGGAGCCGTCGGTGTCCTCGGTTTCTTCGGCCCCCGGGGCCTCGAGCTGCGGGCCAGGTTCTGCCGGGAGGTGGGGCTCGGCGACCCGGGAATCTCCTGGCTGACCGCCCGCGACCGTCTCGCCGAGTTCGCCCACGTGCTCGCCATGCTGTGCGCCACCCTGGCGCGCATCGGCGGGGAGATCTACGAGCTGCAGCGTCCGGAGATCGGGGAGCTGCGCGAGCCCGCCCGGCCCGGGGCGGTCAGCAGCATCACCATGCCGCACAAGCGCAACCCCGAGGCCAGCGAGCACCTGGACACCCTGGCCCGGCTCGTCCGCTCCCACGCCGCGCTGCTGCTCGAAGGCATGGTGCAGCAACACGAACGCGACGGCCGAGCGTGGAAGGCCGAGTGGGTGGCGCTACCCGAGGTCTGTCTGTTCACCGGGGCCGCCCTGGGCGTGATGCGTCAGGTCCTCGCGGATCTGGAGGTGGACGAGCAGGCCATGGCGGGCAACCTGACCCGGTACGGCGACCGCCTGGCCTCCGAACGGGTGCTCGCCTCGCTCTCCGACCGGCTCGGCAAGCACCGGGCGCAGGCGCTGCTACAGGAGGTGCTGTCCGGCTCCGACGGGGAGCTCGCGGTCGAGCTTGCGCGCCGCGGGGTCGCCACTGCCGAGGAGGTTCACGCCTGGGCCGCCCGCCCAGCGGTCGACGCGGCGACCGCCATGGTCGACCAGGTACTGCGCCGGGCCGGCGCGGCCCGCAAAACGGAGACCGACACGTGGCGATGACGGTGCCGCTGCCCCCGGTCACACTGCCCCGCTTCCCGTTGGCCACCCTGCCCACGCCGCTGGTGCGGGCGCGCCGCTTGGAGCGGGTGCTGGGCGGCCGGCTGCTCGTCAAGCGGGACGACCTCACCGGGTTCGGCGCCGCCGGCAACAAGGCACGCCAGCTGGAGTACCTGGTCGGGGCGGCGGTGGCGGAGCAGCGCGACGTGTTGGTGACCGGTGGCGGCCCGGGTTCCAACTTCTGCCCGGCGGCCGCGGGGGCGGCGCGGGCCGCCGGTATGGAATGCACCCTCGTCGTCTACGGTGATCCGCCCGCCGTGCTCCCACCCAACCTGGCCCTTGCCCGCGCCTGCGGTGCCCGGCTGCGCTTCACCGGTGCGGGGCGAGACCTCGTCGACGCAGCGATCGAGCGGGAGGCGGAGCGGCTCGCCGCCGAGGGCCGCCGTCCCGTCGCCGTGCCGCGCGGCGGCTCCAGCCCGGTAGGGGCCGCCGGCTTCGCGGCCGCCGCGACGGAGGTGGTCGCGCAACTCGAGGCCCTGCGGGTGGAGCCAGCCGTGATCGTGGTCGCGACCGGGTCCGGCGGGACCCAGGCTGGCCTGCTCGCCGGGCTGGCCGGCTGCGGGAAGCACTGGCGGGTCGTCGGCGTCTCGGTCAGCCGCCCGCTGCCGGAGATCACCTCCCGGGTGTGGGAGCTGGCCCAGGCCTGCGCGGCCACCCTCCAGCGGCCACCACCCTCCCGCGATCAGGTCGAGCTCGTCGATGCCCGCGGGCCCGAGGCGGAGGCCAGGGCCATCCGGCGGTGCCGGCTCGCGTTGGAGGTGGAGGGCCTGCTGCTCGACGAGACCTACACCGCACGGTCGTTCGCGGTCGCGGCCGACCTGCTCGCCGCCACCGACGGGACCGTCGTGTTCTGGCACACGGGCGGGCTCGTGCCCGCGCTGACCGCGTTGACCGGCCGAGCACCACATGGATAGGGGGAGCACGCTGAACATCGCAAGCACGCCGAACACGGGAAGCGACCGAAGGACCGGACGGCTGCGGCGGGGCGGCCCGCCCCAGAACGGCCCGGCGACCGAGCTGATCGAGTCCGGCTTCACGCTGGAGAACGAGGACGCGCCGTTCCTGCATCACGGCCTGAACCTGGCGGACATCGCACACGTCCTGGACATGGGCAGGCGTGGCCTCCTGCCGGCGGCCGCCGAGCGCGCTCTGCTCGACCTGTTGCTCGAGGTGCAGCGTATGAAGCCGGAGGAGTTCCCGTACGACCCGGCGTTCGGCGAGCCGTACAACTCGAGGGAACGCTACTTCGTCGGCAAACTCGGCGACGTCGCCGGCTGGCTGCATGCCGGGCGGCCCCGCCGGGAGGCGGCGAGGATCGCGCTGCGCCTGCACCTGCGGCGGGAGTTGGCCGAGCTGGTCGCCGAGGCGGCCGCGTTCGCGTCGGAGATCGTGGCGCAGGCGCAGCGCCACGGGCGGACGCTGATGCCGGACCAGACCTACCTGCAGCAGGCCCAGCCGTCCACGTTCGGCCACTACCTACTGTCCTTCGCCTACCCCGCGCTCCGGGACGCCCGCCGGCTGCTCGACGAACTGGGCTGGGTCAACCGCAGCCCTGGCGGAGCCGGGTGCGTCAACGGCACCCGCCTGCTCGACGACCGCGGATTCATCGCCGCCGCGCTGGGGTTCGACGACGTCATCCTGCATACCCGGGACGCCATGTGGCAGGTCGACGGCCTGATCCATATCCTCGCCACCACGGCGAGCCTGCTGTCCAATCAGAGCAAGCTCGCCGAGGATCTGGAGATCTGGTCCAGCAGCGAGTTCGACTTCGTGGACCTCGACGACGCCTACACGCGATCCAGCATCCTGATGCCGCAGAAGCGCAACCCCTACTCGCTGTCGATCGTGCGCGGGGCGTGCGGTGTCCTCACCGGCCGGCTCACCGGCTTCCTCGCCGTGGTCAAGAGCCCGTCCGCCCGCAGCGACAACCTCATCTTCGCGTACGGCGAGGTGCCGCGCGCCCTGGACCTCTGCCGGCGGATCACCCGGCTGATGGCCGGCGTCGTTCGGACCCTGCGGGTCAACGCCGAGCGGATGCTCGAGGAGCTGCTGCGCGGCTACACACAGGCCACGGACCTGGCCGAGGACCTCGTGCAGCGGTGCGGGGTCGACTACCGCAGCGCGTACGTGGTGGTGGGCAACACGGTCCGCGAGGCGAGCCGCCGAAACATCCCCGGTGTGGAGATCACCGGCGACATGCTCGACCAGGTGGCGCTCGAGTACACGGGGCGTTCGTGGGGCCTGTCCGGCGCCGACCTGTCCGCCGTCCTGGACCCCGAGGCGATCGTGTCGTCGCGGCGGGTGGCCGGCGGCGCAGCCCCGGCGGCGACGACGGCCATGGTCGAGTCGATCGCCGGGGAGATCGAGCAGGTGCGCCGGCTCGCCGACGACCGACTGACAGCCTTCGACGCCGCAGAGGAGTCCCTGCTCGCCACCGCGCGCGAGGTCGCCGCGCGGGGGCGTGGGGACAGCACATCCGAGAACGGGAGGGATCGCTGATGGACGCCCCGCTCGTCACGCTGCCTCGTAAGGTCGAGGTGATCAACATCGGTCTGCCGCTGTTCGCCCGGTCGGTCGCCGATCAGGGCCACCCGGTCCAGCAGGTCGAGTGGCGCATACCCGCCGGCGGGGACCACCGAGCCGTAGCCGCGCTCCAGGTGCTCTACGGCCCGCGCGCGGCCGCCATCGACGAGGCGAACGCCGAGGTCGTGCGGCGGCTGGACCGGGGGGTGCCGGTCCTGGTGGACGTCGCGACCGCCCGCGACGTGGTGCCGGACTTCGGGGACCGCACGGTCCTGCACTGCGGTCCACCCATCGACTGGGCTCGCGTGTGCGACCCGTTGCGGCGGTCGATCCGGGCGGCGGTGGTGGCCGAAGGCTGGGCCGGTGACGTTGCGGCCGCGCACCGGCTCCTCGAGGACGGCGCGATCCGGCTGGAACCGGCCAACCACCACCACGTGGTCGTGCCGATGGCGACGGCGATCGGCCCCTCGGCGCCGGTGTTCGTGGTGGTGAACGAGGAGGGGGGCACGCGGGCGTTCTCGCCGATCAACCAGGGGCCCGGGGATGTCGCCTGGTTCGGGCGCGAGACCGATGCGGCGGTCGAGCGGCTACGGTTCCTGCGTGACGTGGCCGGCCCGATGCTGCGCTGGATCGTCCGGCGGGCAGGCCCCATCGACGTGCTGAGCCTCGCCAGTCAGGGCATCCAGATGGGCGACGACATCCACATGCGGACCCAGGCGGCGACGAACCTGCTGCTGCGCAACCTGCTGCCGTGGATCGCCGAGTACGACGGGCCGGGTCGCGTGGAGTTCGCCCGGTACGTATCCGGCAACCATCTGTTCTTCCTGAACCTCGCGATGGCCGCCGCCAAGTCCCTGACGCTATGGGCCGAGCAGGTCGAGGGTGCCAGCATCGTCACGTCGATGGCTCGTAACGGCACCGATTTCGGCATTCGGCTGCCCGGCTCAAAGCGGTGGTACCTCGCCGAGGCACCGCCGGTGGAGGATGCGCTGTACTACTCCGGCTACGGCCCGCAGGAGAGCGCGCGGGACATCGGCGACAGCGCGGTGCTGGAGCTGGTGGGCCTGGGTGGCCCGGCCGCGGCCGGCTCCCCCGCGGTGGCCGCGTTCCTCGGCGGCACGATGCGGGACGCGATCCGGGCGACCGAGGAGATGGCCCAGATCTGTGTCGGCGAGAGCTCGCGGTTCAAGCTGCCGACGCTGGACAACCGCGGCACACCGGTCGGCGTGGACGTACGCCGCGTCGTCGAGTTGGCCATCCGACCGAAGATCAACACTGGCATCCTGCACGTGAGTCAGGGCATCGGCCAGGTGGGGGCGGGCGTGGCGACCGCGCCGATCGGATGCTTCGTCGACGCGCTGCTGGCCCTGGCCGGCCCCGGATCCTGATCGCGACCGTGACCGGGACCCCGGCCCTGCTGGACATCGGCGTGGGCGCGCGAGCCGTGCTGTCCCGGCCGGCGCCCGGACGCGTGCTGGCGGTCTACGCCGCGGCGGCGTACCTGCAGGTGCCCACCGGCCTGCTCGCGCTCACCACCGCCCAGGCCCCCCGGGGGCCGCTGCACGTGCGCGGGACCGCGCTGCCGCCGCTGCGGCCCGGCGACGTAGTGACGACCGACGGCACCGAACTGTGCGCCGGCGGGTTGCGGATGAAGCTGGACGCCCCCACCTGGCGCGGCAAGCTGCCTTCGCCCGCCCTCCTGAAGGCCCATGCGCAGGTGGCCGTCAGGGCCACCCGTGACATCCGCGGCGCACAGCTCCTGCGGAACCCGTTGCTCGCCGAGCCGCGACTAGCCGAAGTGCTGCGGGGCGGCGACGTGGCGGCCCTCGCCCGCGTCCTCGGCGGGCGCGGGCCCGGCCTGACCCCCTCGGGCGACGACCTTCTCGCGGGGGTCCTGCTGACCGCGCGGGCGCTGTGGGGCGAGCGGGCCGAGCCCTGGCTCGTCGCCGCCGCAGCCACGGTGCAAACCACCCGCATCGCGGAGGCGTTCCTCGGCTGGGCCGCGAGGGGTCAGCTCATCGAGCCGGCGCACCGGTTCCTGCTCGCGGTCGCGGCCGGGGACCCCGCCGCCGCCCGGGCGGCCGCGCTCGCCCTGCTGCCTTTCGGGCACAGTTCCGGTCGCGACCTGATCAGCGGGGTGTGCCTGGGCCTGCGCCACCTGCCCGCCACAGGGCCGTGACCCGAGGCGTCAGGAATCGTTGGCCGCGAACCGCACCACGCACGCCGGCCGGCGCGAACGATTCGCCCAGGTGTACGGGTGGTCGGTCAGGTAGTGCAGCGCGTCGCCCTTGCGCAACGTGAACCGATCTTCGCCAACCGACACCTCCAGAACCCCGTCCAGGACGAGGAGGAGTTCCTCCCCGGGCCGGGTGGCGGCGCGCGCCCGCAGGGTGGCGCCCGGTTCGATCGTCACAACCGCTCCCGCGGCCCGGAAATGTTCGGGCGGCCCGCTGATCTCGCCGACCGCGACCCCCTCGTGCGGTGTCTCACCCGGCCGGCGCTCGGCTGCCGGGGTGTGGACGACGGTCGGCGTGATCATCGTCTCCTCGTCGATGAAGTATCCGACCGGACGGTGCAGGGCAGCGGCGAGCTTGAGCAGCGTGGTGATCGTCGGGACCATGTCGTTGCGCTCGATCTTGTGGATCGCGGCCGAGGAGACGTCCGCGCGCGCGGAGAGTTGTTGCAGCGACAGCCCGAGCTCCTGGCGCAGCTCCCGCACTTTCGGTCCGATCGAGTTCACGATCTTCTGCCACCGCGGCGTGTCCGCGGGCTTCGGCCCGGTGGCAAACAGGGCACCCTTCCTGTTCGTCGCTGCGTCGTCCCCTGCCGTAGCCGCCATGTGCTCACCTCTTGACAGAACTCGAGCGTTTATTAAAGTAAACGTAATTGATCTATCGTAGATGACGTCGTACACGACGTTCCCATGGTGGCGGAAGAGGGATACACGTGCCGCACAGGACGGTGATCGTGGGTGGTGGCGCGGCCGGACTGGGCGCCGCCGGAGGAGTCAAGGCCGCGGATCCCCAGAACGAGGTCGTGGTCTACACCCAGTTCGAGGACGTCGCCTACAGCCCTTGCGGCATCCCGTACGTCCACGGCAGGGAGATCCCCGACTTCGAATCGCTCTTCCTGGCCAGCAAGGAAGCCTACGTCCAGGCGGGGATCGACATCCACTACGAGACCGAGGTGACGGCGATCGACCCCCGGCGCAAGGTGGTACGGGTCGCCGGCGAGGGCGAGGTCTCCTACGACCGCCTCATCGTCGCGACCGGGTTCAACTACGCCCACCCCGGCGTCCCCGGTTCAGACCTCGGCGGCCTGTACTACGTGAAGAACATCCGCAAGGCCATGGAGTGGGACAAGATCCTCGACAGCGTCCGGGTGGCCGTGGTCGTGGAGGCTTCGCCGCTCGGGGCCGAGATGGTGACCGCGCTGGCGCACCGGGGCATCGAGACCCACCTGATCGACCCCAATCCGTGGACGCTGGGCGAGACGGCCGACCCCGACATCGTCGCACCCGTCGAGGACTCCTGGCGCGAGATGGGGGTCCACCTGCACTTCAACACCCGACTCGAGGGCTTCGTCGGCGAGGGGAAGGTCACCGCGGTGCGCACCTCGAAGGGTGAACTGCCGGCGGACATCGCCGTCGTCTGCACGGCCAAGGAGGCCAACAACCGCCTCGCCGCCGACGCCGGCCTCAAGGTCGGCTCTACCGGGGGAATCATCGTCGACGAGCGGATGGCCACCTCCCACCCGGACATCTACGCCGCCGGGGACTGCGTGGAACTGCCGCACGGGGTGAGCAAGGTGCCGCTGCAAGGGCTGACCGGCAGCCACGCGTACGCCCAGGGCAAGGTCGCCGGGCTGAACGCGGGTGGCGACTCCGCCACCTACCAGCCGGTCTACGTGCCGTGGGGAACGGTCGCCGGCAAGTGGATGATCGGAGGTGTGTCCTTCGGCGAGACCCTCGCCACGGCCCTGGGTATCCCGTACGTCCTCGGTTCGGCCGAGGGAATCTCCCGGGCCCGTTACTACCCAGGGGTCAAGAAGGTCAAGGTCAAGCTCCTCGCGCAACCCGGAAGCCTACGCCTGATCGGTGCCCAGATGGTCGGCGGTGAGGGCATCAAGGAGCGGGCCGACTTCCTCGCCATGGCGGTCAAGGTGGGCCTGACCCTCAAGGACCTGGCCACGATGGAGAACGTGTACTCACCGCCGATCGGGGCACTGAACGAGCCGATCGCGCTCGCGGCCCAGAACGGCCTCGCCGCTGCGAAGGGATCCTGAGATGTCGTTCTTCCAGTGGCTGCGCAAACGCTCCGAGCACTACCTGCTCATCGACGCACAGCGGCGGGTGGCCAAGCGGCTGGGCTACCCGGTGCCGCGAGCACGCCCCAGGAATCTGTCGGAGTTCTTCTGGTTGCGTATGTTCACCCCCGTCTACCGAGCCCTTCCGTGGGCGTTTCGACACTGGGTGATGCGGACCATGCCCGGCAGCCACCGCCAGCGGTGGAGTTTCCCGACGCGACCGTCGGGTCCGGCGATCTGAGTCGCCGCCACATCCTCATCTGTCCGTCGTCCGTCCGTTGCTTTGAAAGGGAGTGGGGCCGATGCCTAAGACCGTGACCACCGAGCTTCCCGCCGAGGGCGAGTTTCTGTACGACACCGAGGAGAAGCTCTTCGAGGACATCAAGGCCCGTCCCGGTGAAAAGGCGTTCGTCTTCATCCACACCGTCCCCTACGAGGGCTCGGTCGGACTGGTCAACCTGTTGACCTCCACCCGACTGGTACGCAAGGGCTTCGACGTCTCGATCATCCTGTACGGCCCCGCCGTCCTGATGGCTTCGGGCACTCGCGGTTACCCCGCGGTCGGCCAGGAGGCCTTCCCGGGCCACCTCGCGATCAACAACCAGATCAAGACCCTCTTGCGGGAGGGCGCGAAGATCTACGCCTGCCGGTTCGCGATGGGTGCGCTGTACGGCTTCCGCGAGGACGACCTCATCCCCGGTGTCACACCGTTCAACCCGCTCGACGTGCTGGACGCGGCCCTCACCTCGTGGCGTTCCGGCGCTTTCCAGCTGAACACCTGGACGGTCTAGGTCGTCAGGTGACGATCTTGCCGGCGGGCGGCCACCCGTCAGGCGCGGCCGCCCGCCGGAGTCGTTTCGCGCCGGCGGGACGCTGCGCCGGCGGCGCAGGTGGCCCGACCCTGCACCTCTTATCAGAGGTAGGCAACCGGTACCGATCCCGCGCTACGTACCGAGGCGGACCAACTGCGTACCCGACTCGCGGCCTCCGCGCCCCTCGGCGTGCGCCAGGAGCGGCGTTGCTCGGAATCTTACGGAGCGGACAGGGTTGACTACGCCGCGGTCCTCCCCCGTTGCGCTGATATGGCCACGTGCCGCAGCGCCCGCAGCACGTCGGCAAGGTGCACCGTCACCGACCGGTCCCCCGCCGCGTCGCTAGCGGCGAACGCGTCGTCCACTAGGCCCCGAAGCACTCGCTGACCATCACGCCTTTCAGCCTCGGCCATGAGCCTCTGGGTCTGCGCCCTCTATTGCGTAAGAGGCGCGGACCGGACCGGTGGCATACAGGTGTGCGAAGGGCGGGTTCGCTGTGCAGTCGGTCGATGTTCAACGTCCGCGCCTTTCACTAACGTTTCGTTCTACGAATGTTCGTACTGCGACGGCCGGGGCGGCTCCGCGCGCGCCGCCGCCAATAGCCCCCCTGAAGCGGAGGTGCCGTGTCGTGATTAGACAGTTGCTCAACCGGCTACGGGACCAGTTACGCAACCATCGAAAGATGGTGATCGCCTTCTCGGGCGGTGTCGACTCTGCCCTACTCGCCGCCGTGGCGCACGACGTGCTCGGCGCCAATGCCCTGGCGGTCACCGCGGTCTCGCCCAGCCTGCCGCAGCGGGAGCGAGCGGCCGCTCGGGAGTTCGCCCGGGCGCACGGCATCAGGCACCTCGAGGTGTGCACCGACGAGGGTGCGCGGCCGGAGTACGTCGCGAACGGCCCGGACCGCTGCCACCACTGCAAGTCGGCTCTGCTCGACGCCCTGCTGCCGCTGGCCACGATGATCGGTGCACAGGTCGCATTGGGCACCAACCTGGACGACCTCGGCGACTACCGCCCTGGGCAGCGCGCCGCCGCCGCGCGTGGCGCGATCGCCCCGTTGGTGGAGGCCGGCTTCGACAAGGCCGCCGTCCGGGAGGCGAGCGCGTTGTTGGGCCTGCGAACCGCGCAGAAGCCAGCCGCGGCCTGCCTGGCGTCCCGCGTCGCCTACGGCGACCCCGTCACCCCGGAACTGCTCGCCCGCATCGAAGCGGCGGAGAGGGCGCTGCACGACCTGGGGTTCGCGGTGTGCCGGGTGCGGTCCCACGCCAACGGGACGGTGGCGCGGGTGGAGGTGCCGCCCGAACGTATCCCGGCGGCGGCCGCAGCCCACGCGCGGATCGACGCGGCCGTGCGCGGCGCCGGCTTCCGCTTCTGCGCCCTGGACCTCGCGGGTTTCCGCAGCGGCCGGATGAACGAGCTGCTCCCGCTCTCGGTCGCGAGGAGGTCGGCAGGTTGACCGGCGAGGGCTTCGTCGACCTGGGATTCGCCCGGGTTGACATCGCCCGGGAGGCGCGGCAGGGCGCTCCCGAGGCGGTCTACGCCCCGGGCAAGCAGCCGAGCGAGATCGTCGCCATCGTCCGGCAACTTTTGGCGAACAACAGCGGATGCGTGCTCGTGACCCGTGTCGACCCCGCGCTCGCCGACTGGGCACGCGCCAAGGTACCCGGCGGTCACTACGATCCCGAAGCCCGTCTGCTCGTGTGGCGGCCGGCCCCGCCGACGCGGTTCCGGCTCGTCGTGGCCAGCGCCGGCACAGCCGACCGACCGGTGGCGGCGGAGGCCGTGGCGGTGGCCCGGGCGGTGGGCCTGGACGTCGACCTCCATGCCGACGTCGGCGTCGCCGGTATCCACCGGATCCTCTCCGTCACCGGTCAGTTGACGCGGGCGGACGCGGTGGTGGTGATCGCCGGGATGGAGGGCGCGCTGGCCAGCGTCGTGGCCGGCCTGGTGGCTTGCCCGGTCATCGCCGTGCCCACGTCGACCGGGTACGGCGCGGCACTACAGGGGGTGACGGCACTGCTCGCCATGCTGTCCTCGTGCGCGCCCGGCGTCACCGTGGTCAACATCGACTCCGGCTACGCCGCGGCCATGGCCGCGTACCGGCTGGCGCGCGTCCTCGGGCGGTCGGCGTGATCGTGTGGCTGAACCCGGTCTGCGGCCTGTCCGGGGACATGCTGCTCGGCGCGCTGATCGACCTGGGCGCGCCGTTGGCCGGGATCCGCGAGTGCGTGAGGTCGACCGGGCTGCGTGGCTGGGACATCACGGCGACGACGATCGACGCCGGCGGCCTGCTCGCCACCCGAGCCACGGTCACGGTGCGCGACAGCGCCCCGAAACGGCGGGCCACAGAGCTGCTCGACTACGTGCGCCGGGCGAGACCCGCGCCGGTCGCCGAACTCGCCGCCACCGCCGTGGAGGCCATCGCGCGCGTGGAAGGGGAGTTGCACGGCGAGCCGCCGGAGGACGTCCACCTGCACGAAATCGGAGGCCTGGACACGGTCGTCGACACCGTCGGAGTGGCGGCGGCGCTGCACCTGCTCGGCGTCACGGCCGTACACTGCGCGCCCATCGCCCTCGGCACCGGCACGGTGGCGACCCGGCACGGGATCCTCCCGCTGCCCGCGCCCGCCACCAGCAGACTGCTGCAGGGAGCGCAGGTCGTCGGTGCCGACATCGCCGCCGAGACGGTGACCCCGACCGGTGCGGCCCTGCTACTCGCCGCGCGGGCCCGTTACGGCCCACTGCCACCGATGGTCGTGGCGCACAGCGGGTACGGTGCCGGCAGCAGACTGCTTCCCGACCGGCCCAACGTCCTGCCCGCGATCCTCGGGACGCCCGTGGGCGCGACCGCCCACCAGGTGGTGCTGTCGACCAACGTCGACGACGTCACCGGTGAGGTGCTGGGCCACACACTGAACGTTCTGCTGCATGCAGGCGCGTTGGACGTGTGGATCAGCCCGGCGACGATGAAGAAGGGGCGACCGGGACACGTGGTCAACGTACTGTGCGCGCCGGAGAGGGCCCCGCTGCTTCAACAGGTGCTTCTGCAGCAGACCGGCAGTCTGGGGTTGCGGCGGACCACGGTCGAGCGCGTGGCGCTGGACCGCCAGATCAGTCTGGTGCACGTGGACGGCCACGCCGTGCGGGTCAAGCGGGGACCGTGGGGCGCCAAACCCGAGTACGAGGATGTGGTGGTCCTCGCCGCCGCGCTCGGCCTGTCCCTGCGGGAGGCCGACGCCCGCGTCCGGCGTGCCATGCTTCCACCCGACCAGCCACGCGGCGGTATGCCGCACCCCGCAGAGTCGGCCGAAGCGCCGGGCTGACCCGCACCCTCTACGCCGCCACCGACACGGTGATCTGGGGCCCGTTGCGCAGGGTGTTCGTCACGTAGCAGACGCGCTCGGCGCCCTCGACCAGTTCCCGTAGCAGGCTTGTGGGTACATCCGCAGCGACCGTGATGTCCATGGCACCGAACCGCATTCCGTCGTAGGTCCCGGTCACGGTCACCCGGATGTCGCGCACCTCGATTCCGCGTTTGGCAGCCGCGTACGCCATGGCGAGGGTGAAGCAGGACCCGACCGAGGCGAGCAGCAGGTCGGTGGGGGCCGGGCCGAGGTCGCTCCCGCCGGCCGTCTCCGGCTCGTCGACCAGCAGGGGAAACCGGCCGGCCTGGACCTGGGACCGCAGACCGCCGGCCCAGCGCGCGTGAATCGTGCGGCTCCTCATGTCAGCTCCTCCGGCTGCGGCGCGGCCCGGCGCCCGCGGGAGCGGCCCGGGCGCTGCGGATGGTCTCGTAGATGGCCCGGTGCTGAGCGGCGCTGGCCGGCCAGGTGAACCGGGACACCAGCGCCCGCCCGCCGGCACGCAGCCGCCCCCGCAGGCCGGCGTCGCTTGCGACCGAGCGCATCGCCTCCGCCAGCGCCCGGCTGTCGCCGACCGGAGTGAGCAGCGCATCGTGGCCGTGCGTCAGGTACTCCCGGAACACGGGCAGGTCGCTGGCGATCACGGGCAGGTCGGCGCTCATCGCCTCGAGCACCGCCAGCCCCCAGCCCTCCTTGACGGAGGGAAAGGCGAGCGCGTCCGCGGCCCGGTACCAAGCACCCAACTCGGACTCGGGCACCGTCCCGAGCAGCACGACATCCCGACCGAGGTCGAGCCCGAGCTCGGGCAACCGCGCCAGCGCGGTGTCGCGGTACGGCGCGTAGTCCTGGAACGAATGGCCCCCGATCACCGCCAGGACCGGCGGGTGAGGCAGCGAGACCTTCAGCCGGCCCATCGCCTCGAACAGCTCCACCGTCCCCTTGCGTGGCTCGATACCGCCGACGGCGAGGAACAGGAAACGGTCCCCGGCACCGATGCGGCCGCGCAGTGCCGCGCGCCGCTGCGCCGGGATCGGGGCGAACCGCAGCGGGTCGACCCCGTTGCGCACCACCAGCGCGTCCACCCCGTACTCGGAGCGCAGCACCGTCCGCCAGTATTCGCTGACCACGAGCACCCGGTCGGGTTCGAGAATCGACCGCCGCTGGCAGTCGATCAGAGCCGGCGTGGTGAAGTCGTCGACGTGGTGCACCGTGCGCACCACCGTGACCGGAGCACCGGCGTCCCGGACACGAGCCGCAGCCCGCGCGGAGATGCAGTCCTGCGTGTGCAGAATGTCGAAACGGTCGATGGCGGCCAGCCCTTCGGCGAGCGCGTCGACCGAGGCGAAGACCCGATCCTCCAGCGACCCCGTCCTGGGCGGGGCGGCCAGGACCGTGTGCGGCACGTGGGTCGGCCGAAAGAAGCCCTGGCCGGGCTCACCGAGCGTGACCACGTGCACCGAGACCCCGGCGTCGTGCAGCGCTTCGGCGAGAGACAGCGTGTGGACGACGCCACCCCGCGGCTTCGTGGAGTAGGTGACGAGTGCCAGGCTCCGGTTCATCGCGCCTCACCGATCAGGTCCGGGTTCCGGCTGATGAGGGCCGCGGCCGCCAGCGAGGCGCGGGCGGCGGTGTCCGTGACGATGCACCCGGCCTCCTCCAGCTTCCGTCGCTGGGCGGTGTAACCCTGCGGGTCCTGGTCGGTGCCGAGGACATAGGCCACCACCACCGGCCCGTCGCCCCTACCGATCTCGGCGCATACCGGTGCGAGTGCGCCGGCCGGGTCGGGGTGGGCGCCGTACCCGAGCACGACGTCGAGCAGCACAACTCCCACCTCGGGGTCTTTGCCCTGTTCGCGGAGCAGTTCGACGCGGGCCTCCGGGTCGATCATCGGGTGGGGCCGGCCCCTGGTGTACTCCTCCTCGCCGAGATCCAGGCACACGTGGCTGCCGGCGGGCTCCGGCAGCCCCCAGCCGGTGCGGATGGGGGTGTTGGAGTACACCGGGCCGAGCAGCCGGGAAAGGATGACCAGAGACTCGTAGCACAGCGTTCCGCCGGAGAACAGGCCGCGGATCAGCGTGCGTTGCGGGGCCAGCCGGGCGACCGCGGAGGCCACCCGCTGGCGAAGGTCCCCGGTAAGGTCGCCGGCATCCAGCCCGGCGGCGCGCGCCGCCGCGACGGCCCCCGCCTCCAAGGTGTCGGTCAGCACCACGTTGTCCGCCACGTCGAAGGCGGCGTCCAAGCCGATGAGCGCGGCGATCAGGGGTTTGCCCCGGGCCGTCCCCAGCACGGCGCGCGCCGTGTGCTCAGCCGGCGGCTTGGAGACCAGGAGGATGACGTCGGTCTGCTCATCCTCGCACAGCGCGCGGATCGCCATCGTCGCCATGCGGCCGCCCACCGCCTCGGACAGGTCTCGACCGCCCAGCCCGATGATGTGGGAGACACCGGCCCCCCACCGGTCGAGCAGGGTGGCTACCTCCTGCGCGCCGGTTCCGGCCGCGGCCACCACGCCTATGCGGCCGGGCCTGACGATGTTGGCGAAGCCGAGGCAGGTGCGGCCGAGCATGGCGGTGCCGGCGCCCGGTCCCATGACCAGGCGGCCCAGTCGCTCGGCACGCTCCTTCAGCGCGATCTCGGCCTCCACCGGGACGTTGTCGCTGAACAGGAGCACATCGAGCCCGGCAGACAGCGCTTTGTGCGCTTCCAGCGCCGCGTAGTCACCGGGGACGGAGACGACGGCGACGTTGCTGCCCGGCTGCCGCGCGAGCGCCTGTTCGAGGGTGCGGGGCGGCTGCTCGACGGGATCCACCTGTGGTCGCCGCGCCGCGAACATCGCGGCCTCCCCTGCGGCCAACGCCGTCTCGATGACGTCCGCGCGCCCTGCCCGGACGGCGAGGAACAGGTCGTTGGCGCCGGCATCCACCAGATCCTCCTCGGGGAACCCCTCCTGCCGCAGGGTCTCGAGGTTGGCCGGCGTGGCCATGGCCGCAGCCGCCCAGTCGACACCCTCGACCTGGTGCAGTGCCCGGGTCGCGGAGAGTTGGACGACGGAGTCCACGTAGGTGTCCGGGAAGATCCGCACTGCGCTCTTCATCGACTGACTCCAACACGTTCCGGGGTTGCGACGATGCGCGTACCGGTCTCGACGCCGGGGCGCGGCGTGTCCTCCAGTGACGCGGCGACCAAGTGAGGGGAGGTGATCACGGCGACGTGCCCGCCGTGGCGGACGAAGCGGACTCCAGCCCGCACCTTCGGGCCCATGCTGCCCTCGGGGAACTGGCCGTCATCGAGATGGCGTTCGGCCTCGTCGGCGGTCAACTCGGTCACCGGCCGCTGGCCGGGCCGGCCGAAGTCGAGGAGCACGCGATCCACGCTGGTGACCAGCACCAGCGCGTCCGCACCCAGGGCGGTGGCCAGTTGTTGCGCCGCGTAGTCCTTGTCGATGACCACGTCGACGCCGACGTAGCGATCAGCGTCCTCGACCACGGGAATGCCTCCGCCTCCGGCCGCCACGACCACGATTCCCTGGTCGATCAGCGCCTTGATGGCGCGGGTCTCGACGATGCCGCGGGGCCGCGGCGAGGGGACCACCCGGCGGTAGCCGCGGCCGGCGTCCTCCGCGACGTGCCATCCCCGCTCGCGGGCCAGCCGTTCGGCTTCGTCGCGGCCGAAGAAGGGACCGATCGGCTTGGTAGGGTCCGCGAACGCGGGATCGTCGAGGGCGACGGTGACATGGGTGATGACGGATACGACGTCGGGGATGTCGCCCTTGCCGGTCCGCCGCAGCGCCAGGGTGAGCAGGCTCCCTATCTGCCCCTGGGTCATCGCGCCAAGGCTGAACAGCGGCTGCGGCGGAACCAGAGCGGCGCCCTCCTCCTGCTGGATGGCTAGGTTGCCGACCTGCGGCCCGTTGCCGTGGACCAGCACCAGGTTCCAGCCGTTGGCGTGCAGGCGCCGCACGGTCTCGGCCATGCGCTGCGCGTTCTCCGCCTGCTCCGCGTAGGTCCCGGACTGGCCTTCGCGGATGAGGGCGTTTCCACCGAGGGCGAGTACGGCGGTTCTCGGCATCTACGGGTCTCCGGTGGCGGCTGTCGGTTCCGCCCGCCGTGGCGTTCCGCCGCGGCCTGGCGGATATCTATTATCCGAGTGTCTATCTACTATAGTAGAAATGCCAGCGGCTGAGTCAGCCGTCACCACGAGGAGGAACCCTTGTCGCCCCAGACCGGCGACCCGACGCCGCAGCCCTTCGACCGGACGCGACTCGCGCGGGCCAGATGGTGGTCCGCGGAGAACGAGCTCTACCCGCTCGTCGTGCGCGACCCCGACCTGTACCAAGCGGTGCTGGAACGGGTCCGCGACGTGCTCGCCGAACTGCGTGCCACGTGCACCCGCGTCGAAGACCTGCTCGACGAGGGGTCCGATGTGGTCGGCATCGTCCGGCGAACGGCGCGGGACAACGGGACCCGGCTGGACCACCTCGACCCCCGGCTCATCGCCGACGCGGCGCGCGCCATGCGGTACCGCGAACTCGCCGTTCAGCAGGCGCCAACCGGGGAATCCGGCCCGACCGAAACGGAGGGCTGACCGAACGCCTGGCGGATCTTCTGGCCTCCGGAGGCGATGGTCACCGGCACGCGCGCACCCGAGCGACGCGCGCGCAAGGCCGGGCGCCTCCCGCTGCCCGGCCTTGCGCGCCGGCGTTCAGGGCCGACGGCGTCCGCCGGCAGCCCCACTCACCCGTACAGCTCCTCGAACGTGCGGCGGAACACCCGGTCCGACAGCTCCCCGTCGCCCACGGCGGCGCTCATCCGCGCGAACTCCCCGGCGTAGTCGCCCCACGGCTCGTCGCTGGCGAAGAGCACCCGGTCGTGGCCGATGCCGCGCCGCGAGATCTCCTGTGCCATCCACCGCGGTGCGAAGCCGACCGCCCAGGACATGTCGGTGTAGACCCGCTTGCCCGCGGCCACCCAGTCGAGGAACCGGTGGCCGGCCAGCTTGATGTGCGCGCTCACCCCGCCGCCGAAGTGCACCAGGTGGACGGGCACCTCGTCGGCGTACCACTCCACCAGGTGCCCGATCTCGTCGATGTCGGAGGCACCTCCGGGAGAGGTGTGCACGTGCACCACGAGCCCGCGCTCCCGGGCCACGGCGAAGATGCGGTCCAGCAGGGGCCGGCAGTCCGGGTCGGTGGGGCGGCCGCCGAGCAGGAAACTCGTCTTCAGCGCACGCACCCCCGGCTCTCCCGCCAGGGCCAGCGCCGCCTCGGTGCGCTCGGCGTCCGCCGGGCGGGGGGAGACCCACAGGCCGGCGCGGATACGGTCATCGGCTGAGGCGGCCTCCAGGCACAATTCGTTGAAGGAGAACGAGACGTCAGGGTCGGGCACCCCGTAATTGGGCAGCACCAGGGCACGCTCCACCCCCTGGGCGTCCAGATCCTTGATCAACTCTGCCACGGTGCCCCGGGCGGCGATGTCCGGCCGTACCGGCGGCCCCCCGTAGAAGGCGAACGCCGGCATCACCCCGAAGTGACGGTGCGCGTCGAAGACCCCCTTCTTCTGCTGGATGGCTGCTGACATGGAAGCCTCCTTACTGACGGTGACCCGGTGACCGGTGGGGCTGCCTTGCACGCGCGTGAGCCGGGCAGGACCCCGATCCGGTTGCGGCACGGCGCGCGCAGCGCGGTGTCTCTCACCGTGCCGAACGCCGTTGTGTGTGCGTTGCACCGGGGCGCAACGAGAGCTTCGGCGCCGCGACTGACGTCAGAGCGCCCCGAGGTAGCGGCGCCGCTCGTAGGGCGTGACCTGGCGCCGGTACTCCTCCCACTCGGCGCGCTTGTTCTTCAGGAAGAAGTCGAACACGTGCTCGCCGAGCACCTCGGCGACCAGTTCGGAGGAGGCCATCGCATCGATCGCCTCGGCGAGGTTCTGCGGCAGCGAGGTGTAGCCGGCGGCCACCCGCTCGGCGTCGGACAGCGCCCACACGTCGTCCTCGGCCCCCGGCGGCAGCTCGTACCCTTCCTCGATGCCCTTCAGTCCGGCGGCGAGCAGGACCGCGAACGCCAGGTACGGGTTGCAGGCGGAGTCCAGCGAGCGCACCTCGATGCGGGCCGAGTTGGGCTTGCCGTAGGCGGGCACCCGGACCAGGGCCGACCGGTTCAGGTGGCCCCAGCACACGTACGCCGGCGCCTCGGTGATGCGGTTGGGCAGCGGCTGCGGGAACAGCCGCTTGTACGAGTTGACCCACTGGTTGGTCACCGCG
>VSCG01000005.1:0-53834 GCA_047459115.1 Micromonosporaceae bacterium
GCGCAGGCCGTAGCGGCGGTACGCCCGGGCGAGCGGGCCGGGGGCCCACCAGTTCCACCGGCCGAGCAGGCGCATCGTGGCGGGCACCAGCAGCGCCCGCACGAGCATCGCGTCGACGGCGATCGCCACCAGCGCCCCGACGCCGAGCAGCTTGATCGAGACCGTGCCGCCGGTGGCGAACCCGGCCACCACGACCATCAGCAGCAGGGCCGCGGCCGTGATGATCCCGCCCGTGCGCTGCAGCCCGCCCGCGACGGCCTGCGTGTTGTCGCCGAGGCGGTCCCACTCCTCGCGCACCCGCGACAACAGGAACACCTCGTAGTCGGTGGACAGTCCGAACAGGACAGCCAGCATGAGGATCAGCGTGGTGGGTTCCAGGAACCCGGTCGCGGTGAAGCCCAGCAGATCGGCCCCGTGCCCGTCCTGGAAGACCCACACGACCACCCCGAACGAGGCGCCGATGGACACCACGTTCATCAGCACCGCCTTCAGCGGCAGCAGCACCGAACCGAACGCTAGGAACAGCAACACGATGGTGACCGTGACGACGAGCAGCACCATCCACGGCAGGCGGTCGCGCAGGCCGTTCAGCAGGTCGAGATCGACCGCGGGACGCCCGCCGACGAGCACCTCGGTGCCGGAGGGCGCGGGCAGGTCCCGGATGCGCTCGACCACCCGCCGGGCGGGCTCCCCCGTCGGCTCACCCACGTAGCCGACCGACACCAGCGTGGACTGGTCGCGGTTCGCCGTGATCTGCGCCTCGGTGACGTCCGGCAGCTCGGCGATCCGCCCGGCGAACTCCTGTGCGGCGGCGGCCGGCGCCCCCGAGACGAGCACCGAGATGGGTGCCATGCTGCCACCGGGGAAGTCAGCGGCGATCCGCGCCGTGACCATCCGGCTCGGCGTACCCTCCGGCAGCACCCGCTCGTCGAAGCCGCCGAACGTCGCCCGCACGAACGGCGCGGCGAGCGCGACCAGCAGCGCCACCACGCCCGCGGCGTACCAGACGGGCCGGCGCATGACGCTGCGGGCGAGCCGTGCCCACGCGCCCTCGCGCACGGTCACCGCGGACGGTCCGCGGCGCCAGCCCAGGGCGTTGACCCGCGGCCCGAGGACGGCGAGCAGCGCGGGCAGCACGGTCAGCGCGGCGAGCATCGCGACCAGTACCGCCCCCATGCCGCCCCAGGCCATCGAGCGCAGGAACGCCATCGGGAAGAGGAGCAGGCCGGACAGCGACAGCGCCACGGTCAGCCCGGAGACGGCGACGGTACGCCCGGCCGTGGCGAGCGTGGCGGCGATCGCGGTCGGGGTGTCCCGGCCGGCCGCCAACTCCTCGCGGAACCGGCTCACCACGAACAGCGCGTAGTCGATCGCGACGCCCAGGCCGAGCATCGTGATGATGTTGATGGCGAAGGTGGAGACCTCGGTCACCTGGGCGATCAGACGGGTGGCGATGAACCCGCCCAGGATCGCCAGGACGCCGACGATCAGCGGCGTGGCCGCGGCGACCAGGCCGCGGAAGATGAACACCAGCAGGATCAGCAGGACCGGCAGCGAGAGCACCTCGGCCCGCACGATGTCCTTCTCCACCTGCGTGTTGGCGTCGCGCATGAACGGCACGAGGCCGCCGACCTCGGTGTCCAGGCCGGGCGCCGCCAGGGCCGGGCGGATCGCGTCGAGCGCGGAGAGCTTGCCCTCCTCCCCATCGGCGCGCAACTGCACGGTCGCGTAGGTGGCGTGCCGGTCGGTCGAGACCAGATGCGGCGCGCCCGTGTCGTAGTAGGAGACGACGCCGGCCACTTCGGGCCGCTGGCGCACGCCGTCAAGGGCCGCGGTGACCGCGTCCCGGAAGGCCGGTTCGTCGACGGTTGCCGTGGGGCTGGAGTAGAGCACCAGCACGTCCACGTCCTGACGACCCAACTCCCGCTCGATGCGCTGGTGCGCGCGGCTCGACGGGCTGTCCCGGTCCTCGAACCCACCGTGCGACAGGGCGCCGAAGACGCCGAAACCCCAGGTGACGCCCACGACCACCAGCGCCGCGGCGGCGGCCAGCATGAGCCACCGCAGCCGGACCACCAGCCGTCCCCACCAGGCGAACATTCCGCCGGTCCCCCCGTGCCTCGCTCCTGGCCTGCCCGGCCGGTCAGTCGGTCGGGTTCGCCGCTTCCGGCGCCGGCTCGTCGGCCCGCCGCGCCCGCAGCTTGTGACCCGTGCTGGTCAGGCACCGGCCGGAGGGCAGATCCCACTTCCAGCCGTGCAACTGGCACGTCAGGGTATCGCCCTCGATCACCCCGAACCGGGTCAGGTCGGCCTTCAGGTGCGCGCAGCGCCGCTGCACGATCCAGTCACCGAGCCTGACGTCCTCGGCGTCCGGCTTCTGCTCGGCGTACCAGCCCTCGGCGTACTGCAGCCGCTCCTCGGACAGGCACTTGAAGAACGCGTAGACGAACTCGTTGTACTGCCCGATGCGGGCCGCGGAGAAGCGGCAGGACAGGAACAGCGAGTTGACCCAGTCCACCTCCCCGGTGTACAGGAGGTGCTCGACGAGCGCGCGCTCGGTGCGGAACCGGTAGCGCACCTTCTCGTCGGCCGCCCGGCGCACCTCCTTGTTCGGAAAGTCGACCAGGATCGACTCGACCGTCTCGCCGCCGGCGTCGTCAGAGCTCACCAGGTCCAGTCGGATCGGCCCGCCGACGCCCTTGGCCAGGTAGACCGACTCCTCCAGCAGCGGCTCGACGCGGCGCTTGAGCTCCGCGAGCACGTCGATCTCCGGGTGCCGCCAGGACTTCTTCGCCGCCTCGATCACCGGGCGCTGCCGTTCCTGGTACGCCCGCAGGTGCTCCTCCTTGCGGGCGAAGAACTCGCGGACGTCGTCGACCGGGTGGCTGGTCGTGCATCCGGTCTCGGTGATCTCCGCGACGCTGCCCGGCAGCAGGATCACCGCATTGTCGTACCCGAGCTCGCGGTAGTGGTCCACGAAGGCCTGCTGATCGGGGAAGATGTTGCCCTCGTCGCCGAAGATGTCGTTGAACTGCCACAGCTCGTCGTCGAGGAAGCACGGCGGGCCGGCGATCGGGAACACCCAGCTCGCCTTCAGGTCGTTGATGTAGCGCATCGTGCGGTCGAACTGCCGCTCGCGCTTCTGCTTGCCGAACGCGGTCTTGGCGGCCGTCGGCAGCTCGTACACCATCGGGTACCAGATCGCGCCGGAGAACTGCAGCATGTGCGCGTGCACGTGGCCGAGCTTGGCGAACTCGCTCAGGTCCGCCGGCCGGGCGTCGTTCTGGTTGAGCAGCCGTATCCCGTCGTACTCCACCCACAGCGACGAGTCGCCGATCGGACCGTCCGCCGGGCTGGTCAGGGCCTGGATCATGACGTTCAGGCCGCCGTCGAGCGCGACCGGCTCGTTGCTCTTGGTCTTGATGAAGCTGGTGAAGCCCAGCTCGCGAAGCTCGTCCTCGAGTTCGCTGGTCGGATACTCAGGCAGCAGGACCGTGGCTTTCTTGCTGACGTGCCGCCTGAGGTTCTCCGCGTCGAAGTGGTCCCGATGCAGGTGTGAGACGTAGAGGTAGTCGACCTGGCCGAGAGCGTCCCAGTCCAGCTGCGAATTGTCCGGGAACGGGAACCAGGAGGCGAAGTAGGCGGGGTTCACCCACGGGTCGCACAGGATGCTTCCGGCTGGCGTGTCGATGCGCATGCTGGCGTGGCCCGTACCGGTCACTCGCACGGTGGTAGCTCCTTGGTCTTCACGGTTCTCCCCCCCAGAAGCTACCGGACGCCGGATCCGCCCGAGCGACATGCCACACTATGGCTGACCGTGACCCGTCCGGCCCGCGCGGAGGGCTGGACTCGTCGCAGGGCCTTTGGACTGGTCGCAGGGCCTACCGGGGCCAACAGGGCCCGATGAGCGAGAGGGAAGGACGAAGGTGGCAGCCGAAGAGCCGGTAACCGCACCCGACCAGCACAAGCCGAGCAACCCGAAGGTGGCCCGAATCGGCGGGGTGCTCATCATCGTGGGTCTGCTGTCGATGCTGTTCGGCAACCACGAGGGCAACGTGGAGAACTTGTGGCTGATCGGTCTCGCCGCGCTGATCGCCGCCATGCTCGTCGGCGACTGGATCCTGCGCAAGAACGGCCTGCGCAACTGACCGTGCGCGGCGGGCCGCTCGGGGCCCGTGCGCGGTGTGCCCGTGCGCGGTGTGCTCGGCTGGGTGGGCTCAGCTGCGGCGCAGGATCTCGCGGACCTCGCGCAGCGCCGCATCGACCTCGTGTTCGAAGTAGCCGCCGGGCACCAGGCTGAACTGCGAAGGGTCCAGGTCCGCCTCGGTCAGCGGCGCACCCCGCCCGGTCATCGCGGCGAGGACGCTCTCGAACAGCCGGTTAACCTGGCCCGGGTCGTAGCCGCTGCCGAAGCGGCGCGGCTGGAACGTGCGCCGCAACTGGTCGATCCGCTGCACGTCACCCATGGGCGCCCCGCCCATGAGTGCGCCGCCCATCGGCGCGCCGCCCACCGGGCCCGGCATCGGGTGCGACGCTCCCGGCGGCATCGACGGGGGCGGCATCACGCCGGGCGGCGGAGCGCCCATCGGTCCCGGGCCGGGTGGCATGCCGCGGTCCGGCTCGCTCATGCGGATCTCGGCGGTCATGTCGGGCCGGCCGTGCCGCCCTGGCTCGAACCCGGCGAACGTGGGCTCGTCGTAGTGGCCGTACCCCGGGTCCCGCGGTGATGGCGGCGCCATCGGCGGACCACCGGGCGCGCCCATCGGCGGGACCGGACGGGGCGGCATCGCGGGGATCCGGTCGTCGCGCAGCGGCGGCACCCCACCCATCGGCGGGCCCATCGGCTCGGGTCCCGGCAGGTGTTCCGGCCGCTGCCCCGCCCACTGCTCCGGGCCGCGCTGCTCCGGGCCGCGTTGCTCGGGACCGCGCCCGGCGACCCCGCCGCGCTCCTCGAGCTCGGCGAGCTGCCGCTCGACGCGGTCCAGGTGCAGGTCCACCTGCCACTCGTCGTAGCCGCCGAAACGCACGCGGAATACGACGTCATGAACCTCCTGGGCGGTCACCGGCGCGTCCACGGGGTCGCCGGCGAGCGTCGCCTCGACCCGGTCGAGGAATTCGTCCACCTCGTCGACCTTGTATCCGCGACGAAGCGCCCGGCGCCGGAACCGCTGACCCTGACTCGTCACTGTGCCACCTTCCGTTCGCGTCTGAAGGCTAGCGGCGCGCGCCGCGCCGATCCACCGACCTGGGCGCCAGCAGCAAGCTGCCCGCAGGCGCCGTCGATCTCGCGGCCCCGGGTGTCCCGGACCGTCGTCGACACGCCTGCGGCGCGCAGCCGGCGGGCGAACTCCCGTTCCACCGGCTTGGCACTCGCGTCCCACCGGCTGCCCGGGGTGGGGTTGAGCGGGATGAGGTTGACGTGGGCGCCCCGGCCCGCGAGCAGCCGGCCCAGCAGGTCCGCACGCCACGGCTGGTCGTTGACGTCGCGAATCATCGCGTACTCGATGGAGACGCGCCGCCCGGTGCGTTGCGCGTACGCCCACGCCGCGTCGAGGACCTCGGCGACCTTCCACCGCTGGTTGACCGGTACCAGCTCATCGCGCAGGTCGTCGTCGGGCGCGTGCAGCGACACCGCCAGCGTCACCGCGAGGTCCTCCTCGGCGAGGCGGCGGATGGCCGGCACGAGGCCGACGGTGGATACGGTGATGTGCCGCTGGGACAGGCCGAGGCCTTCGGGCGCCGGCGCCACGAGACGTCGGATCGCCGCGACGACCCGCGGGTAGTTGGCCAGCGGCTCGCCCATGCCCATGAACACGACATGTGACAACCGCGCCGGCGATCCGGTGAGCCGGCCGCGCGCGGTTTCGCCGGCGAACCACACCACCTGGTCCACGATCTCGGCGGTGGACAGGTTGCGGGTCAGCCCGGCCTGGCCGGTCGCGCAGAACGGGCATCCCATGCCGCAGCCGGCCTGGCTGGAGACGCAGACGGTGACCCGGTCCGGGTACCCCATCAGCACGCTCTCCACCAGCGAACCGTCGGACAGCCGCCACAGCGCCTTGCGGGTCGCGCCGCCGTCACAGGTCTGTTCGCGCACCGGTGTCAACAGCGGCGGCAGCAGCGCCTGCGCGAGCCGCTCCCGGGCCGCCAGGGGGATGTCGGTCATCCGGGCCGGGTCGCGCACGAACCGGCCGAAGTAGTGCGTGGACATCTGGACCGCCCGGTACCCGGGCTCGCCCGATTCGGCGACGACCGCCCGACGACCCGCCAGATCGAGGTCGGCCAGATGCCGCGGCGGCGAAGGCCGTGACGGCCGGGCAGGCGCCACGGGAAGTCCGGCGCGGCCGGCGGGTACGCCGGGCCGGCGGTCCGTGGGGGCGAGGGTGCGCTGGCTCGTCATGGCTCCCCCAGTCTCGCACGCCACCGCGATGCCCGATGACCGCCTGGGGCCGACATCACGAGGGCGGCGCCAGCGCCCAGAGCAGCAGGTACGCGGTTGGGGCGGCGAAGAGGATCGAGTCCAACCGGTCCATCAGGCCGCCGTGGCCGGGCAGCAGGACACTCATGTCCTTGACGCCGAGATCCCGCTTGAGCAACGACTCGGCGAGGTCCCCGAGCACCGCCGCGGCCGACACCGCCAAGCCGAACAGCAGGCCCGACCACCAGGGCACGTCGAGCACGATCGGCAGTGCCGCACCGGCCGCCAGCGCGGTGGCGCCGAGCGAGCCCGCCAGCCCTTCCCACGTCTTCTTCGGGCTCACCGATGGCGCCATCGGGTGGCGGCCGAAGAACACGCCCGACCCGTACCCGGCGGTGTCGGATACCACGACGGCCGCGAGCGTGAGGATCACCCGGGCGGCGCCGTCGTCGGGTGAGCCGAGCAGGGCCGCGAACCCGGCGAGGAACGGGACATAGATAGCGATAAGTATTGCGGCGATCGTGTCGCGGTGATAGCCGGTGGGCCCGTCGGCGAGCCGCCACACCATCGTCGCGAGCACCGTCAGCAGCAGGCCGAGCACCAACGCCGACGGTCCGGAGAACCAGGCGAGGCAGGCCATCACGACACCGCCGGCGAGCAGCGGGGTCAACGGCGGCTGCGCACCCGTGGCCCGCACCGCGCGCGTCAACTCCCAGACACCGATCCCGACCGCCACGACGATGACGCCGAGAAAGGCCGGCCGCCACACCACCAGTGACGCGACGACCAGCCCGCCGAGCGTCACACCGACCGCGATGGCGGCCGGCAGATTGCGACCGGCCCGCCGTTTCGGGGCCGGCTCGGATCCTGCCGGCGGATCATCAGGTGCGGGGCGTGCGGCGGTGCGCGGGTCGGAGGGGGCACTTCCGGCGTGGCCTTCATCCGGGTACGAGTCGGGCGCGGCATCGGTGTGCCGCGCCCGGTGACGTCCCCGGCGTGACCGCCGGCCGCCACGCGATCCGCCCAAGGGATCGAGGCGTGTCATCAGACTTCGAGTAGCTCGGCTTCCTTGTGCTTGAGGATCTCGTCGACATTGGTCACGAACCGATGGGTCAGGTCGTCGAGTTCCTTCTCCGCCCGGCGGCCCTCGTCCTCGCCGATCGCGCCGTCACGCACGGCGCGGTCGATCTCGTCCTTCGCCTTGCGACGCACGTTACGGATGGCGACCTTCGCCTCCTCGCCCTTGTGCCGGGCGACCTTGATCATCTCTCGCCGGCGCTCCTCGGTCATCGGCGGCAGCACGATGCGGATCTGGGTGCCCTCGTTGTTCGGGTTGACCCCCAGGTCGGAATCGCGGATCGCCTTCTCCATGGCGCCCAACTGCGAGGCGTCGTACGGCTTGATGATGGCCATCCGGGGCTCCGGCACGGAGATGGAGGCCATCTGGGTCAGCGGGGTCGGGCTGCCGTAGTAGTCGATGACGATCTTGCCGAACATGCCCGGGGTCGCGCGGCCGGTACGGATCGTCGCGAACTCCTCCCGCGCGTGCTCGATCGCCCGCTCCATCTTCTCCTCGGCTTCGAGCAGCGTCTCGTCGATCACGTGTGCGTCGCCTCCCTTGGGATTGGCACCGGTCCGGTGGGGTGCTCGTCCGGCCGTGACTTCTCACCCGGCCGTGATGAGTGTTCCGATCCTCTCACCGCTGACCGCACGGATGATGGTGTCGTCGCCATCCATCGCGAAGACGAGCATCGGAAGCCTGTTCTCCATGCAGAGGCTGAAGGCGGCGGCGTCGACCACCCGCAGGCCACGCTGGAGCGCCTCGGCGAAGGTGATCGTATCGAGCTTGCGGGCGGTCGGGTCGGTACGCGGGTCGGCGGTGTAGACGCCATCCACCCCGTTCTTGCTCATCAGCACGATGTCCGCGTGGATCTCCAGCGCGCGCTGGACGGCGACCGTGTCGGTGGAGAAGTAGGGCATGCCCGCGCCGGCCCCGAAGATCACCACCCGGCCCTTTTCCAGGTGCCGGATCGCCCGCCGGGGAATGTAGGACTCGGCCACCTGGGCCATCGTGATGGCGCTCTGCACCCGCGTGTCGATCTGCTGCTTCTCGAGGAAGTCCTGCAGCGCCAGGCAGTTCATCACCGTGCCGAGCATGCCCATGTAGTCGGCGCGCGCCCGGTCCATGCCCCGCCGCTGCAGTTCGGCCCCGCGGAAGAAGTTGCCCCCACCGACGACGACCGCGACCTGCACCCCGTCGCGGACCACGGTGGCGATCTGGCGGGCCACCTCCTGGACGACGTCCGGGTCGACACCGACCTGACCGCCCCCGAACTCGGCGCCGGAGAGCTTGAGCACCACCCGACGCGGCCGGTTGCCCCGGGTGCCGTCGGCGCCTGGGGCCGATTCCGGGAGGGATCCGTTCTCCGGCCCGCGTACGCCGTCCGGTCGTTGGTCCTCCGCCCGCAGCGCACCAGTCATGTTCGCTATCTGCGTCATCCGACTCGCCTTCCAAACCGGGACACGCTCGACGAGCGGTCGCTGGGCCTATCTTCCCGCCGGACGCGGCCAGGCGGTGCCGCTTGCGCGCCCGCCTGCCGCGCGAGGCATGTGCGACGGGGAGGCCGCCGGGTACTCCTCGTACACCGCCAGCCTCCCCGCGTCAGACTCAGGCCTGCCCCACCTCGAACCGCAGGAACCGGTCGACCGCGATACCCGCCTCGTCCATGACCTTCTGGACGGTCTTCTTCGGGTCGACGACGGACGCCTGCTCGACCAGCACGACCTCCTTGAAGAAGCCGTTCACCCGACCCTCGATGATCTTGGGCAGCGCGGCCTCCGGCTTGCCCTCCTCGCGGGCGGTCTGCTCGGCGATGCGCCGCTCCGACTCGACGACGTCCCCCGGCACCTCGTCGCGGGTGACGTACCTCGGCCGCATCGCGGCGATCTGCATGGCGATGCCACGGGCGTCGGCGTTGGCGGCCTCGTCCGACGGGCTGGCGGCTCCGGCCCCGCCCGGCTGCCCCACCGTGTACGACACCAGCACGCCCACCTGCGGCGGCAGGTCCGACGCCTTGCGGTGCAGGTAGACGGCGACGTCGCCGTCGAGCACGCCGAACCGCTTCACGACGATCTTCTCGCCGATCTTGGCAGCCGTCTCGTCGATCAGCGCCGCGACGGCCTTGCCGTCGAGCTCGCTGGCGAGCAGCGCGTCGACGTCGGCCGGCCGGGTGGCGGCCACATGCTCGACCAGCCGTTGGGCGAGCGAGATGAAGTCATCGCTCTTGGCGACGAAGTCCGTCTCGCAGTTCAACTCCAGCAGGGCGTTGCCGGAGTGGGCGACCAGGCCGTTGGCCGCGGTACGCCCGGCGCGCTTGCCGACGTCCTTCGCGCCCTTGATCCGCAGGATCTCGACGGCCTTGTCGAAGTCGCCGGCGGCCTCGTCGAGGGCCTTCTTGCAGTCCATCATGCCCGCGCCGGTCAGGTCGCGAAGCTTCTTGACGTCCGTGGCGGTGAAGTTGGCCATCTCTCTCTCTTCAGTGGTCTGCGACCCCCGCCGGCGCGCTCACGGCGCGGCGCGGATCGGTTCGGATCACCCGGTCCGGCGTCACCCGGCCCGGCGTCACTCGGTCGCGGTGGCGGCCGGCTGGGACGGCTCGGTGGCGGTGGCGGCCGGCTGGGACGGCTGCGTGTCCGCGCCCAGCAGCTCGCGCTCCCACTCGGCCAGCGGTTCGCCAGCGGCAACCACACCCGGCTGGGGCTTCTCCTCGGCGCCGGCGCGCATCGCCTTGCCTGAGCGGGCGATGAGGCCCTCCGCGACCGCGTCGGCGACCACTCGGGTCAACAGCGCGGCGGACCGGATCGCGTCGTCGTTACCGGGGATCGGGAAGTCCACCTCGTCCGGGTCGCAGTTCGTGTCGAGCACCGCGATGACTGGAATACCCAGCTTACGGGCCTCGTCGACCGCGATGTGCTCCTTCTTGGTATCCACCACCCAGATCGCCGCCGGCAGCCGCTGCATGTCGCGCAGACCACCGAGGGTCTTGCTCAGCTTCTCCTTCTCCCGGGTGAGCTGCAGCGTCTCCTTCTTCGTGTAGCCGGTGGCAGCCCCGCTCTGCTCGATCGACTCCAGCTCCTTCATGCGCTGCAGCCGCTTGTGCACCGTCTGGAAGTTGGTGAGCATGCCACCCAGCCAGCGGTGGTTGACGTACGGCATGCCGACGCGCGTGGCCTGCTCGGCGATCGCCTCCTGCGCCTGCTTCTTGGTGCCGACGAACAGGATGGCGCCCCCCTCGGCGACCGTGTTGCGCACGAAGTCGTACGCCTTCTCGATGTAGTCCAGCGTCTGACGCAGGTCGATGATGTAGATGCCGTTGCGCTCGGTGAAGATGAAGCGCTTCATCTTCGGGTTCCACCGCCGGGTCTGGTGCCCGAAATGGACTCCGCTCTCCAGCAGCTGGCGCATGCTCACTACGGCCATCGTCGGATACTCCTCGATCTCCCCTGGTTGTCGCGGCGGGCCGGCGGCCCTCGCCCTGGTGCCCGGTCGTCGGCCGATTGGCCCGGGTCGTGCGCCCGGGACCAGGGCGGCCGCCGCCCCGTGCCGCCGGCTCGCGTCAACTCACCGGCAGCGTGGGGAAGGCACGCGAGGTCGACCACTGATGTGGTCGCCGGGCGTCAAGTGTACGCGTACGGGTGGGGTCCGTACGGCACGGATGCCCGATCGGGGAAATGAGCGGGGCGACCGGGGCCGGCGGGCCGGGCGCGGCGAGCCGATCCGGCCGCGGGTCGGTAGCCCGCCCGTCGGTCAGCCGGCAGGCGGTCGGCCCGGTAGACGGTAGGGCGGCGCGGCAGCTCAGGTGGCTGCCAGGCCGGCCGCGACGAACAGAGCGAGCGCGACCACGAGGTAGGCCAGCGGTGGGCGCAGCCAGGCGTGCGTCGGCGGAGCGTCCGGTATCCGGGCCGCACCGGTGGCCAGCCCGTACAGGCCGAACCCCGCCAACGGCAGGCCGAGCAGCGCCAGGACGGCCCCGATCACGCCTCCGGCGGAGACCGGCTCGCCGAGGGCGTCGCGCAGCAGCAGCAGCATCGGCACCGCGAACGCCAGGACGGCGAGACCGACGATCGCGGCCACGCCGGGTCGCCGGGCGCGGTAGATGCCGTCCGAGCCGGAGACGGGCGCGGGCGGACGGGGCACGGCGACGCGGTCGATCGGCTCCGCGTGGTAGCGGGGCGGCTCGAACACCGGGTTCTCGGCGGTCACGATGGCGTGCGGGCCGCGGGGCGGCAACGGCACCGCCGGTGGCTCCCGCGGCGGAAGGTCACCCGGCCGCGGCGGCGGGGGCGGCAGTGGTTCGCCGGAGCGCGGCCCGATCGGGCCCCCCGGCCCGGCGGGGCTACCGGGACCGGCCTGGATGGGCGGCCCACCCGGACCGGCCGGGCTGCCGTGGCTCCCCCCGAAGCGCCCGCCGTGGCCCGGCGGGTCGTCGTAACCCAGCTGGCCGTGGTCGCCGGGGTGCTGCTCGAACTGGCCCTCCCACTCGGATTCGAGGTACTGCGGTTGGGCATACCGCTGCCCGCCGTGCCAGCGCGGCTCGGGCTCCTCCGGATAGCTGCGTTGGGCCTCCACGTTCCGCACGCTATGCCAGCGGCTGGCAGCGGCGCCAGGTGAGCACGGCGGTGTGCGGGACGCCACGGTACGACTGTGACTGACGCCACCCTGGCCGGGCCGCAGACCCGGGATCGGACACCGCCCGACGCCCATACCAGATCCACCACCTGACCGTCCCGTTGTCCACAGGGCGCTGCGTCATCCACAGCACGGCGGCCAGGCGGTTGGCGCGGTGCGGGCGCCGGGGTGAGCCTGCCCGGCATGACGCACGAGAGGCTGGCGGTCGGCGCCTACGGCGAGCGGGTGGCGGTCGCACACCTGGTCGAACAGGGCATGGTCGTGCTGGACCGCAACTGGCGCTGCCCGGCAGGCGAGATCGACATCATCGCCCGGGACGGCTCCACGGTCGTCTTCGTCGAGGTCAAGACACGTCGCGGGGAGGAGTTCGGCGCCCCGGAGGAGGCGGTGGGCGCCGGCAAGGTCCGCCGGCTGCGACGGGTCGCCGCGCAGTGGCTCGCCACCAGCGGCGTGCGCCCGGCCGAGGTGCGCTTCGACGTGGTGTCGGTGCTGGCCCTGCCGAAGGGCGCCAGCCGGATCGAGCACCTCAAGGGTGCGTTCTGAGGCCGGGGCGGCACGCCATGAGCTATGCGAAGACCCTGGGTGTCGGGCTCGTCGGCCTGACCGGTCACCTCGTGGAGGTGGAGGCGGACATCGCCAACGGCCTGCCCAACCTGGTGCTGTCCGGGCTGCCGGACACCGCGCTGTCCGAGGCGCGGGACCGGGTGCGGGCCGCGATCGTCAACTCCGGTGAGCCGTGGCCGAACCGGCGGGTCACCGTCAACCTGCTCCCGGCGGCGCTGCCGAAGCACGGCTCCGGTTTCGACACGACGATCGCGGTGGCGCTGCTCGTCGCGGCCGGGCTGCTGCCCCGGGCGCCGTTCGACGGCGTGGTGATCCTCGGCGAGCTCGGCCTGGACGGCAGCGTCCGCCCGGTGCGCGGGGTGCTGCCGATGGTGCACGCCGCGGCCCGCGCGGGCGTCCGGCGGGTGATCGTCCCGCTCGGCAACGCGCACGAAGCCGGCCTGGTGCCGGGGGTGACCGTGCGCGCCACGGACACGCTCGGCCGGCTCGTCGCGTTCGCCCGCGGCGTCGATCGGCTGCTGCCGGCACCCACGGTCGAGCCGGCCGACGAGACCACCGGGCCGGACCTCGCGGACGTGGTCGGCCAGGAGTTCGGCCGGATCGCGCTCGAGGTGGCCGCCGCAGGCGGGCACCACCTGGCCATGATTGGACCGCCGGGCGCGGGGAAGACCATGCTCGCCCAGCGTCTGCCGTCGATCCTGCCGCCGCTCGACGACGAAGAGGCCCTCGAGGTCACCGCGATCCACTCAATAGCCGGGGTCCTGCCACCAGACGCGGGCCTGGTCCGCCGCCCGCCGTTCCAGGCGCCGCACCACACCGCGTCGGTGCCGGCGCTCGTCGGCGGCGGCTCCGGGCTGGCCCGACCGGGCGCGATCTCGCTCGCACACCGCGGGGTCCTGTTCATGGACGAGGCGCCCGAGTTCAGCGCCCGCGTGCTGGAGGCGCTGCGCCAGCCGCTGGAGAACGGGTACGTCAGCCTCGCCCGCACGATGGGCCGCACCGACTACCCGGCCCGGGTGCAGCTCGTGCTGGCCGCCAACCCCTGCCCGTGCGCGAAGCCGGCCGGCGACGCGGGATGTGAGTGTCCGCCGCTGGCCCGCCGCCGCTACCTCGGACGGCTGTCCGGCCCGCTGCGGGACCGCATCGACCTGCAGGTCTACCTGAACCCGGTGCGCGCCACCGAGTTGCTGCAGGATCCCGAGGTCCAGCGGCGGGAACCATCGGCGGTGGTGGCCGAACGCGTGGCGAAGGCCCGTGCGGCCGCCGCCGCGCGCTGGGCGGCGGGCGGCTGGCGCACCAATGCGCAGGTGCCAGGGGCGGCGTTGCGCGACCTGCGCTGGCGCCTGCCGCGCGCCGCGACCGAGCCTTTGCGCCGACACCTGGAGGCCGGGACGTTGTCGGCACGTGGTCACGACCGGGTGCTGCGGGTGGCGTGGACCGTGGCCGACCTGGCCGGCCGGGACCACCCCGGGGCCGAGGAGGTGAACCAGGCGTACGCGCTGCGGGTCGGCGAGTCACTGTGGCGCGCGCACGCGGTGGACCGGAGGCCGGTGAGTTGACCAGTGTGGACGATGCCCGGCTCGCGTACATCGCGATGGGGTGTCTGATGGAGCCCGGCAGCCGTGACCTGGGCCAAGCGGTGATCAGGCACGGCCCGATCGACGCGCTGGGCCGGCTGCTGTCCGGCGCCCTGGCTCCGGCCCTGCAGGGCGCGGTCGCGGCGCGGCTGTCGGGCGGCGACCCGCGGTCGGTGGCGGAGGTCGCGCTCGCGCGGGCGGAGCGGCTCGGTGCCCGGATCGTGACCCCGTTGGACGAGGAGTGGCCGGCGCGGCTGGCCGACCTGGCCCGGATCAGCCGGGGCCGCGAACGCCACCAGCGGGACACCTACCCGCCGCTCTGCCTGTGGCTGCGCGGCCCGTGGCCGCTCGCCGAGGCGCTGGACCGATCGATCGCGGTGGTCGGCGCGCGGGCGGCCACCGGGTACGGCGAGCATGTCGCAGCCGAACTCGCGTACGGCGTCGCGGACCGGGGCTGGACGGTCGTGTCGGGGGGTGCCTACGGCATCGACTCGGCGGCGCACCGGGGCACGCTCAGCGCGGGCGGGGTGACCGTCGCCGTGCTCGCCTGCGGCGTGGACCGGGCGTACCCGGCCAGCAACGCCAGCCTGTTCGAGCGCATCGCCGAGACCGGGCTGCTGATCAGCGAGTGGCCGCCGGGGGCCGAGCCGCACCGGCACCGTTTCCTGATCCGCAACCGGGTGATCGCGGCGGCGACCGTGGGCACCGTGGTGGTCGAGGCCGCGGCGCGCAGCGGCGCGATCCAGACGCTGCGCCGCGCGAGCGAACTCGGCCGGATCGCGATGGCGGTCCCGGGGCCGGTCACGTCCGCGATGTCGGTCGGCACCCACGAGGCCCTGCGCAGCGAGGAGGTCCGGCTCGTCACCGGCTGGGCGCACGTGCTCGAGGAGGTCGGGCGCATCGGCGCGGACCTGGCGCCGGTGCCCCGGGGGCCGGAACGCTCGCGTGACCGCCTGGACCCGGTCACCGCGCAGGTGCTCGACGCGGTCGGGCCGCGGGTCGCGGGCGCGGAACACATCGCGGCGTCCGCCGGCGTGTCGCTGACGACCGCCATGACCGCGCTCGGCATGCTGTCCGCCGCCGGTTTCGTCGTCACCCGCGACGGCGGCTACGCCCTCCCCCGCCGACCCAGCTCGGCGCGCGCCTGACCGCGCGGACGACCGGGACGGCTGGGGGCGCGCCGACCCCGGCGGATTGACGCGGGGCGGCCCGCGCGGCACCGTCTGAAGCGATGAGCCGCGACAACAGCACCCGGGCGAGGCACGAGGCGCTGCCCCCGCCGCTGCGCGACGCGGTCGACGCGTTCGCCCGCGACCTCGGCAGTGTGCACGACCGGTCCCCGCACACCGTGCGGGCGTACGTCGGCGACGTGGTGTCCCTGCTGGACCACGCCGCACGGATGGGACGGGCCGTGCCGAGCGACCTCGACATCGCGGTGCTGCGCAGCTGGCTCGCCCGGCTGCGCACCACGGGCGCGGCCCGCGCATCGCTCGCCCGGCGGGCGGCCGCGGCCCGGGCCTTCTGCACCTGGGCGTACCGCACGGGCCTGCTGGCCACCGACCCCGGCACCCAGCTGGCGAGCCCGAAGGCGCACCGTGAGCTGCCGGTGGTGCTGCGCGCCGACCAGGCCGAAGCGCTGGTCGACGCGCCGGGCGAGGAGGCCGAGCCGGTCGTCCTGCGCGACCGGGCGGTTCTGGAGCTGCTGTACGCGACCGGGGTGCGCGTCAGCGAGCTGTGCGGCCTGGACCTCGACGACCTGGACCAGGGCCGCCGGGTCGTCCGGGTCATGGGCAAGGGCGGGAAGGAGCGCAGCGCCCCCTATGGGCTGCCCGCCCAGTATGCGATCGACCGCTGGCTGCGGTACGGACGGCCCGCCCTCGCCGGCCCGGGCAGCGGTTCGGCACTGCTGCTAGGGGTGCGGGGCGGACGCCTTGCCCCGGGGACGGTCCGGCGCATCGTCGAGCGGGCGGCCCGGGCGGCGGCCGTACCCCGCATCAGTCCGCACGGGCTGCGCCACTCGGCGGCGACGCACCTGCTGGAGGGCGGCGCGGACCTGCGGTCGGTGCAGGAGCTGCTCGGCCACGCGTCACTGTCGAGCACCCAGATCTACACGCACGTCTCCCTGGAGCGACTGCGCGCCGCGTACCGCCAGGCCCATCCGCGCGCGTGACCACGCCGCGGCCCGGTCGCCCGGCTGCCCTCGCCGCCATGACGTGCCGGCCGGGCCGGCGCGTCGAGCGGCAGCAGGCGTACCGGGGCCCGGCCGAGCAGCGCGAGTGGATCCAGGTACTCCGTGCCCCGGCGCAGCCCCCAGTGCAGGCAGGCGGCGACGGCGCAGCCCGGGTGGCCGGCGACGAGCGACCCGAGCAGATCGCCGGCGACCACCCGGTCGCCGGCGCGCACCGTCGGCGTGACCGGCTCGTACGTGGTGCGCAGGCCGCCCGGATGATCCACGCTGACCACGCCACGGCCGGCGACCGGCCCGGCGAACCGGACGACGCCGCCACCGGCGGCCCGGACCGGGCTACCCGGTTCCGCGGCGAGGTCGACCCCCCGGTGGCCGGCCAGCCAGGGGCGCGGCGGCGGGTCGAACGGCCGGACGACGGAGGGTTGTCCGTCCAGCGGCCAGCGGAACCGCAGCGCGGGCTCGGGCGCGCGCTGCGGCGCCAGCCGCACGGCGGCCACGGCGCCGGACGGCGGTCCGATCGGTGGGGCGACCATCAGCAGGTACACGGCCAGCAGCACGACGGCCGAGCGGAACGCGCCGGTTGAGCGCACCCGGCCGGGCAACCGGCACCCGACCGCCGAGCGGAGCCGGGGGGCCGGCCGGAGCCGGGCCGAGCTGAGGTGACGCCGGAACATACCGGAACGATCGCAGCGCGGTGACCGCAGCGCGAGCCCGTCCGGATGCGGCTGTGGACGGCCGGAGTACCTGTGGACGACGTTGCGCGGGAGGCACGACGGTGCTAGGGACGGTCCCGCACCTGACGCGCTCGACCGGCTCGCGGCGGCCGGTCTTCCGGGTACTGCCCGAAACGGTTACGGGGATCCGAAGGCGCTCTCGGGGGGCAGCGAGATGTCCGGCTTCTCGAGCTCCTCAACGTTCACATCCTTGAACGTCATGACCCGGACATTCTTGACGAAACGCGCAGGGCGGTACATGTCCCACACCCAGGCGTCGTGCATCTCGACCTCGAAGTAGACCTCGCCGTCGGAGTTGCGCACGTGCAGGTCGACCTGGTTGGCGAGGTAGAACCGGCGCTCGGTCTCCACCACGTAGGAGAACTGACGGACGATGTCGCGGTACTCCCGGTAGAGCTGCAGCTCCATCTCGGTCTCGTACTTCTCGAGATCTTCGGCGCTCATCGCACTCCACCCCCGGCGCTCATCGCACCGTCCTGTATGCCTGACTCATTGTTCCCCACCCTGGGAGACGGCCGTGCCTGGTCGGCCAACGCCACGCCGACGGTACCGCGCCGCAGCCGCTGATGCCCCACGCCCTCGGGCAGCCGGCCCTCCGCGGCCGCCACCACATTGACGTACGAGAAACGGTGGTGGACACACGGGCCGTGTTCGGCGAGGGCGGCCGTGTGCTCGGGTGTGACGTACCCCTTGTGCTCGGCGAATCCGTACTGCGGGAACTCTCGGTCCAACTCCGACATGATCCGGTCACGGGTGACCTTCGCGACCACGCTCGCCGCGGCCACACAGGCCGCCACCTGATCGCCCTTCCATACGGCCAACCCTGGCACACCCAGGCCGTCGACCGGGAAGCCGTCGGTCAGCACGTAGTCCGGGCGTACGGCCAGCCCGGCGAGCGCCCGGCGCATGCCGGTGAGGTTGCACACGTGCAGGCCGGCGGCGTCCACCTCGGCGGTCGGGATGACCACCACCTCGTACGCCAAGGCGACGGCGGTGATCTGGTCGAAGAGCCGCTCGCGGGCCGCCGGGGTGAGCAGCTTCGAGTCGGTCAGCCCGTCGATCTCCCCGCGCCGACCGGTGGGCAGCAGCACCGCGGCCACCACGAGCGGGCCGGCGCACGCGCCCCGGCCGGCCTCGTCCGCACCGGCGACCCGGGCGAAGCCACGCCGCTGCAGGGCACGCTCCAGCGCGTACAGGCCCGCCTCCCGGCGTACGACGGTGCGCGGCGGCGTCAGCACGGTTCGGCCTCCGGGGCCGACTGAACGGCGGGTGACCACCGCAGGGCACCGGGCCGGCCACCGCAGTGGCACACCATCCGGATCGGGACCACCGCACCAGGGTAGTCGCGGGACGCCCGGCAGCAACGAGGGGCGTCCGCGGACGCCCGCCACGGCGCCGGACCCGGTCAGGACCGGATCCGGTCAGCGTGGTGCCAGGTCCGGCACCGGCGCGTAGCTGTCCGGCACGGACAGCCAGGACGCCCGGCTCACCGGCCAGAAAAGCACGAACGCGCGGCCGACCACGGAGTCGACCGAGATGGTCGAGGCCTCGACGTCGCGCGTGGCGCGGTACTGCTCGCGGGAGTCCCCCGAGTGTGAGCGGTGGTCGCCCATCACCCACAGCCGGCCCTCTGGCACCGTGATGTCGAACTCCTCGCTGCTCGCCTGATCCGGCGAGCCGTCCGGCCCGGTGAAGAGGTACGGCTCGTCGAGGGGGTGGCCGTTGACGACCAGCCGCCGCTGCGGCCCGCTGCTGTCACAGCACACGATCCGGTCCCCGCCGACGCCGATGACCCGCTTGATCCAGTCCTTCTCTTCCGGGTTGCTGCGCCACGGCAGCGGGGCCTCGAACACGATGATCTCGCCGCGCCTCGGCTCCCGGAAGTGGTACACGAGCTTGTTGACGAGCACCCGGTCGTTGATCTGCAGGGTGTTCTCCATCGACTCCGACGGGATGTAGAACGTCTGCAGCACGAAGGCGCGCACCAGGATGGCCACCAGGACCGCGACGCCGAGCAGGATGGGCAGCTCTCGCCAGAACGCGCCCCGCTTGCGGGTCTGCTCCTCGATCACGCCGCGAGCCTACGTTGCCGCCTGCCGCGCCGATGCCGGGAACGCGCGGGTACGGATCGAAGAAGTGGCAGCAGGACGACGGCCGCGAGCGCGTCCGGCAGCGCGGGCGCGCGCGGGGCGGCCGGCGCGCCGGCGGCGAACGGCCTGGGTACGTTCGCGAACGTCTCCGGCGTGCTGAGCGTGCCCCAGTGGCCGCTCGGCCACACGATGACCCAGGCCCGTCCCTTGACATGGTCGAGGGGGATCTGGCCCTGGCAGCGGGAGTCGCGGGACACCAGGCGGTGGTCGCCCATCACGAACATGTGCCCGGGCTCCACGGTGACCGGATGGAAGCGGCGGGAGCGGCAGTCGTCGCTGATCGGCGCGTCCAGCGGCGCGTTCTCCGTCACGTACGGCTCGTCGAGCGGATGGCCGTTGACGGTGACCCGACCCTCAACGTCGCAGCAGGCCACGGTGTCCCCGGGCAGCCCGATGACCCGTTTGATGAAGTCCTTCTCCCCGGGCCGGCTGATGCCCACAAGGTCGCCGACGGTGCGTCCGAGCCGGGAGAAGAAACCGATGTTCGGGTCCGGCGGGTGCTCGGAGGTCCAGTTCTCCGTGCCGGTGAACACCACGATCTCGCCGCGCTCCGGCGTGCGCAGGTCGTACACGATCTTGTTGACCACCACGCGGTCGCCGACGCGCAGCGTGTCCTCCATCGACCCGGAGGGGATGAAGAACGCCTGGAGGAGGAAGGTCCGGATCAGGACGGCGAGGCAGAACGCCACGACGAGCAGCAGGGGCAGCTCCTGCCACCACGGCATCTTCCTGCGCCCGATACGCCTGCGAGCGCGCGGTTCCGGCGCCTCCGGCCCATCGTCGGCAGCGGCCGTCTGATAGGCCGGGTACCCGCCACTCGCGCCCGCCGCCCCCGCCGGGCGGGTCGGGCGATAATAGGGGTAGGAGTCCTCACCGCGATCGTCGCGGTCGTAGCCATCGCCGTACCTCATCGGCGCAAGCGTAGAGGGCGCCGGCCGGTTGCGACAGACCGGCCAGGGCCGGCGGTGAGGTCAGCTCGCCTGCTTCTCCCGCTTCTCCCTGATCTTGGCCTTCTTGCCGCGCAGTTCACGCAGGTAGTAGAGCTTCGCCCGGCGCACGTCGCCCCGCGTGACCACCTCGATCTTGTCGATGACCGGGCTGTGCACGGGGTAGGTGCGCTCCACGCCGACGCCGAAGCTCACCTTGCGCACAGTGAAGGTCTCCCGGATGCCGGCACCCTGGCGGCGGATGACGACCCCCTGGAAGATCTGGATCCGCGACCGGTTGCCCTCGACGACCCGCGCGTGCACCTTGAGCGTGTCACCGGGCCGAAAGTTGGGGATGTCGGTCCGCTGCGACTGGGCGTCGAGTGCGTCCAGCGTGTTCATCGCTGCTGCTTCCTTGGGCTCAAGGCGCGCCGACAGGCGACGCGCGGGTGGTCTGTGGAGATCAACGCGACCCAGGTGGGCCGCGGCAACCTCATTACTTTGCCACATCAGGGGCGGCCGGGCGAAATCGGGCCCGGCTCGGGTGGCTCACCCCGGCGCAGGACCCGCGGCACCGGACTCCCGCGGGGCCTGGCGTCCGCCGGGCCCGGCGAGCAGATCGGGCCGCCGCTCGGCGGTACGCCGCAGCGCCTGCTCCTCCCGCCACCGGGCGATGCGCCCATGGTCGCCGGACCGGAGGATCTCGGGCACCTCGAGCCCTCGCCACTCGGCGGGCTTGGTGTAGACCGGCGCCTCCAGCAGCCCCGCCGCGTGCGACTCGTCGGCCAGGGAGGCCACGTTGCCGAGCACACCAGGGATCAGCCGGGTGACGGCCTCTAGGATCACCAGCACCGCGACCTCGCCGCCGAACACCACGTAGTCGCCGATGGATATCTCGGCCACCGGCATGCGGGTGGCGGCGTAATCGAGGACCCGCTGGTCGATGCCCTCGTACCGGCCGCACGCGAAGATCAGATGCCGCTCACCGGCGAGTTCGTACGCGAGCCGCTGGGTGAACGGCACACCGGCCGGGGTCGGCACGACCAGGCGCGGGCCGGGTGCGCCGGCGTCCGGCGCGGCGAGCGCGTCCAACGCCTCGCCCCACGGCTCAGGCCGCATCACCATCCCGGGCCCACCCCCGTACGGGGTGTCGTCGACGGTCCGGTGCACGTCGTGGGTCCACATCCGCAGGTCGTGCACGGCGATGTCGAGCAGCCCGGCCTGGCGTGCCCGGCCGATCAGCGACAGGTCGAGCGGGGCGAAGTAGTCAGGAAAGATCGTGACGATGTCGATCTTCATGGTGGCCGGCCGTCAGAGCTCGAACAAACCCGGCGGCGGGGTGAGCACGACCCGGCGCCCGGCCAGGTCCACCTCGGGCACCATCGCCGTGACGAACGGGACGAACGCGGTACGGCCGTCCGGTCGGCGCAGCACCAGCAGGTCGCTGGCCGGGGCGTGCTCGACGCGGATCACCTCGCCGAGCATCTCCCCCTGCGGGCTCACCGCGGCGAGACCCACGAGTTCGTAGTCGTGGAACTCGTCCGGATCCTCGCTGCGCGGGATCTGGGAGCTGTCCACCTGCAGCAGGACGCCGCGCAGGTCCTCGGCCGCGTCGCGGTCGTGGACCCCCTCGAACGCGACGATGAGCCGTCCGAGTCCGCCGACGGTGTGCGGGCGGGCCTGCTCGACACGCAGGGTCTCCGGCACGGCGCGGGGCTCTGGCGCACCGCGGGTCTCCGGCACGGCGCGCCGAGTGGCGGCCGCCGGGTCGGTGCGCAACACCGACCCGGCGGCGAACCGCTGCTCAGGCTCATCGGTGCGGACGTCCACGAGCACCTCGCCGCGGACACCGTGCGGCCGGATGATCTGCCCGACGACGAGCAGCATCAGTACGTGTCGATGATCTCGACGCGTACGCCGCGACCACCGATCGACGTGACCACCTGGCGCAGCGCCTTGGCGGTGCGGCCCCCACGACCGATCACCGTGCCGAGGTCCTCCGGGTGCACCCGGACCTCGAGACGCTTGCCGCGGCGCGAGTCGACCATCCGGACACGTACGTCCTCCGGGTGGTCGACGATTCCCTTGACCAGGTGCTCCAGCGCGGGCCGGAGGGCCCCGTCAGCCCTGCTCGCCGGCGCCGGCACCGGCCTGCTCCTCGGTGGTCTCGGTGGCCGGGGCCTCCGTCGGGGCCTCGGCAGCCGTCTCGGGCTTGGCCTTCTTCTCGGCCTTCTGCGCCTTCTCGGGCTTCTCCGCCTTCTCCGGCTTCTCAGCCTTCTTCGCCGTCTTGGCGGCAGCCTGCTCGGCGAGGCCAGCAGCGGCCTTGGCCGCCTGCTCGTACGCCGCGGTCCGGTCGGGCCGCGGCGGCGCGACCTTCAGCGGCTCGGGCGCGGGCAGGCCCTTGAACTTCTGCCAGTCACCGGTCTTCTCGAGGATGCGCTGGACCGGCTCGCTCGGCTGCGCGCCGACCGAGAGCCAGTACTGCACCCGCTCGGAGTCGACCTCGATGCGCGAGGGCTCCTCCTTCGGGTGGTAGATCCCGAGCTGCTCGATCGCTCGGCCGTCGCGCTTGGTCCGCGCGTCGGCGACGACGATGCGGTACTGCGGGTTGCGGATCTTGCCCATCCGCATGAGCCGGATCTTTACGGCCACGTGTACTCGCTCCTGTGTGTGTTTCGCCGCAACGGAACCCGCTTGCGGGTAACGATGAGCGCGCGGTCGGCACGGTGGGGATCGTGCGGCCGATGCTCGTGGGACAGGCACGCCGGGGTAGAGGGCGCCCGCGCGTGCCGGATACCAGCCACCCATTGTGCCAGATGGCACGGGCCGTCCCCATCCCGGCCGTCGTGGCTCGTCCGTGGCGGCAGACCACCGGTCACCGGGCGCGGCGCATCCGTCAGTAGGCGCGCGCCATGATCGCGACCAGGTCGGGCTCGTCGCCGGCCTCGGGCACCGAGCCGTCGGGGCGCACCAGGCAGCGCACCGAGACCCCGGCCGCGTTCGCGGTGGCCTCGCCCTCCGGTCCCACCGCGGCCCACGGCACCCGGACCCAGCCGGTCGCCGCCGCCTCGATCGCCTCCTCCAACGTGGACGCCTCGGCGGTCGCCGCCTCCCGGCGCGCCAGCGCCTCGTCGTACAGCGCCTGCTGGTCGGCCTCGAGGACGGCGGTGACCGAACTCACGACGTCGGCCACCGGCATCGGCTCCTTGGACCCGTCGCGCCGACGCACCAGCACCACGTTGCCGGCGGCGAGATCGCGCGGTCCGATCTCCACGCGCACCGGGTAGCCCTTGAGCTCGGCGTCCACCGCGCGGCGCCCGAACGGGGTGTCCAGCCGGTCGTCGAAGCCGACCCGCACGCCGGCGTCGCGCAGGGCGTCGCGGACCTTGGCCGCCGCCTCGAGCACGCCCGGCCCGTCCTTGACGACCATGACCAGCGCCTGTACGGGCGCCAGGCGCGGCGGCACCCGCAGCCCGTTGTCGTCGCCGTGCACCATGATCAGCCCGCCGAGCATCCGGGTCGAGGTGCCCCACGAGGTCGTCCAGCACAGCTCCTGACGGCCCTCGGCGGAGAGGTAGTCGATCTCGAAGGCGCGGGCGAAGTTCTGTCCGAGCTCGTGCGAGGTGCCCATCTGCAGGGCCTTGCCGTCGCCGGTCATCGCCTCCAGCGTCAGCGTGTTCGTCGCCCCGGCGAAGCGCTCCCGCGCGGTCTTGCGCCCGACCACCACCGGGATGGCGAGCACGGAGACCATGAAGTCCTCGTACACCTCGTGCAGGATCTTGCGGGCGTAGTCGCGCGCGTCCTGCTCGGTGGCGTGCGCCGTGTGCCCCTCCTGCCACAGGAACTCCGACGTGCGCAGGAACAGCCGGGGCCGAAGCTCCCAGCGCACGACGTTGGCCCACTGGTTGAGCAGCAGCGGCAGGTCGCGGTAGGACTGCACCCACTTCGCCATGTACTCGCCGATCACCGTCTCGCTGGTGGGGCGGACCACGACCGGCTCGGCGAGCTGCTCGCCGCCGCCGTGCGTGACCACCGCGAGCTCCGGCGAGAAGCCCTCCACGTGCTCGGCCTCACGGCGCAGGTACGACTCGGGGATGAACACCGGGAAGTACGCGTTCTGCGCGCCGGCGGCCTTGATCCGGGCGTCCATCTCGCCCTGCATCCGCTCCCAGATCGCCCAGCCGGTCGGACGGATCACCATGGTGCCGCGTACCGGACCGTTGTCGGCGAGTTCGGCCTTGGCGATCAGGTCCTGGTACCAGCGGGGGAAGTCCTCCGCCCGGGGAGTGAGCACGCGCGCCATGAGCGGCAATCCTATCTCCCGCCCCGCCGCCCCGGGATTTTCCCCGAAGATGCCGCGTGGGCCGCCCGCTCTCGCTCCCTGTCAAGTCAACAGATGTTGCCGAGGCACCCACACCGATGCCCGACTCTGGCCTCAGGAGTGAGGTCGCGGGCAGCTCTTGCCTGGGGCGCGGCGAAAAGGTTCGCTACGATCTCGCCGTTGTCTGCGCGAAGAGTACACCACCATGCACAACCATGCACGCGGTCCAGCACGACACTGCGGCAGGGTGCCTGAACCGAGGGGTCGGAAACGTGGCGACAGTCACGGCATACTGCCGGGCCTGCCCACATCGAAGGGCTGGCCAACCTTCACCCGACGCTAGCGGCGTACGCGGCCGCGCAGGATGATCCGGCGCGGGGCGGTGACCACCCGCAGGTCCCGGCGCGGGTCGCTGTCGTAGACGACCAGGTCCGCCAGGCCCCCCTCGACCAGCCCCGGGAAGCCGAGCCACTGCCGGGCGCCCCACGACGCGGCGTGCAGCACGTCGACCGCGGACATCCCGGCCCGCTCGTGCAGCAGCAGCATCTCCTGGGCCGCCTGGCCGTGGCTGATCCCGCCCCCGGCGTCGGTGCCGACGTAGATCGGCACCCCGGCCTCGTACGCGGCGGCGACCACCGACGGGAAGCGGTCACGCAGCCGCAGCATGTGCGCCGCGTACGTGGGGAACTTCGCCTCTGCCCGGGCCGCGATCTCCCCGAACGTCGCGATGTTGATCATGGTGGGGACCAGCGCCGTGCCCCGGCGGGCCATCTCGTCGATCAGGTCCTCGCTCAGCCCGGTGCCGTGCTCGACGGAGTCGACGCCGGCCCGGACCAGGATCTCCACCGCCTCCTCGGAGAACGTGTGGGTCGCCACGCGAGCGCCGGCGGCGTGCGCCGCCGCCACCGCCTCGGTCAGCGTCGCCGCGTCCCACGACGGCGCCAGGTCGCCCACGCTGCGGTCGATCCAGTCGCCGACCAGCTTCACCCAGCCGTTGCCGGCCCGCGCCTGCGCCGCCACGGTGGCCGCCACCTCGGGAGCCTCGACCTCGATGCCGGTGTCGCGCAGGTAGCGCTTGACCGCCGCGACATGCCGGCCGGCACGCGCCAGGCGCGGCACATCGGGGTCGTCGTCGAGCTCCGGGTACGGGTACGGCGAACCGGCGTCGCGGATGGCGAGGACCCCGGCGTCCCGGTCGGCGGCGGCGAGCGAGCGCGCCTGGTCCAGCCCGGACACGGGCGCCCCACCCGCGGCGATCCCGATGTGGCAGTGCGCGTCGACCAGGCCGGGCAGGATGAAGCCGCCGTCGCTGACCGTCTGCGCGCCGGGCACCGGCTCGAACGTCACCCGGTCGCCCACGAGCCACAGGTCCCGTACCTCGTCGTCGGGGAGCACCACGCCCCGCACGTGCAGCGCATCCGGCATGCCGACCTACTTCTCGGCGTCCCGCTTGGTCAGCTTGGAGAAGTCCAGCTTCGGCGCCTTGAAACCGCCCGCGCCGGGCAGCCCGGTCAGGTCCAGACCGGGTGGCACCGGCGGCACCGCGCCGGGGAGCCGGGCCGGCAGGCCGCCGCCCACCCGGGCGCGCCCGCCCTTCGTCCCCTTGCGCTTGTTCTTCGGCGACTTGGTCGCCTTGCGGCGCATCCCCGGCAGGCCCATCATGCCGCTCATCTGCTTCATCATCTTCTGCGCCTCGGTGAAGCGGGTGAGCAGCTGGTTGACCTCCATGACCTGCACGCCGGCGCCGCGGGCGATGCGCGCCCGGCGCGAGCCGTTGAGGATCTTCGGGTTGGTGCGCTCCTGCGGGGTCATCGACCGGATGATCGCGGTGACCCGGTCGAAGTGCCGGTCGTCGAACTCGGCGAGCTGGTCCTTCATCTGCCCGGCGCCGGGCAGCATGGCCAGCACGTTCGCGATCGGGCCCATCCGGCGCAGCGCGGTGATCTGCTCGAGGAAGTCCTCCAGCGTGAACTGCTCGCCACCGAGCAGTTTCGCCGTCATCTTCTCCTTCTGCTCGGCCTCGAACGCCTGCTCCGCCTGCTCGATGAGGGTGAGCATGTCGCCCATGCCGAGGATCCGCGAGGCCATCCGGTCGGGGTGGAAGACGTCGAAGTCCTCCAGCTTCTCGCCGGTCGACGCGAACAGGATCGGCTGGCCGGTGACGTGCCGCACGGACAGCGCCGCGCCGCCCCGGGCGTCACCATCCAGCTTGGACAGAACAACGCCGGTGATGCCGACCCCGTCCCGGAACGCCTCCGCCGTGGTGACGGCGTCCTGACCGACCATCGCGTCGATCACGAACAGGACCTCGTCCGGGTCGACCGCGTCGCGGATGGCGGCGGCCTGCGCCATCATCTCGGCGTCGATGCCGAGTCGGCCGGCCGTGTCGACGATGACGATGTCGCGCATGGTCCGCTGGGCGTGCCCGATCGAGTCGCGGGCCACCCGTACCGGGTCGCCCACCCCGTTGCCGGGCTCCGGGGCGTACACCTCGACCCCCGCGCGCTCACCGAGCACCTGCAACTGCTGTACGGCGTTGGGGCGCTGCAGGTCCGCGGCGACCAGCAGCGGTTGGTGCCCGCGCTCGCGCAGGTGCTTGGCGAGCTTGCCGGCCAGCGTGGTCTTACCGGAGCCCTGCAGGCCGGCGAGCATGATCACGGTGGGCGGCTGCTTGGCGAACCGCAGACGTCGCGCCTCGCCGCCGAGGACCTCGACCAGCTCCTCGTGGACGATCTTGATGACCTGCTGCGCCGGGTTGAGCGCCTGGTGCACCTCGGCCCCGCGCGCCCGCTCCTTCAGCCGCGCGATGAAGGCCTTCACCACCGGCAGCGCGACATCCGCTTCGAGCAGGGCGAGGCGGATCTCCCGAGCGGTCGCGTCGATGTCGGCGTCGGTGAGGCGGCCCTTGCCGCGCAGCTTCGCGAAGATGCCGGAGAGCCGGTCGCTCAAGGTGTCAAACACGGGCGGAACATCCTATTTGTCAGTTTCAGGTCAGCGGCCAGCCGGCTCCGGGCACACAAAGCCGGCCCTCGCAAGGGTAGCCCGCCCATGCTGCTGTCATCAGGCAGCGGCGAGGACGCCGCCACCACCCCGATGTCGATCATGGGATCGGCGGCGACCGCGGCGGCGTGTCGTGCCGCCAACCCCATGATCGATCCCACCGAAACCGGATCAGATCCGTGGCGCGCCGGCCGGTGCCCGCGCCACCGCCGTCGCGGCGGGTTGCGCCGCCCCGGTCGCGGCGGGCTTCCCGTCGACCGCCGCGCCGCTCGTGCCGGCGACGGCGAACGCGCCGCTGCCCGCGACCGGGGACAGGTCGTACGCGCTCTCCGCGTGCTCGGCGACGTCGATGCCGTGGATCTCGGACTCGACCGTCGCCCGGAAGCCGATGGTCTTCTCGACGACGTAGGCGATCGCGAACGCCAGCGCGAACGAGTAGACCGACACGATGGCGCTGGCCGCGGCCTGGCGCCCGAGCGCAACCAGTCCGCCGCCGAGGAGCAGGCCCTCGTCGGTGACGAGCGAGCTGACCGCGCCAGAGCCGAACAGCCCGATCCACAGCGAGCCGATCCAGCCGCCGACGAAGTGCACGCCGACGACGTCGAGCGAGTCGTCGTAGCCGAGCCGGTACTTCAGGTTCACGGCCAGGGCGCAGGCGGCGCCGGCCACCAGGCCGAGCAGCACGGCCGCCCACGGCGCGACGAACGCGCAGGCGGGAGTGATCGCCACCAGCCCGGCGACCGCGCCGGAGGAGGCGCCCACCATGGTCGGTTTGCCGTCGCGGATCCGCTCCACGGTGAGCCAGCCCAGCACGGCCGCGGCGGTCGCGACCTGGGTGTTGACGAACGCGATCGCGGTCGTGGCGTCGGCGGTGAGCTCGGAGCCGGCGTTGAAACCGAACCAGCCGAACCACAGCAGGGCCGCCCCGAGCGCGACCATCGGCACGTTGTGCGGCCTGAACCGGTCCCTCGGCCAGCCGATCCGCCTGCCGAGCACCAGCGCCACGCCGAGCGCGGCCGCGCCCGCGTTGACGTGCACCGCGGTGCCGCCGGCGAAGTCGAGGGCGCCGATGCCCGCGCCGATGAAACCGCCGCCCCAGACCCAGTGGGCGACGGGGAAGTAGACCAGCGTGGCCCAGCCGACGGCGAACAGCAGCCAGCCGGCGAACCTCGCCCGGTCGGAGACCGCGCCGCTGATCAGCGCGACCGTGATGACGGCGAACATCATCTGGAACGCCAGGAACACGTAGAGCGGGATGCCGGTCTCGCCCCAGACGCCGTCGACGAACGTCCTGATACCCAGGTACTGGCCGAGATCGCCCCAGACCCCGTTCACGTCGTCACCGAAGGCGACGGTGAACCCGTAGCAGAGCCACAGGACCGAGATGAGTCCGATGGACGCGAAGCTCATCATCATCATGTTCAGGACGCCCTTGGCCCGGTTGAGGCCGCCGTAGAACAAGGCCAGACCCGGAGTCATCAGCAGCACGAGGGCGGTCGACACCAGCAACCACGCGGTGTTGCCGGTGTCGATCGTGGGTGGTTCCATGTCGCTGCCCCTCCTCGGTGTCGGTTCCTGGGGCGCAGCTTTCCGCGTCGCTGTTTCGCACGACCGCGCAGCGCGGTTTCCGGTGCGTCACGGGTTGTTACGTCGCTGTTGACGGTGTTTCCACGGTGTGACGCCCACCGGGACGAGGCGACCGCGCGCTCAGCGCAGCGCGTACTCCAGCAGATGCCGCTCGTGGTCGAGCACCCGCAGGTCCCGCATCGGACGGCGCAGGTGCCCCTTGTTGACGATCCGCACGAACGCCGGATCCCCGGCGGCCGCCATCCGGCGGATCCCCTCGACGTGGTCGACGATCCGCTTGCGGATCGTGCGCACCAGACGGTGCCGGTCGCGCGGGATCAGGCCGTACGCGTCGGCGAACAGGCGCAGCCGGCGCGGCCGGTCCGGGCGCTTCCAGCCCAGCGTGTACGAATCGCGGTCGGAGAAGAGCGGCACCCAGGTCCACGCGGCGTACGCGACATCGTAGATGCGGGCGCCGGGCGAGGCGAGGTCGAAGTCGATCATGGCCAGCGTGCCGTCGGGGCGCCAGATGACGTTGTGCGGGGCGGCGTCGTGGTGACAGATCACCTCGGCGTCGGGGGGCGGCGGGCCGAACGAGCGCCACACCGCGCCGGGCGGCGGGCGGAAGCCGTACTGCGCGTCGTGGAACATGCGCAGCATGGTCGCCACGGTGACCAGCGCCTCGTCTGTGGTCCACTGCGGGGCGAGCGGGTACTCGCCGCACTCCCCTTCCAGGTAGGAGAGCACCTCGCGGCCGCGCTCGTCGATGCCGAACGCGCGGGGCGCCCCGGTGAACCCGACGTACTCGAGGTGGCGCAGCAGGGCGTGCACGGCGGGCGTCCAGGGGCCGGCGTTGCGGCGCACCGTGTCGCCGACCCGCACGACCGTGCTCACGTTCCCGCCGTGTAGGGGGATCTCCTGCTGTCTCACGGGCACCCTCCGGGGCGGTACGGGGTGGATCACCTGAGGTTAGGCCGGAGCGCCGAGCAGGGCGTCGACGAACTGCTCGGGGTCGAAAGGCGCCAGATCGTCCGGACCCTCACCCAGGCCGACCAGTTTGACGGGAATACCCAGCTTGCGCTGCACGGCGATGACGATCCCGCCCTTGGCCGTGCCGTCCAGCTTCGTCAGCACCACACCCGTGACGTTGACCACTTCAGTGAACACGCGCGCCTGCTCCAGCCCGTTCTGGCCGGTCGTCGCGTCGAGCACCAGCAGCGTCTCGGCGACCGGACCGTGCTTCTCCACGACCCGCTTGACCTTGCCCAGCTCGTCCATCAGCCCGATCTTGTTCTGCAGCCGGCCGGCCGTGTCCACCAGCACCGTGTCGACCCCCGCCTCGACCCCGCGCCGCACCGCGTCGAACGCCACCGAGGCCGGATCGGCGCCCTCCGGCCCGCGCACCACCTCCGCGCCGACCCGCTCGGCCCAGGTGGCCAGCTGATCGGCGGCGGCGGCCCGGAACGTGTCCGCGGCGCCGAGGACGACACTGTGCCCGTCCGCGACCAGCACCCGGGCGATCTTGCCACAGGTGGTGGTCTTCCCCGAACCGTTCACCCCGACCACCAGCAGCACCGCCGGTTTGCCATCCACCGGGTCCGCCCGCAGCGACCGGTCCATGGTCGGGTCCAGCGCCGCGACCAGCTCCTCGGAGAGCAGCCCGCGCAGCTCGGCCTGGCTGCGGGTGCCGAGGATCCGCGTCCGCTCCCGCAGCCGGTCGACGATCTCGCGGGTGGCCTCGACCCCCACGTCGGCCCCGATCAGGCTGTCCTCCACCTCCTCCCAGGCCTCGTCGTCGAGGCGGTCGTGGGCGAGCAGGCCGAGCAGCCCTCTGCCGAGCAGGTTCTGCGACCGGGCCAACCGGGCCCGCAGCCGCACGAGCCGGCCGGCGGTGGGCTCGGGCCGTTCCAGGACCGGCGGCGCCTCCACCACCTCAGGCGGCGCCTCCACCACCTCGGGCGGCGCGACCGCCTCCGGCGGCGCCTCCACCACCGTTTCCGGCGGTGTCACGATCACCTCGGGCTCGACCACCGTGACCTCGACCCGCTCGGGCGCGGGCGGCGGTGGCGGCGGCGCCGGACGACGGCGCAGCGTCACCAGACCGAGCGTGGCGACCAGCAGGACCGCGAGGATGACCAGTGCGATGACGAGGTAATCCATGCTCCGCATCCTGTCAGACGCGCCGGCCGTGCCGAGCCGGGCAGCCGCAACATCCGCGATCGCCATCACCCAGACCGGCAGCAACGCCACCCCGACCGAGAACCGTTACGAACGTCCCGGTCGCCGGGCAGTCGGGGACGGTGAGCGGGCCGGGCGACGCCGCACCTCTCAGGGAGCGGACCGCCGGCGCCGTCGGCGGTCGCGTCGGTGACGAAAACTTCCCGACTGCAACGGATGGACCGCAAGTTCCCTTCATGACAACATATGCGCATGCGTCGACGTCTACCGAATCGCCCGCTCGCGCTCGCCCTGTTCGCGAGCGCCGCGATCGTGGCCGGGGCGCCGGTCACGGTCGCCACCGCTCAACCCGATGACCCGGCCGTCACCCGGCTCGCCGCCACGCTGGACGCGATCCTGGCCGACTCCCGCCTGGACGGCTCGTACGCCGCCGTCGTGGTGCGCGACACCACCACCGGCGAAACCCTCTACGACCGCAACGGCAACCGGCGGCTGCTCCCCGCGTCCAACACCAAGCTGCTCACCTCCGCCGCCGCGATGGACATCCTCGGGCCGGAATACCGGTTCACCACCGACGTCCGTGCGGTCGGCAGACCGCACGGTGGCGCGCTCGTCGGCGACCTCTACCTGCGCGGCACCGGTGACCCCACCATGCTCGCGGCCGACTACGACGCGCTCGCCGCGCAGGTGGCCGCCTCCGGTGTACGCGTCGTCACCGGCGACCTCGTCGCCGACGACACCTGGTTCGACGCGGTACGCCTGGGTCGGGAGTGGGCGTGGGACGACGAGCCCTACTACTACGCCGCGCAGGTCTCGGCCCTGTCCGTCGCGCCGGACACCGACTACGACGCGGGCACCGTGATCGTGACCGTCCGACCCGGCGCCGCAGCCGGCGCACGGCCCGTGGTCACGCTCACCCCCGAGACGCGGTACGTGACGATCGACAACCGGGCCACGACCGTGGACAGCGGCGGGGCCGACACCATCGCCATCGAGCGCGAGCACGGCACCAACCGCATCGTGATCACCGGCACCGTGCCGGTCAACGGCTCGGCGACCAACGACTGGGTCAGCGTGTGGGAACCCACCGGCTACGCCGCCGACGTGTTCCGACGGGCGCTGGAGCGGCACGGCGTACGGGTCGTCGGCGGCACCCGCCTCGGCGTCGCCACACCCGCGGACGCGCGCGCGATCGCCTCGCACCAGTCGATGACGCTGGCCGAACTGATGGTGCCGTTCCTCAAGCTCTCCAACAACGGGCACGCCGAGGTGCTCACCAAGGCGATCGGGCGCGCGGTTTCGGGGCAGGGTACGTGGCCCACAGGGCTCGCCGCGATCCGCGACTTCGTCGCTACCGTGGGCATGGACCCGGCGGCACTGCGCCAGGCGGACGGCTCCGGTCTGTCGCGGTGGAACATGATCCCGCCGAGCGAGTTCGTGGATCTGCTCGCCGCCGTGCGCGACAAGGCCTGGTTCGACACCTGGTACGCGGCCCTACCCATCGCCGGCGCCGCCGACCGGTTCGTCGGCGGCACGCTGCGCAGCCGGATGCGGGACACGCCGGCCGCCGGCAACGTGCACGCCAAGACCGGCAGCCTCACCTCGGTGAGCGGCCTGTCGGGCTACGTGACCGACGCCGACGGGCACGTGCTGGCCTTCTCGATCCTGCTGAACAACTACCTCGCGTCGAGCGTGAAGAACATCGAGGACCAGATCGCGGTCGCGTTGGCCGCCTTCACCCGAAGCGAGGCCGTGGCGACCCGGTCGGCGGTGCCGGCGGTTCCGCCAGCGCCCGAGGCGCCCGAAGGGCTGGAGTGCTCCTGGGTCAAGCCGATCGTCTGCTGAGCTCGCGTGGGTGGGTGGGGGCGGCGCGGAACGCGCCGCCCCCACCCACCTCGAATCGACCGAGTAGACCTACGGCTGCTACGGCAGCCCGAACTCACCTTGATCGCGACCTGCGGCCGGGCCGAGGTCGAGGGCCGCGCGCAGGTAGGGCACGTCGCGGGGCCCGTTCCACCGGTACGCCGGCAGCCCGGCCACCCGGGCGCCCCGGATGATGCGGTCCTCGTCGTCGACCACCAGGCACTCCTTCGGCGGCACGCCCACCGCGGCGCTCGCCGCCAGGTAGAACTCCCGGGCCGGCTTGCGGATGCCCAGCTCGAAGGAGTTGACCACCGCGTCGAACTCCTCGGCCACGCCGAGCGCGGCGAGGTCCGCGCCGAGCCGGTCGGTGGCGTTGGTGACCAGGGCGACGGGGCGGCCGGCGGCGCGGACCTCGCGCACGAACGCGAGCGCCTCCTCGTCGATCGCGCCCCGGTACGCCTGCCACTCGTCGACCAGCGACCGGGCCGTCGCCGCGTCGCCGCCGAGCCGGTCGGCCAGCGCCCGCGCGGTCTGCTCGTGCCACTCGGCGTCGGAGATCTGTCCGGTCGTCGCGGCCACCAGGCGGGGCCACTCGAACAGCGTCTCCAGCACGGTGCCGGGCGCCACCCCGTACCGCTCCTCGACCGCCGCCGTCACCGTCGCGTCCCACCGGCGCAGCACGCCGTCGAGGTCGACCAACAGGGCCCGGGCGGGCTCGCGCCGGGTCATGCCGCGACCACCTCGCCGTCCGCGGTGTTCAGTCGCTGGCTGATCACCTCGGTGACCCCGTTGCGCATGGTCACGCCGTACAGCGCGTCGGCGATCTCCATGGTCCGCTTCTGGTGGGTGATGACGATCAGCTGGCTGCGCTCGCGCAGTTGCTTGAGGAGCGTCAGCAGCCGGCCCAGGTTCACGTCGTCGAGCGCCGCCTCCACCTCGTCCATGACGTAGAACGGGCTGGGCCGCGCCCGGAAGATCGCCACCAGCAGCGCGACGGCGGTCAGCGACCGTTCGCCGCCGGACAGCAACGACAGCCGCTTGATCTTCTTGCCGGGCGGGCGGGCCTCCACCTCGATACCGGTGGTGAGCATGTCGTTCGGGTCGGTGAGGACCAGGCGCCCCTCGCCGCCCGGGAACAGCACCCGGAAGACCTCCTCGAACTCGCGCGCGGTGTCCGCGTAGGCGCTGGCGAACACCTCGAGGATCCGGTCGTCGACCTCCTTGACGACGGTCAGCAGGTCCCGGCGGGTCTTCTTCAGATCCTCCAGCTGGTCGGAGAGGAACTTGTAGCGCTCCTCCAGCGCCGCGAACTCCTCCAGGGCCAGCGGGTTCACCTTGCCCAGCAGGTTGAGCTCGCGCTCGGCTTTGGCCGCCCGCTTCTCCTGGGTGGCCCGGTCGAAGGGCTGCGGCTCGGGCGCGGGCTTGCCCGCCGCCTCGGCCGCCGCGAGCTCCGCCGGCGTCGGCGGCACGAGCTGGTCGGGCCCGTACTCCGCGAGCAGGGTCTCCACGTCCATCCCGAAGTCCTCGGCGGCCTTCGCCTCCAGCTGTTCGATCCGCAGCCGCTGCTCGGCGCGCGCCACCTCGTCGCGGTGCACCTCGCTGGTCAGCCGCTCCAGTTCGGCGCTCAACCGCTTGGCGGCCCCACGCACCTCCGAGAGCTCGGCCTCCCGTGCCGACCGCGCCGCCGCGATCGCGTCCCTGGTGGCCGCAGCGGTGTGCAACGCCACGGCGATGCGGGACAGCACCTCGTCCGCCCCGGCCGCCACCGCGCGGGCGATCGCCGCGCCGCGGGCCCGCGCCGCCCGCCGGGCCGCGGCCCGTTCCCGCGCCGCCCGCTCCGCGGCGGCCTGACGCTCCAGCGAGTCCGCCCGCCCGGCCAGCGCCGCGACCCGCTCCTCCGCGGTGCGTACGGCGAGCCGGACCTCCATCTCGTTCTGCCGGGCCTGTGGCAGCGCGGCGGCGAGCTCGTCGCGCTCGTGGCTGTCCGGCTCCTCGTCCAGCGGCGTGGCCTCGGCCAGCCGCAGCTGCTCCTCCAGCTCGGCGAGCCCGGCCAGGCCCTCCTCGCGCGCCTGTTCGGCCCGCGCCCGCGCCTCACCCAGGCGCCGCTCCTCGGCCCGCGCGGACTTGGCCGCCGCGCCCAGCTCCGCCAGCCGGCGGGCGGCCGCGTTGCGTTGCCCCTCGGCCGCGCGCTTGGCCGCTACGGCCGCCTCGACGCGCTGTTTGGCGGCATCGACCTGCTCCCGGACATCGGCCAGTTGGGTACGCAGCTCGGCCAGTCGGTGCTCGGCGTCGGTGCGGGCCTGCCGGGCTTCGTCGACGGCGGCCTGCACCTCGATGTAGCTGGGCTGCTTGCCCGAGCCGCCGGCCGCGACGAAGGACCCGATGACGTCGCCGTCCGGGGTGACGGCTCGCAGCGCCGGGTACACCTCGGCGACCTGGCGGGCGGACTCGAGATCCGGCACGAGGACGACGTCGTGCAGGGCCCGCTCCAGTGCCGGCCGGACTTCGGCGGGGCAGCCCACGACGTCCAGGGCCCACCGGGCGCCCGGGGGCAGGTCGGGTTTGAACGCCGGCGGCCCGGAGTCCGCCGTGGACACGAGCAGCGTGGCCCGTCCGGCGTCGTCGCTCTTGAGCAGCTCGACGGCGCGTACCGCGTCGCCGACGGCGCTGACGGCCACCGCGTCGGCGAGCCCACCGAGCGCGGCGGCGAGCGCGGCCTCGCATCCTGGCTCGACGGTCAGCAGCGCCGAGACGCTGCCGAGCAGCCCCGGCACCTGGTCGGCCTTGGCGAGCAGCGCGCCCGCGCCGTCCTTGCGCCGCAGTCCCAGCGCGAGCGCCTCCTCGCGCGCCCGCCACTGGGCGGCCTCCTTCTCCGCTGCCCGCTCCGCGTCGGCCAGCGCCTTCGCGCGGGCGTTGACCTCGTCGTACGCCGCGACGGCGTCGGCGTGGACGGCTTCGAGCTCGGCGTCCCCGGCGTCCGCGCCGCTCGCCTCAGCCCGTGCCGCGGCGAGTGCCTGCTCGGCCGCGTCCGCTCGCGTCCGGGCCTCCTCGTGCGCGGCGGTGAGCCGGGCGATCTCGTCGGCGGCCGCCGTGGCCCGGGTCCGCACGGCCTCCACCTGCCCGGCCAGCTTGGCCAGGCTTTCCCGCCGTTCAGCGACGGCCTTGACCGCCGCGACCAGCGCCCGCTCGGCGGCAGCGAGCTGCCGCTCCAGCTGCGCCCGGCGCTCGGTGGCCTCGGCGAGCCGGGCCCGGTCGGCCTCGAGCATGTCGCGCAGCGCGTGCTCCTGCTCGCGGATCTGCTCCGCCTCGGCGGCGAGCCGCTCCGGGTCGCGGCCCGGCCGGTCCTGTTCGACCGGTGCCTCGAGGTGGCGCAACCGCTCCGCGGCGAGCTGGGCCGTCGAGCGGATCCGCTCCTGCAGGGCGGAGAGCCGGTACCAGGTGTGCTGGGCCTCCTCGAGCACGGGCGCGTCGGCCGCGAGCGCCGCCTCCAGGTCGGCGAGGCGGCGCTGGACCTCGGCGTGCTCACGCTCCACCTGCTCGCGTCGCTGCCGCAGCGCGGCCTCGTCGGCGATCTCCTTCTCCAGCGTGCTGCGCAGGGTGGCGAGGTCGTCGGCGAGCAGGCGCAGCCGGGCGTCGCGCAGGTCGGCCTGGATGCCGGCTGCCCGCCGGGCCACCTCGGCCTGCCGGCCGAGCGGTTTGAGCTGGCGGCGCAGCTCCGCGGTCAGGTCGGTGAGGCGGTTCAGGTTCGTCTGCATCGCGTCCAGCTTCCGCAGCGCCTTCTCCTTGCGCTTGCGGTGCTTCAGGACGCCCGCGGCCTCCTCGATGAACGCCCGACGCTCCTCCGGCTTGGCGTGCAGGATCGTGTCGAGCTGCCCCTGCCCGACGATCACGTGCATCTCGCGCCCGATGCCCGAGTCCGACAGCAGCTCCTGGATGTCGAGCAGGCGGCACGTGTCGCCGTTGATCTCGTACTCGCTCTCGCCCGAGCGGAACATCCGGCGGGTGATGGAGACCTCGGTGTACTCGATCGGCAGCGCACCGTCGGTGTTGTCGATCGTCAGCGTGACTTCGGCGCGGCCGAGCGGCGGGCGGCCGGCGGTGCCCGCGAAGATCACGTCCTCCATCTTGCCGCCGCGCAGCGCCTTGGCGCCCTGTTCGCCCAGCACCCAGGCGATCGCGTCGACAACGTTGGACTTGCCCGAGCCGTTGGGCCCCACCACACAGGTGATGCCCGGCTCGAGCTTCAGGGTCGTCGCGGAGGCGAAGGACTTGAACCCCTTCACCGTCAGGCTCTTCAGATGCACGGGTCTCCGAGTAGTCGATCAATCGGGCGTAAGGCGACCGCCTCAGCGCAGGGTACCGCGCTGGTCCGGGCCGGCCCGGTAGCGCGGGTACGGCGGTTCGTGAGATCACCCTCGCCGGGGCGAGGCCCTGCGCGGGTCAGGCCCGAGGTTGGGGCAAGGCTGGGGGAAGGCCCGGGGAGGGCAGGATGCCCCGGGAAAAGGACCCCCCACCCGGGGGGAAGGAGACCGGGCGAAAGATTGCGCGCCGCCACTGTCGTGGCGGCGCGCAATTGGATAGGTCTGGGTGTCGGGTCTGTTGCCTCGGAGCGGGTCCGACACCGGCACGGGCCGGCGCCGGGCGTCAGGTCAGGGCCGGTTCGGTGAGCCTCAGCAGATCGTCCGCCTCGGCAGCGGCCGCGGCGAGCCGATCGTTCTCCGCACGCAGCCGGGTGACCTCGAACTCCAGTGCCTGGACCCTGGCACGCAGTCTGGTGACCTCGTCGAGCAGCCGCCGATCCGGGGCGTTGCTCACGTGGCCATAGAGGGCCTTCGCCATATCGTCTCCTTGTGATGCGTTGCCGGGAAGAGCCGGCCAACGCGCGCCCAACTCATCGCGACAACCCGCCCGCACGCGGCGGCGGAACAGGCTCGGGGCCCGGCTGCCGTGTGTGGGCGTGGTTGGGCGCGACTGGCGACGCCTCTTATACTCCGCCGTCCGATCGGCGTAGTCAAGTTTCCGAGCACCCGTTCGCACAGCTAGGTGTAGGGTTGTCCCGATCCGCCCGGCCGCGTAAGGTCGCTGCGATGCCAGCCGTCGACCACCTGCCAGCCGTCGATGACATGACAACCGTCAACCACATGCCAACCGTCGATGACACGCAAACGCTCGACGGCCCGCCGGCACACGAGCGGATCACCGCATCCGACTTCTCGGCCGTGGGAGGCCTGAGCTGACCGGCCGGCACCGCGCCCCGTCCTCCGCCCGCCCCTACGCGGCCGCGGTGCTGCTCGCCGCCGCGCTCGCGGTGGCCGGCGCCGGTGCCCTGCTGCGCCACGAGTTGCTCAACCCGGTGCCCACCGATGTCGGCACCGCACTGGACAGCGGTGCCGCGTCCAACACCCCGGCGACCGCACCCGCCACACCGGGCCTGCCGGGCAGCCCGGCCGCCAGCTCCCCCGCCGCGACCGCCGCCCACCCGACCACGCCGACCACCACCAGCCCAGCCGCCGCGGCCACCACCCGCCCACCGGCCACCTCGGCACCGTCTCGGCCCACGCCGTCGCCCACCCGCGCGACCAGCCAGGTCGAACGGCTGGAGGACGAGGTGACCGCGCTGGTCAACCAGGAGCGGGCCAAGGCCGGCTGCGGGCCGGTGCGCACCGACGAGCGTCTGCGGACCGCGGCACGCGGCCACAGCGCGGACATGGCCGCGAACAACTACTTCAGCCACACCGGGCGCGATGGCAGCAGCCCGGGAGACCGGGCGAGACGGGCCGGGTACACCCAGTGGATCGGCGAGAACATCGCGTACGGCTACCGCACGCCGACCGACGTGATGCGCGGCTGGATGGACAGTTCGGGGCACCGCAGGAACATCCTCAACTGCTCGGCACGCGCGATCGGGGTCGGGCTCGCCTACAACCCGAGGGGCACGCCGTACTGGACCCAGATGTTCGGCGCCGCCTAACGCGTTCAGCCCACCGGCCGGCGGGGAGGCGGCTGGCAGCGCGGACACGAATACGACGAACGGTTCATGAACGGCTCGCGGCGGATCGGCGTCCCGCACCGGTGGCACGGCAGGCCCTCGCGCCCGTACACGTGCAGTTCCCGGTCGAAGTAGCCGCTCTCCCCGTTGACGTTGACGTACAGCGCGTCGAAGCTCGTGCCGCCCGCCTTGATCGCCTCGCCGAGCACGTCCCGCACATGGCCGAGCAGCCGGTGTGCGGCGGGACGGGTCAGCGCGTCGGTCGCCCGCCGCCCGTGCAGCCCCGCCCGCCACAGCGCCTCGTCGGCGTAGATGTTGCCTACGCCCGACACGAGCGTCTGGTCCAGCAGCGCCCGCTTGACCTCGGTGCGCCGGCGCCGCAGCGCCGCCACGAACTCCTCGTCGGAGAAGTCCGGATCCAACGGGTCCCGAGCGATATGGGCGATCTCACCGGGCAGCCGCGCCCCACCCTCGGACACCGCGAGGCCCCCGAACGTGCGCTGGTCTACGAACCGCAACTGCGGCCCCGGGTCGGCGAACGTGAACCGGACCCGCAGGTGCGCCTCGTCCGGCGCGGTCGCCGGTTGCACCAGCAACTGCCCAGACATGCCCAGGTGGCCCAGCAGCGCGTCACCGCTGTCCAGCGGCAGCCACAGGTACTTGCCCCGCCGGCACACGTCGACGACGGTGCGGCCGGCCAGTGCGGCGGCGAAGTGCGCCGCGCCGGGCAGGTGCCGACGGACCGCCCGCGGGTGGCGCACCTCGACCGTGTCGATGCGCCGGCCGACGACCCACGGGACCAGCCCTTGCCGGACCGTCTCCACCTCGGGCAACTCGGGCATCCGTCGACAACCTCCGGATCGGTAGGGCGGTCAGATGGTGTACGGCCACACGGTCAGCAGGTAGGCGCCGTACCACAGGCCGAACGCCGCGAACGCGGACAGCGCCACCGCCGCCGTGGCCGGGCGGGCCCGGGCGGCGGCGACGGCGCCCGGCACCAGAGTCAACAGTACGCACACCAGCAGGCGCGGTTTGGAGTGGTAGTAGCCGGCCTGCCCGAACACCAGGACCAGTGCGAGCACGCCGTACACGGCCAGCGGCGCCCAGACCCGGGCGGCGAGCGCGACCCCGGCGGCGACCAAGGCGGCGAGCAGCAGCCACGCGACGCTGACCGGCACGAACCCCTCGCCGGCGCGCAGCGTGTCGCGCAGGAACTCCCCGACGCTCGCGCCGAAGTCGAAGCTGGTCCCCCATCCGGCGGACTGGATGCGCAGCCACGCGTCCGGCTCCCCCACCCGCAGCCCGACCCACAGCAGGTACGCGGGTCCGCCGGCCAGCGCGGCCAGCGCGGCCAGCACCGGCACCCAGGCCCGGCGGCCGGTGGGGCGGTCGGGTCCGCGCAGGGCCAGCACGGCGGCGACCGCGAGCGCGATGCCGGCCGCCACGCCGGTGGGGCGGGTCAGGGCGGCCGACAGGCCGAGCGCGCCCGCGGCCGGCCATGCCCCGCGGTGCGCGGCGAGCAGCATGCCGGCGACCAGAGCGAGGAACAACCCCTCGCTGTACGCCAGCGACAGCACGACCGACATCGGCTGCGTGCAGACCAGCACGAGCAGGGCGTGGCCCACCCGCCGGTCGTACAGGCTGGTGCCGAGCAGGTAGACGAGCACCGCGGCGGCGGCCGAGGCCAGCCACGCCACGGCGACGGCGGCGTGCTCCGGGGCGAGGCCGGGCAGCGTGGCGGCGCGGATCAGCAGCGGGTACAGCGGAAAGAAGGCGAACCCGTTGCCGGTCAGCGCCCCGGTCTCGTCGTAGGAGTAGCCGGTCGGGTAGCCCTCGCTCGCGACCCGAACGAACCAGCCGGCGTCCCAGGCGAGCAGCGCGTCGCGCAGGCTACGCCCGCCGGGGAGCATCCACAGCACCAGCGCGAGCTGCAGCGCCCGGGTCGAGGCGAAGACCGCCAGGGCCGAGCCGATGCCGGCCCAGCCACCGGCGGCGGCGAGCAGGCCGGGCGGGGCCGCGGGCCCGGCGAGGCGATCGGGGACCCGATCCCGCAGCAGCCCGCCCTCGGTGGCCATCACGCCTCCGCGGTACGGCTCGACGCCTCCGCTGTGCGGGCTGAAAGATCACGCCAGGCCTGCTCCGCTGCGCGCTGCTCGGCTTCCTTCTTGCTGCGCCCGTCGATCCCGCCGTACCGGTGGCCGTCCACGATCACCCAGGCGGTGAAGGTCTTCGCGTGGTCCGGCCCGGCCTCCTGCACGCGGTAATCGGGCACGCCCAGCCCCAGCGTCGCGGTGAGCTCCTGCAGGCTGGTCTTCCAGTCCAGCCCGGCACCACGCCGGGCCGCGTCGGCCATCACCGGGTCGAACAGGCGGTGGATGACCTCGCTCGCCGTGTCCAGCCCGTGCTCCAGGTAGATCGCCCCGAGCAGTGCCTCGAGCGTGTCCGCGAGGATGCTGGCCTTCTCCCGCCCGCCGGTGGCCTCCTCGCCCTTGCCGAGCAGCAGGTACGGCCCGATGCCGACGGGCCCGAGCCGGCGGGCGACGTCGGCCAGTGAGCGCATGTTGACCACGCTCGCGCGCAGCTTGGCGAGTTGACCCTCGGGCAGTTCGGGGTGCTCGCGGTACAGCGCCGTGGTGATGACCAGCCCGAGCACCGAGTCGCCGAGGAACTCCAGCCGCTCGTTGGTGGGCAGGCCGCCGTTCTCGTACGCGTACGACCGGTGGGTGAGCGCGCGTTCCAGCAGCGACGGGCTGAGCGTCACCTTGAGGGCGTCCAGCAACTGGGTCAGCGAGGGCCGTGTCACGAGACCTCCACCAGGTTGCGCGCGGCCGCGGCCAGGCGCGCCATCGCGTTGATCCGGCACAAGTGGGCGGCGAGGCCGATCCCGGACGCCAGATCTGCGCCGTTCGCGGCACCGTGGCAGACGACGGCGACGCCGCCCACTCCGAGCAACGCCGCCGCCCGCGGCGCGGTGTCGGTCCGCATCCGCCCGCCGGCCAGGGCGTACGCCCCCTCGATGCCCTTGAGCAGGACGTTTCCGGTGAACCCGTCGGTGACCACCACATCAGCTCGGCCGCCGAGCGGCACGTCGTGCCCCTCGACGTTGCCGATGTGCCGTCCACCGGCGGGCAGCCGCGTGGCCGCAAGCCCGGTCGCGGCGGCCAGCCGCACCTGGTCGCCCCGGCCCGCCTCGGCGCCGTTGGACAACAGGCCCACGCGGGGCCGCTCGACACCGTGCACGACCGCCGCGTAGGCCGCGCCGAGCGTGGCGTGCGCGACCAGGACCGAGGGCTCGGGTTCCGGGTTGGCGCCCACGTCGAGCAGGACCACCGGGCCGGTCAGCGACGGAACGGTGGCCGCGAGCGCGGGGCGGCGCGTCCACCGGCCGAGCGCGAGCGCGGCGGCGGTGACGACCGCGCCGCTGGCGCCGGCCGAGACGAAACCGTCCGCTTCCCCGCCGCTGACCGCGGCGGCGGCGATCCGTACCGTCGTGTCGTGCCGGGCCCGCGTCGGGGCGTCGCCCATGCCCACGACACCGGCGGCCGCGCGGGTGGACACCCGGGCGCGGTCGGGCGCGGGGAAGGCGGCGCGGGCCTCCTCGGCGACGGGCGCGGGCCCGACGAGGAGCAGGTGCAGCGCGGGGTCGGCGCGGCACGCGAGCAGAGCGCCGTCAACCACGACGGCGGGGGCCTGATCCCCGCCGAGGAGGTCGACGGCGATCCGCACGGTGGTCAGCGCGGATCGCGTCAGCGTCAGACCTCGAGAATCTGGCGGCCGTTGTAGGTGCCGCAGACCTGGCACGCCGTGTGCGGCAGCTTCGGCGAGCGGCACGTCGGGCACGGCATCGTCACCGTGGCCGCAGCCTTCCACTGCGCCCGGCGGTGACGGGTGTTGCTGCGGGACACTTTGCGCTTGGGGACAGCCACAGTTTCCTCCTGATTCGGGCCGCTTGACCGTGGGCTTCACTCCACGCTACGCCCACTGGCGGCCCGAGCTTTCTCCTGATTCGGGCCGCTGGACGCTGTTCTGATCAGCCGGGCGGCTCGGGGCCGGGGCCGGCTTGCGGACCGGCCAGTTTCATCAGCGCCGACCAGCGCGGGTCTACCTGCTCGTGGGCGTGCCCTGTGGGCAGTTCGTCCCAGTGCACCCCGCACCCGGGACACAGCCCTGGACAATCCTCACGGCACAGCGGGTGGTTCGGCAGCGCGAGCACCACCGCGTCCCGCAGCGCCGGCTCCAGGTCGATCAGGTCGCCCTGCATCCGGCCCACCTCGTCCTCTTCGGTGGTCTCGTCCGTCACGCTGTGCTCGTAGGCGTACAGCTCCTGGAGGTTGACCACCAGTGTGTCGCGGATCGGGCGCAGGCAGCGCCCGCACTCCCCGACGATCGGCGCGGTGATGGTCCCCGAGACGAGCACGCCCTCGGAGACCGACTCGAGCCGAAGGTCGAGGCGCACGGGTTCCCCCTGCGGCACCCCGATCAGCTCCAGGCCGAGGTCCTCCGGTGCGCTGACCGTCCGCTCCACAGCACGCATCGAGCCCGGACGCCGTGGCAGGTCCCGCGTGTCGAGGACCAGGGGCGATCGGGGATCGAGGTGTGCTCGCGGTTGATCACTCATGGTTGGACTCCGGCCAGGAGAGGCCGACGTGTCAGCTTACCAGGGGCCGGGTCGGCGCCGACCGGTGTCGGTGATCGGCTCACCTGGTCAGAACACCGGAACAGGGGTATGGAGACCCGTCTGCATGCGGCGAACCGGCGGATCAGTGCGGCAACCGGCGTTCGGTCTCGTCCGGGACGAACGTGCCGATTTCCCGCAGCGCGTGCATCTTGTCCCGCCCACGCTCGATCGAGGCGAGTGCCCGGGTGAGGAACTGCTCGAAGTTGGCGAGCGCGGTGTCCACGTAGTCGTCGACCTCCTCGCGCAGCCGCTGCGTCTCGGCGCGCGCCTCCGCGATGAGCCGGTTCGCCTCGTGCTGGGCCGAGACTGTGATCTCGTTTTCGGACACGAGCCGGGCGTGCTCGGCCTCGCCCTCCCGGATGATCCGTTCGGCCTCGCTGCGGCCCGTCTCCAGGATGCTGTCGCGCTCCGCGAGCAGCGCCGCGGCCCGGCGCAACTCCACGGGCAGTTCGTCGCGCAACTCCTGCAGCGCGGCGATCAGTTCGGCCCGGTCGATCATGCAGTTGCGCGACATCGGCACCGAACGCGCGCCCTCCACCATGGCGATGATCTCGTCGATGCGCTCGAACGGATCCACGGCGGCTCCCTGTCGTGACCGGCCGCGCAGTGCGGCCCGGGCCCTCCTGCGGCCCGAATCTGGCTGCGGCCGCAATTATGATGCCGGCCGGAACCATGATGCGTCACGGCCGCCCGTCCCTTGCTGGATCAGCCGTACGGCGCGTCGCCTGCCGCCTCTCGCGGCCCGCCTCGGCCGGCGGCTACGAGTCAGGCCGCGCCTCCTCGCCGGCACCGCTCGGGCGCAGCCGCTCGGCCAGCCGCAGCGCCACGAGCTCCGGCACGTGCGCCGACACGTCCCCGCCCCACTTCGCCACGTCCTTGACCAGACTGGACGACAGGAAGGAGTAGAGCGGGTTGGTGGCCACGAACAGGGTCTCCACGCCGGCGAGCCCCACGTTCATCTGGGCCATCTGCAGCTCGTAGTCGAAGTCGCTGACCGCCCGCAGCCCTTTCACCACGACGTTCGCGTTCCGGTTCCGGCAGAAGTCGACCAGCAGGCCGCGGAACGACTCGACGGTGACGTTCGGATAGCCGGCGGTGGCCTCACGCAGCATCTCGACGCGCTCGTCGATCGTGAACAGGCCGGACTTCGCCGGGTTGATCAGCACGGCGACGATGACCTCATCGAACAGGCGGCTCGCCCGACCGATGACGTCCAGGTGGGCGTTCGTCGCAGGGTCGAACGACCCGGGACAGACGGCACGCCTCGCTGCGTTCATGAGCGGCGACCGTACCAAAGGATCGTGTCGCCGTAACGGCGGCTGCGAATCTCTGTGATTCCTGGCACGCCGGGCGCCGGGGCGCGGCGGGAGCGCTCCACCGCCACGACGGCGTCGGCCGCCAGCCAACCGCCGTCGACCAGCAGCGCGAGCAGCCCGTTCAGCTCCCCCTCGGACACGGCGTACGGCGGATCGGCGAAGACGATGTGGTACGGCTGACCATCTGGCGGCCCGCCGGCCAGCACACCCGCGACCTTTCCGGTCACCACCGTGGCCCGTACCCCGATGTCGAGGGCCGCGATGTTGCCGCGGATCACCCGGGCGGCCTTGGGGTCTGATTCGACCAGCAGCGCGTGGGCGGCCCCACGGGACAGCGCCTCGAGGGCGACCGCGCCGGAGCCCGCGTACAGGTCGGCGAACCGGGCGCCGTCGAGGTCGGTCAGGCTCTCCAGCGTGGAGAACAGCGCCTCGCGTACCCGCTCTGTGGTCGGCCGGGCGTGCGCGCTGGCCGGCACGGCGATCCGACGCCCCCCCAGCGTTCCGGCCACGATTCTGGTCACACGGTCACGCTAGGCGATCGCCGGCCGACGCTACGTCCCCGCCCTCGATCCGCAACCACTCAGACCCCACGAGCACCACGAACCTCTACTGTAACGATTCGGTATCGGGCACCGCATGGACTTCGATACCAGACAGGTCGTCCCTTATGGTCGGGCGCTGTTGCGCTTTGTCGCAATGTCCGGCGGGGGGCCGCATCGAGTCCTCCCGCGCCGCACCCCCTGCACCGACCCCTCACAGGAGTACGTGTGACACGCAATCGTCTTTCTCCGCGCCGGTTGGCCGCCGTCACCGCCGCCGCCTTCGTCGGCGCCGCCGCCACGCTGGCTCTCGCAAGCCCTGCCAGTGCTCACCACCCGATCGTCAAGGGCGAGGCCGTGTGCGACACCGCGACCGGCGACTGGGTGGTCACCTGGACGGTCGGCAACTCCGAACGCGATCTCGAAGCCAAGGTCACCAAGGTGGAGCTCGCGCCAGCGGGCACGACGATCACGAATATCGCCGAAGGGGCCGTCCTGCCCAAGAAGGGCGCGGGCGTGCTGACCGGCGTGCAGCGGGTCTCGGCGGACAAGGACATGGCGAGCCTCACCGTGCACGCGAAGTGGGACCGCAAGAAGCCGGTGACGGCGAAGGCGCAGGGCAAGGTGTACTTCAAGGACGAGTGCGCCAAGGAGACGCCCAAGGAGGCCAAGCCCGCGGCCGAGTTCAAGACGTCGTGCGACATGACCGTGACCGTCATCCTCACCAACGCCGAGGACGCCACGGCGCCCGCGGCGTTCACGGTGACGGGCAAGGACGGTTTCTCCGAGCAGAAGACCGTCGCCCCCGGCGAGCAGGCCGAGGTGGCCGTGCCCGCGGCCAACGCGGCCGAGATCACGGTCACCGAGGGAGCGCAGGACGCCGTGGTGGCCACCAACGAACGGGCCGCGCCGGCCAACTGTGACAGCCTGCCCGTGACCGGCGTCCAGGCGGGTGCCATCGCTGCGGGCGCGCTCGGCCTCCTCGGCGTCGGGGCGGCGCTGTTCTTCGTCGCCCGGCGACGCCGCATCCGCTTCGTCGCCTGAGTCCCGAGACTCCGTTGGGGCGGCCCGCCGGCACTCGGCGGGCCGCCCTACCTCTCCTGTGCCAAGAAATTCTCCGGTGTGCCGGCCTGGTGTTGACCGCTGCCGCCACGCGGCGGATCGCCGCGGCCGTGGCAATCGCATCGAATGGCTGGCCGTCAGCTACCAGCCTTGACGGCGACGCCGATCGACGCCGGCTACCGCCGGCGTCCGATCCGTGCCGGCTCACTCCGCATCTTTCATGATCCTGGCTTTCAGGTCGGCGAACTCCGCCTCGCTGAGCGCGCCGGCCAAGCGCAACTCGTTGAGCTTCATCAGGCGGTTCAACGGGTCCTCGCCAGGCACCTGGCCCGCGGGCTCGGACGGTCGCGCCGCGTCGCCGTGCTGCGCCAACTCGAACAGGCCGCGCACCTCGGGCGTCGGACTCTCGCCGGGAGCGAGGCCGATGGCGAAGACCGTACGGTCGGCGCGGTCGAACCAGACCGGATAGCGCTCGCCCGGGCGCGGTGGGTTGATCCGGGGGACGGTGACCCGCTTCTCTCCTTCGAATGCGGGCGACCCGTCAATGGGCTCGATCCGCAGTTGGAGTTCAGCCGGTGGCTGGTTGTTGATGGTGACCCCCGTGTCGCGGCATCCCCGTACCGTAGGCGTTCGACCGCCACGGCCGGACGCTTGGTCGCTTACCGGCAAGGCGTGGTGTCCATGCCACCGCGCCGGCAGCTCCACAGTAGATGGTCTTCCGCCGGCGACCGGGGAACCGAAGGCTCAGCCCTTCTCCAGGTACTCGGCGCGCTCCTGGTCGACCAGCGTGGCGACCGCGGCAGCCAACTGCGGATGGCGCTCCAGATGCGGATCCGCCGACACCAGCGCGATCGCCGCGGCCCGGGCCTCGGCGATCAGCTTCGCGTCGTGCAGCAGCGACAGCAGCCGCAGGTGCGAACGGCGCCCCGACTGGGTGGCGCCCAGCACGTCGCCCTCCCGCCGCTGCTCGAGGTCGAACTCGGCGAGCCGGAACCCGTCGCCGGTCGAGGCGACCGCGTCCAGCCGCTGGCGGGCCGGCGTGCCGGCCGGGGCCTCGGTGACCAGCAGGCACAGCCCCGGCGCGCTGCCCCGGCCCACCCGGCCGCGCAACTGGTGCAGCTGTGAGACCCCGAAGCGGTCCGCGTCGAGCACGATCATCACGGTCGCGTTCGGCACGTCCACGCCGACCTCGACCACGGTCGTCGCCACCAGCACGTCCAGCCCGCCGGCCGCGAACGAGCGCATCACCTCATCCTTGGCGTCGGCGGGCAGCCGGCCGTGCAGCACGCCCATGCGCAGCCCATTCAGGGGCCCCTCCGCGAGCATCGGGGCCACCTCGGTGACCGCCAGTGGCGGACGCCGCCCGTTGTCCGATGCGGACGCCACGTCGTCCTCGGCCGACGGCTCGGCGTCACCGACGCGCGGGCACACCACGTACGCCTGATGGCCGGCCTCGACCTCCTCGCGCAGCCGCCGCCACGCGCGGTCGAGGAACGCGGGCTTCTCCACCGCCGGTACGACGTGGGTCGCGATCGGCGAGCGCCCGCGGGGCAGTTCGGACAGCGTGGAGACCTCCAGGTCGCCGTATACGGTCATGGCGACGGTGCGTGGGATCGGGGTGGCGGTCATCACGAGCACGTGCGGCGGGTGTGCGGCCTTGGCCCGCAGCGCGTCGCGCTGCTCCACCCCGAACCGGTGCTGCTCGTCGACGACCACCAGCCCGAGGTCGCGGAAGTCGACGCCGGAGTGCAGCAGGGCGTGCGTGCCCACCACGATGCCAGCGGTGCCGTCCGCCGCCTCCGCAAGCGCACGCCGGCGGGCGGCGGCGCCGAGCGACCCGGTGAGCAGGGTGACCCTCGTCGCGGTCTCGGCGGCGCCCAGCTCACCGGCCCGGCCGAGCGGCCCGAGCAGGTCGAGCAGGCTGCGGTGGTGCTGGGCGGCGAGCACCTCGGTCGGGGCGAGCAGAGCGGCCTGGCCGCCCGCGTCGACCACCTGCAGCATCGCTCGCAGCGCGCAGACCGTCTTGCCCGAGCCGACCTCACCCTGCAGCAGGCGGTGCATCGGGTGCGCGGTGGCCAGGTCCGCGGCGATCTGCTCCCCGACCTTCCGCTGGCCGTCGGTGAGCTGGTACGGCAGCGCCGCGTCGAACGCGTCGAGCAGACCGCCTGGCCGGCGCGGACGGGGCACCGCCGGCCACGCCGCGGCCCGCAGCTTGCGCTGCACCAGGGTCACCTGTACGGCGAACGCCTCGTCCCACTTCAGCCGACGGCGAGCGGCGGCGAGCGCCTCGGGCGAGGACGGCCGGTGGATCTCGCGCAGCGCCGTGTCAAGTTCGACCAGGCGCCGCTCGGCGCGGAGTGTGGCGGGCAGCGGATCGGCCGGGGGCGCGAGGGTGTCGAGCACGATCCGCACGCAGTTGGCGATCTTCCAGGTGGGCAGCTTCGCCACGGCCGGGTAGACCGGGATGAGCGCCCCGGCGAACTCCTCGATCTCCTCGGCGGCGTCGTCACCCTCGCCGAACAACACGTACTCGGGGTGGGTGAGCTGCAGGGTGCGTCCGAAGTAGCTCACCTTGCCGGCGAACAGGCCCCACCGCCCGGGGCGCAGGTGGCCCACCCGCCACGCCTGCCTGCGGCCGAAGAACGTGAGGGTGAGCTCCCCGCCGGCGCCGTCGGCGACCACCGCCTCGACCCGGCTGTTGCGCCGGTCCCGCATCGGCTTGACGGTCGCCGACTTCACCTGGGCGAGCACGGTCGCCTGCTCCCCGACGGTCAGCGAGCGGATGTCGGTGTGCTCGCCGCGCTTCTCGTAGCGACGGGGGAAGTGGTAGAGCAGGTCCCCGACCGTGTGCAGGCCGAGCTCCTCGGCGAGAACCTTCGCCGTGTTCGCCCCCACCACCCTGCGCAGCGGGGTGTCCATCGTGTTCATTCGACACCCACCAGCAACGGGTAGTGCGGCTGCCCGCCGACGTACACGTGCACCTCGACGTACGGCCACGCCCGCGCCAGGTGCCCGGTCAGCGCGTCGGCGAGCCCGTCCGGGCCGTCGGCGCCGATCACGAGCGTGACCAGCTCGCCGCCGGTGGCGAGCAGCCGGTCCAGCAGGTCCCGGCAGGTCTGCACGAGGTCCTTGCCGATGAGGTTCACCTCGCCCTCCACGAGCGCCAGGATGTCGCCCGGCTCGCAACGGCCGGCGAGGGTGAGCGCCTCGCGCCCGGCCACCGTCACCTCGGCGTACCGGCACGCGCCGGCCGCCTCCGCCATGGCGATCACGTCGTCCTCGAACGGCCGGGCGCGGTCGCGTACCGCCAGCGCCGCGAGCGCCTGCACCGGGCAACGGGTGGGCACCACGCGCACCACGATCCCCTCGCCCGCCGCCTCCTCGGCCGCCGCCCGGGCCACGGCGTGACTGTCCGGATCGTTCGGCAGCACGACGACGTGCCCCGCGCCGGTCGCCCGTACCGCCTCCAGGACCTCCGCAGTGGACGGTCGGGCGCCCACGGCGGTGGCGCCCTCGGCGGCGAACAGGTCGGCAAGGCCACGGCCGGGAGCGACCACCACGGCGGAGCGGGTGTCCGCGGTACGGACGGCCGGGGCGGCGTCGGCGAAGCGGGTCACCGAGATGCGGTGGGGCCGGCCCGCCTCCACCCCGGCCTCGATCGCGGCGCCGATGTCGTTGACGTGCACGTGCACGTTCCAGGTCCGCACGCCGTCGCGGTCGTCGCCGCCGCTGCGGTCGCCCTCGCCCGAGCCCACGATCACCAGCGAATCCCCGAGCCCGGCGAGCACCGCGCGCAGGCGGCCGACCGCGCCCTCGGTCGCGTCGAGCAGGTACTGCACCTCGTAGGCGTACGCCTCCGAGCCGCTCTCCCGGACCGCGGCGACCGGGGCGGCGACGGGGGCGCGCGGGCCTGGGGGCGGCATGGGCACGGCCGGGCCGGCCTCGCCGGTGACCACCTGGACGAGCGCGTCGAGGAGCACGACGAGACCGCGTCCGCCGGCGTCCACGACACCCGCGCGGGCCAGCACCGGCAACTGCTCGGGGGTGCGGGCCAGCGCCTCGGCCGCCCCGAGCGCCGCGGCCCGGGTCACCGACGCCAGGTCCCCGGCCGCCCGGCTCGCGGCCTCGGCGCTCGCCGCCATTACCGTGAGGATCGTCCCCTCCACCGGCTCGGCCACCGCCGCGTACGCCGCCGTCGCGGCCCGGTGCAGCGCGTGCGCCAGCGTCGGCCCGTCCACCGTGGTGGCGCCGTGCAGCGCGTCGGCCAGGCCGCGCAGGATCTGCGAGACGATCACGCCGGAGTTGCCCCGGGCGCCGAGCAGCGCACCGCGCGCCATGAGCGCGAGCGCGTCCCCGGGCGGCGCCGGCTCTGGTGGCGCCTGGCCGGCGGCGCCCGCCACCGGCTCGCGGCTGGCGAGCGCCTGCCAGGCCGAGGTCAGGGTGAGCACCAGGTTGGTGCCGGTGTCACCATCGGGCACCGGGTAGACGTTCAGCTCGTCGATCTCGCGCTGGTGGCGGCGCAACGCGTCCAGCCCGAGCGCGCACCAGCGGCGGGCCGCGGCGGCGTCGAGACTGTCCAGCACACCGCGAAAGCCTACTGGCGGGGTACGGCATCGGCCGTCATGCGCCGCAGCCCGTCCCGGTAGGTCGGCACCGCCGGCGCCCAGCCCAGCTCGTCGCGCGCCCTGGCGTTCGAGGCACGGATCGAGGCGGTCATCGTGGAGTGGCCGTACGACATCGGGCGCAGCAGCCAGGCCGGCACGCGCGACGGGCGCGGCACGCCGAAGGCCGCCGCGGCCGCGTCCAGGAACTCGCCCCACCGCACCGGCTCGTCGTCGACGATGTTGTACGCCGCGCCGGGGCGCCCCCGGTGCAGCGCGGCCACGGCCGCGGACGCGGCGTCCTCGATGTAGATCCACGACATCGCCCCGCCACCGCCGACGGGCACCGGGAACATGCGCCGGCGCAGCATCCCGGCGAGGTCGGTGGTCCCGGGCCCGTAGAACAGGCCGTACCGCAGGGCGACGCCCGCGATGCCGTCGGCCTCGAACACCTGGCGCTCGTTGTCGGCCAGGGCCTCGACCACCGCCCGGGTCGGCCCGCGCTCCGGCACACCGAACGGGTCCGCCTCGGTGAGCATCCGCTCGCCGTGGTCGCGGTACCCGTAACCGAGCACGATCGACTGGGTGACGAACCGGCGGGCACCGACGGCGCGGGCGGCGGCGAGCAGGTTGGCGGTGCCGCGGGTGCGCAGCGTGTTGGTGGCCGACATGCCGCGCAGGGTGAGCGGCATCCGCTTCAGCGCGGTCAGTTGGTGGATCACGGCGTCGGCGCGCTGCCCGTCGAGCGCCCGCAGCAGGGCGCCGGCGTCCAGGGCGTCGGCGACGACCGGGATCGCCCCGGACCGCCGCAACTCACGGGCCCCGGCCGCGCTGCGAGTCAGGGCGAGCACCTCGTGCCCGGCTGCCAGGAGTTGACGGGTCAGCGGGCGTCCGACGGCGCCGGTGGCGCCGGCGAGCAACACTCTCATGGTCATACCTGTCGGACGAGCCGCCGGGGTGCGACGTGACTGCGACCCGCGCCACACGTCGTTGCGCACCTCGGGCAGCCCGGCGCGCCCGCGGGTGCCCGGTTGGCCGGCCACCGGCCAGGTCAGGTAGTCTGGCGGGGTTGCCCGGGCGCCCCCGGGCGGCTTCACGACCGGAATTCCAGGAGTGTCCCGTGGCTACCGTGTGCGATGTCTGTGGCAAGAAGCCCGGCTTCGGGCACAACGTGTCCCACTCGCACCGGCGCACCAACCGCCGCTGGAACCCCAACATCCAGACGGTGCGTACCCCCGCCGGTGGGGGCACCACCCGCAAGATGCGGGTCTGCACGTCGTGTCTGAAGGCCGGCAAGGTCGTCCGCGCCTGACGCCTGATAGCGCCGCATTTTCAGGGAAAGTACCGTCCTAGGAGATCAACTAGCGACACTTTCCCTGAAAATGCCGCATTCCTCTAGAGTCGTCGGCCGAATGAGATGCAGTTCGGCGAGTCCCGGTAGAAGCCGAAGTTCTCGATCCGCTCGTACCCGGCCGTCTCGTACAGCTTGATGGCCTCCGGCTGCTGGTCCCCCGTCTCCAGGATGATCCGGCGCCGGCCGGCCGCACGCGCCGAGTCCTCCAACGCCGCGAGCAGCCGCCGCGCGATCCCCCGCCGCCGCGCCTCGGGCGCCACGTACATCCGCTTGATCTCGGCCGTCTCCCCGTCGTCGCCGTGCGACCGCCAGCCGCCGCACCCGGCCGGCACGCCGTCGGCGTACGCCACCAGGAACACCCCGTTCGGCGGGTCGAACTCAGTCGCCGCCACCGGCGTCTCGTCACCCTCGCCGCCGTACCGCTCGCCCAGATCGGCCAGGGCGGCCGCCACCAGCGCCTGCGCCACCGCCGAGTCGTAGCGCTTCGGGCGGATCTCGATGTCGTCCACGTCGGGCAAGGGTACGACCTCGCGCGGGCGTGCTGCTCAGCGGAAGTGCTCCCAGCCGGGACGGGCCCGGTAGGGCTCGCCGTTCACGGTCACCCCGCTGCCGTCGGTCACCCGGCCGATCACCCGCCACTGCGCGGGCAGGGTGACCCCGGCGGGGAACGTGGCGACCAGCGCGTGGTCCTCGCCGCCCGAAAGGATCCACGAGTACGGGTCGACAGCGAAGGCTGCCGCGGTGTCGTGCAGGGTGTCGGGCACCTCGAGGGCGTCCCGGTCGACGTCAACGCGCACCCCGGAGGCCGCCGCGATGTGGCCGAGGTCGGCGACCAGCCCGTCCGACACGTCGATCATCGCGGTCGCCCCCAGCTGGGCGGCCTGCGGGCCGGCCGGGTACGGCACGACCGGCCGCCGGTACGCCTCGACGAGCAGCCGCGGTGAGCGGAAACCGCGGGACAGCACCGTGTAGCCGGCCGCGGCGTACCCGATCCGGCCGGCCAGCGCCACCACGTCCCCGGGGCGGGCGCCGTCACGGCGCACCGGCGGGCGGCCCGCCAGGTCGCCGAGCGCGGTCACCGCGATGGTGATGGTGCTCATGGTAGTAAACATCGGCCCCAG